>CAZKOS010000325.1:0-2524 GCA_964554445.1 uncultured Spirochaetaceae bacterium | reverse complement strand
ATCACGTTCCTCCTCGACCGCGTGCGTGCGGGAAAAAAGGAGGCACGCTCACGCGGTCCGCTGCCGACTGCGGAGGGATCGTCATGCAACCCCGTCGCCATGCTTACGACACACTCGCCGGGCCGGGGCGGACGTCTCCCGCCACGCATCGGTTGAATCTACAATTAATTACCGAAACGGAAAAGCGAAAATCGACGGGAGGACGGCTTCGGCTTGAACATCCGGGTGTTGATTGCTATGCTGTCTTCGAGGCCGGGGCGGACGCAGAGCCGCCGGCCGGAAGCGTCATCGGGCCCGAATCGATCCCGTCATTTTACGATTGCCTATTTCCCGCATTCCAGAAGCGCGTCCGTATTCGCTCGATGATACGGCCCCGGCACGCCGATACCCGCTCAATTGGAGGAGCACATGTTCAGCGCGAGAACGATGCGCCTGCTTTCCCTTCTTCCTTTTCTCCTGCTTGCCGGCGCCTGCGGGCGACCGGGAAACGCGGTCGGCGTGGACAAACGCCCATTGATCGTTTTCGACGCCTTCAAGGAACAGGTCTGGCCCATACGGGATCCGGGTTACGCGGGGTACGCTTCTTTCAACCTCTTTTTGAAAAACCTCGGCTATTATACCGCGGAAAACAACAAGCCGTACGACCAGGCTCTCCGCGATCTCGGGCACGATACGATTTTCGTGATCCCGGTGGCGATGGAAGTCAAATTCACGGACGCCGAGGTTCACAACATACTGGATTATATGGGCCGCGGCGGCAACGTGCTGGTGATCGCGGAACACACAAACGAATACCACTCGACCGACTTCCTCCAGCCCATCACGGAGGCGGGGGGATGGAAAATAAACGACGACGGCATCATCGATCCGGAGGGCGACCTCCCGGACTTCCCCCCCTGGATCAGAACGAAACGGCCTCTCGGGGAGGAAGGACCGGTCCTGCTGCACGCCGCGAGCCTGACGATGCTGAACAACCGGGGCGAGACGCTCCTCACCTCGTTCCGCGGCAACCGCATTGTCGGCGGGTTGGGCAAATACAAACAAGGCCGCCTGGCGGTGCTGGGCGACTCGGAGTTCCTGTGGAACGGAAATCCGGAGTTCAGGTACAAGAAAATATACCCGATGAATTTTTGCGACCCAAAAACGGCCGCCTTCATGAAAAATGTCATCTTCAGGCTCCTTCCCCCGAAAACGCCGGCCGAATTGGACGATTTTTCCTTCTCCGACCCGCACGCAGGCGAAAACCGGGTGATCGTGTACGGAAACGGCGGGAACTTCATGGAATTCACGAAGTTCCTCACCGCGCTGCGGCAAGCGAATCTCCCGGTGCTCGAATACCGGGAGGGAATGAGCGTCCGGCCCGATGACAGGGTGATCGTGATTTCGCCGCTCAAGACGATTCCGCGGAACGCCGTACGCGATCTTTCCGTATCGAAAAAAATCGCGGTTTTCGGCGACATGTTTTCCAGCCTTAAAAGCTACGCGCCGTCGTGGTCGGAATTTTTCAAGCCGATGGGATTCATTCCCGTGCCGTATCCCGCGAACGCGCTGGCTGAAAAATACGGCGTCGAATTTCTCCCGTTTTTCGGCGTCAATTTCAAATACAACGAATACAACAACTTTTTGTACGTCGCCGTCAATTTTCACGACAAGCGGTTTTTCCTGCATAAGGCCTGCGCCGTCAAGCTGCTGGCGGGTAAACGGGACGAAAATCTCATCCTCACGAACGTCGCCGGCACTTTTGCCTGCGGCGCGGGGCTCGGCTTGAACAATCCCCTCACGAGCAAAAATCCCGCTGACATCAACGACCCCGCTTTCCTGGTCGCCAATGAGAACATCCTGGCCTGCGGCGATTCGGATGTCGTTTCCAATGCTTTCATTTCCGATACGGAGCGTATCGGGTTACTGGGCAAAATCATTGATTTCCTGAAAAAATGAAGGACGGCAAAATGAAAACGAAAGTCGCACCCACCCGCATCGATTCCCGTTGGCTGGGCCTCTGCCGGCTCGGCGGCGTCTCGGCCCTCGTGATCGCCGTGCTCCTGCTCGGCGAGATCGTCGTGTACGGCCTCCACCTGCGGGAGGATACCATAATCGATTGTTTCCGGCTGTTTCGCGACGGCTGGCTGGCCGGACTCCTGACCTTCGACCTGCTGGGGATGATCTCCTACCTGTTCTTCATCCCGATGATGCTCGGGCTTTTCATGGTTCTCCGCAAAACCGCCGAGGCGACCATGCTCGTCGCCGCGGCGCTTTTCTTCGTCGGGATCGCGGCCTTTTACGCGACGAACACCGCCTTCCCCATGCTCGTGCTCGCGAGGCAGTACGCCGCCGCCGCGACCGACGCCGAACGGGCGATGAACCTGGCCGCGGGCCAGAGCCTGCTGACGATGTTCAATGAAAACGCTTTCCACGTGACCTACGTCATCGTCTCCGGTTCATGGGCGGTGTTCTCGGCCGTGATGCTGAAAAGCGGCGCCTTCGGCCGGGCGACTTCCTGGGCCGGCCTGGTCGCGGGCGGCGC
>CAZKOS010000324.1:0-2559 GCA_964554445.1 uncultured Spirochaetaceae bacterium | reverse complement strand
TCGTGCTCGTGCAGGAGCTCGATGACGAGGCCGGCCCGGATGACGGCGTTCACGATATCCGCGAGCGACCACGTCCATTCGTAGGTCTTGTGGACGGGGACATAGCTTTGGTCCGCGTAATCGGGATGGTCGTCGTCCCAGTGAAAGGGCTCGTTTTGATGAAAATAGGAGTGCGTGATCTTGAGTTCCCCCGCGAGCGTATCGTCGAACGTCAGGGTGAGCGGGTGCTGTTCGAAGATGTAGAAGACGCCGCCCGGCTTGAGGAGGGAGGATATCGTCTCCGCCCATTTTTTAATGTCGCTGATCCAGCCGAGGACGCCTTTGGAGGTATAGACAATATCGAATTTCCTTTCCATTTTAGCCGCAAGCTCGAGGACGTTCGACTCGATGAACTCAACCTGGAGTCCCATTTTCACCGCCAGCTCGCGGGCGGCGGCGAGGGAGGCGGGCGAAAAGTCCACTCCCGTTACCCGCGCCCCGTCCCGGGCGAGCGACAAAGTATCCGTGCCGATGTGGCACTGGAGGTGGACGAGGTCCTTGCCCGCGACCGGGTAAAGCTCGCGCTTCTGGATCTCGTCGATCCAGGACTCGCCGCGCAGGAGGCTTTCGACGCCGTAGCTCTTCAGGTGGACGGGCGCCACCTCGTCCCAGTGGGCCTTGTTCGCCGCTTCGGCGGCCCGATTATTCATCGCCATGTCGTTCTCCTCTCCACAATCGTACCACGTCTTCGGAAAAAGTTCGATGGCAACCGATCCGCCTCGAACGCGGCGTCTGTCCCCCGTCATGCAGTAAAAAAAGGCCCTCCCGTTCGAGGGAGGGCCTTGACCGTTCGAATGAATCGTTATTTCAGCGCCAGCTGATAGGCGCAAACGCCGCCGGACCCCGCGGCGACGAAGAGATATTTGTTCCGGTATTTGATATGGTTGGCCGAATAGTTCTGACCGTACCGGTCGGTCAGACCGTTGAAGCCGTAGTACCCGACGATGGACGCCGAGGCGGCTCCGGGCGTGTATCTCAATACGCGGAAGCCGTATTCGCCGTTGGCGGAGAAGATGAGGTCGTCCTGGAACGTGATGCTGTTCGTGACGTGGTTCTCTTCCGCGTCGGGATTGGGATAGGTGAAAATGACGTCCTCGGTCGCAAGGTCGCAGACCTGAAATCCCTTGGCGGACAATCCCAGGTAGGCGTAATCGCCGTTCACTTCGATCGTGGCTTTCGCCTCCGGGGAATCGAAATCCGGTATGGCGATTTCCTTGTCGACCGCCTCTCCCTTGATGATCAGGATGCGGCCGTCCGTCTCCACGCTGTCAGTGGTGCCGGCCAGGGCGATGACGCCGCCCCCATACTCCTTGATGTCCCGGATGTCGTCCGCGTCGATGGCGGGAGAATCGTACTCGGGCGTCAGGGTGTCATCCAGTATCTCAACGCCCCCGTCGGCGGCCCCGACGCTCACGTAAAACTTGCCGCCCTGGGCGGCGATGCCGGTCGCGGCGTAGCTGTTCAAATAGACGACGCTGCCCGCGATGGCGGAGGCTTTGGGCCCGGACAGATCGATGACGCCCACGAAACTCCGCTGGCCGTCGAATACGTCCGGATCCGCCATGCCCCCGAAATACAGCTTACTTCCCTGGAGATTGAGCGATATGATATCCATGGAGGCGAAATCGAATTCCTTTTCTATGCGAAGCGTTTTCCCGGTGATTTTCACGATCAAGACCGCCCCGTCGAACACCGGTCCGGCGGTGTTGTAGGCCAGGTACGCCATATTATCCGAAATGATGATGTCATTGGCCTGGACGGCGTGGCCTCTCACTTCCGGCGGTTCTATGCGAGAAATCTGGGTGATATTGTAATTGAATGACGTAACCGGCGCCCCGGCCACGGATTCCTCTTCCAAAACAATCGCCGCGTTGAGATCGGTCACCAAGCCATTGTCACCGGCTGTTATCGACACATTACCGTACTCATCGACGGGTACCGAAATCGGTGGAGTGCAGTTGAACAGAACCAGGAAAGCGGCAACAACGCAACAGAAAATGGCATTTCTCATGTCATCCCTCTCAATCAAAATATTGTCTGACTTATGCAAATGAACCGTTTGGCAAGGGATAGACTTGAAATCGATATCAGCTGATATAAATATACACTATTTTTTCCAATATATCTATTTTATTTAATTAATCTTTTATCGTGAGTTCTCTTTCGGTAAATGGTTCCATCAAATAAGATCCGGTAATCATGGTCCATGAGTTCCCGGGTGGCGTTCATACAAGCCGGAAACGCATATTTCAGCATTATTTCATATTACTGTCGCTTTACTTTTCGTTTTTCCGCCCGTTGGTTTTTGTTTTTCGCGAACGATATTCTTTATACCCCCAGGGGTTCAAGACAAAACCCCCAGGGGTTCAAGACAAAACCCCCGGGGGTTCAAAGAATTTCATTCGCTGTTACCAATTATTTCAAGCGCTGAAAAGAAATATAACTCTGCCTGAATATCAATTCGATAAACACCAAAAAGGTATTTTTCTTTCCCGCGATTTCCTTTACATATTGTTATCG
>CAZKOS010000323.1:0-2562 GCA_964554445.1 uncultured Spirochaetaceae bacterium | reverse complement strand
CCGGGCCCGGGAGCGCGATCTCCTCCGCGACGGCCGAATAGCCGGAGACGCGCAGGTAGGCGGCGACCGTCTCGTCGCGCATCACGTCCTCCGTCAGCCTGATCTCGCCGGGGTCCGCGAGGGCGGGCAGGCGCGAGGCGACGTTCATCGCCACGCCGAAGAAATCCAGCCGGCGATCGGTCTTGACCGCGACGACCGGGCCGCGGTGCAGGCCGATCCGGATGCCGGCCGCGCCCTCCCCCGCCGCCGTCTCTTCCAGCTCGGCGGTCATGCGCACGGCGGCCCTGACGCCGTCGAGCGGGGCGTTGAAGGTGGCCGTGACCGATCCGTCGGCCTCCCGCCCGATCGCGCCGCGGTGCGCCCGCGCCACGGCCGCGAGCAGGTCGAAGCGCCGGCGCGCGGGAGGAGAATCGCCGCCGCTTCGCGACCGCGCGGACGGCACGGTTCGGCCGCCGGGATCGGCGCGCAGGATCGTGAGGTCGTCGATTTTCAGCGAGAGATGATCCGGAAGATCGTCCGGCGTGAAAAGGTCCCGGTAGGTCTGATGGTTGAGCAGCGCCTTTCCCGAACAGAAAGGCCCGAAAGCGGGCGGGTGCGCGGCAATGAGCGAACGCAGGAAGTCCGGATCGGGCGATCCGATGAGGCAGCCCAGGGCCGGGCGGGCGCGGTTTGAGAGCGCGATCTCCGTCGGGCCCGGCGGGACGAACGCCTCCCGCCGGTCGAAGCCCGCTTCCCTGTACTCGAGGTCGACCGTCGCGGGCGGGCGGTCCGGATCGCTTTTCATATTGAGGAGGAACTCCGAGTGCGTTTCGAGGGAGACGAGCCTGAGCGAGCGGGCCGGGGCGGCGTCGACCTTGATCCGCGCCTTCCTGCCCCGCGGGAGGGCGACGAAGCGGATCGGCGGCTGCGGCCCCGGGGAGCGACGCTCGAAATCGTCGAGCGTTTCCCGGGTCCAGTCGAAAAAGGTCGCGAAGAAATAGGACCAATAGTCGGGCAGGGAAACGGCTGAATCCGGCCACTCGCCGGAGGCGGACGGCGGCAGGGTGAAGGAGACTTCCAGCCGGTCGTCGGCCGCGACCGTCGCCTCCGCGTCGCAGAGCGGGCAGCGGAAGACGTCCCGGTCGAGCGCGCGCAGCGAAGCGTACGTGCGCTCCCGGCGCCCGCAGCGCGGACAGACGAGGCTCCACTCGAACGAGAACAGCCCGGCCTTGGCGCCGAGGAGGAAGAGGCTGACCGCGTCGTCGGGCCGGAAATCGTATTTTCCCGCGAACGCGAACGGGTTGATCCGGATGAGATCCCACCCGCGCAGATCCTCGAGCACGCGGGAAAAGGCGATGAGCGCCTCGTCGTCGAACCCGCAGTCCGCGTACTGCGGCAGGCCGCGCAGGGCGTCGATTTTTTCTTCCAGGAAACGGTAGTTCAATGGGCGTCGCCTCTCACGTGTTCCGTCGGCTCGATTATAGCCCGGCGGAGAGGGCTTAGGGAACCACCGGGACACATCGTCCAGCCGGTTCACTCCCCCGGGCCTCCCTTTGCTGAATTCGATAAGGAAACCAGGAATCCAGGAAAGGAAAAAAAAATGAAGATGAAGAGAAGTCTGTCGCAATAATTTATCTGTTCTTGATTTCCGCCGCTTTTTTCCCCGCCTTCGTTCCCGGTTTCCCGGCTTCCTTATAAATTTTTTTCCAGTGAAGTTTCGGGATATGGGGATCGAGATGGAAATGACGGCGCTCGCTTAAAACCGCCTGAGGTCCTTGAACGGGTGGAACCGCCACTCGGGCGTGTCGAAGATCTCGCCGAAGCGGACCGGGTACCACGGGCTCAAGGAAGCATTCCATGGATTGATGAGGATCTGGGTCTCCTGGGCGGGCATGTAGCTCTGCGCCATCAGGAACACCTTCTCCCCGGTCGCGGGGTTGACGGCCATGTCGACCACCATGATCGCGTGGTTGATGGCCCGGTGCTTCTGGATGAAGACGTCCCCGATTCGGATGCCGGCGGGATCCCTCACCGGCCTGAGCTGGCCGTAAAAGGAGGTGGTGTTGGCCTTGGCGAACACGTAATCGAGATACGTGAGAAAGGTCGCGTAGGAGCGGTCGCTTCCGGCGAAGTCGACGTAGCGGTGGGGCCTGCCGTCGGACAGAAAATTGAAGGCGATTTCCGAATATCGCCTCCGGGCGAAGAGGTACTCGGCGCGCAGGCGCATGAGGGCGTCCGCGCACTGCTCCAGGTCCCCCGGCCGGATGGCCCGGTCGACGACCGCGCAGTACACGCCCGCCGGGTCCTTCTCGCGCCCGTCCCAGTACTTCACGCGGGCGCCGTGGGGTTTGAGCGGCTGGTTTCGCAGGAATTCCTCGAACGAGCCCGCCGCGACCGGCACCCGCTCGTAGCCCGGCGGCGGCAGGATTCGCGTCTGAATCGTTTTCCCGGTTTTGTCGATCAACCGCCCGCCTCCCGAGGGATCGGCGGCGAGGGCCACCAGGAAGAGCGGCGCGACCATGACGAGCGCGGCGGCGATGGCGAGAGACGGGTGTCTTCTCATGTTACCATTGTAGCCTAGTC
>CAZKOS010000322.1:0-2567 GCA_964554445.1 uncultured Spirochaetaceae bacterium | reverse complement strand
TCTCCCCGGCAATGTAGAGCACGACCGTCCGCCACTCGACTTCCCGGCCCGCGAGCGATTCGCGGAGCCCGGCGGCGAAGGGAGCGCGCTCCTTCGGCGGCAGGACCTCGGTCAGGCGCTTGCCGTAGGAATCGACCTTCGGATCGGCTTTGAGCCAGCGCTCGACGTCGGCGGGGGCGATGAAGCGGCGCTCCGCGTACGGCACGAGCTCCCCGGCGACGATCGCGAGACCCGCGGCCTCCAGCGCACCCTCCACGTCGGTCTCGTCCCAGTCGACCAGCGGGTTGTCGGGATTGGCGTACACGAGCGATTCGATCTTTTCAAGAACCTCCGCCCCCCCGGGCCAGGTCTCGCGGACGAGCTCCGAGAGGCGCGTGCTGCGGCGCGGGACGCGCTCGGCGAGCGACACCCGGCCGCCCGGCTTGAGAAACCCGCGCAGCAGCGCGCCGAGGGCGGCGCCGGAGTCGCGGCCCTCCCACGCGCTCCGCCCGACGACGTGTTCGAACGAGGCCCCGCGCCAACCGGCCGGCAGATCGGCTTCCGTGAACGCGGCGGGCGTCCTGTGGACGAGGAGCGGGCGCTCGCTTTCCGGCTTTTCGGCCGCGTAGTGGCTCAAGATCTCCAGGGCCGCTTTGTCCCAGACCAGACCCGCGACGCCGCCCTCCGGCGTGCGGCGCACGGCCTCCCAGAGAAGGAGGCCGCGGCCGGCATTGAGGTCGAGGACGCGGTCGTGACGGGCCACCGAGAGCGCGGCGAACACGCGCTCGCGGGCGTCGGCCGCCTCGGCGTAAAGGCTTCCCTGCGCGCGGCGCAGCCAGGCCTCGCGGCTCTTCGCGTCCGCGGCGTAGGAGAGCACCTCGGGCCGCGCGGCGAGCGCGAGCGAATCGAGCTGGATCTCGCGGCGGCGTTCCACCTCGGCCTTGATCGATCGCTCGTACCCGATGTCGCCCGGCTTGAAGAAGACGCGGCCCTTGAGCGCGTCCGGCAGGTATTGCTGGCTCACCCAATGGTCGCGGAAGGCGTGCGGGTAGAGGTAGCCTTCGCCGTGGCCGAAGCCCTGCCGGTCGCGGCTCGCGTCCTTCAGGTGCGGGGGCACGTCTCCTTGAGCTTCCTCCTCCACCGCCTTCAGCGCGTCGAAAAAGGCCATGGACGAATTCGACTTGGGCGCGGTGGCGAGGTAGAGGCAGGCGGCGGCCAGGTGGTAGCGCCCCTCGGGCAGGCCGACCCGCTCGAAAGACGCGGCGCAGGCCTCGGTGAAGACGAGCGCCTGCGGATCGGCCAACCCCACGTCCTCGCAGGCGAAGACGAGCATGCGCCGGAAGAGGAAGGCCGGGTCCTCCCCCGCCGCCACCATGCGCGCCATCCAGTAGGCGGCCGCGTCCGGGTCCGAGCCGCGCAGGGACTTGATGAAGGCGGAGATCGTGTCGTAGTGGTAGTCGCCCTCGCGGTCGTAGAGCACCGCCTTCTTCTGAATGCTCTCCTGCGCGATGTCGAGGGTGACGGCGATCTCCGCGCCGGGCGGCGGCGGGAACTTGTCCGGCGTCGTCTCCACCGCCAGCTCGAGCGCGTTCAAGAGACTGCGCGCGTCGCCGTCCGCGACCTTCACCAGGTGGGCGAGCGCGTCGTCGGCGATCGCCACCTTGTACTTCCCGTAGCCGCGTTCCGGATCGGCCAGTGCCTGGCGCGCCACGGCGAAGAGATTGTCCGCCGTCAGCGGCAGCATCTGGAAGACCCGGCTCCGCGAAAGAAGGGCCTGGTTCACCTTGAAGAAGGGATTTTCCGTGGTGGCCCCGATGAAGACGACCGTGCCGTTCTCCACCCACGGGAGAAGCGCGTCCTGCTGCGCCTTGTTCCAGCGGTGGACCTCGTCCACGAAGAGGATGGTGCGGTGGTCGTAGTAATCGCGCTGCTTCTGCGCCTCGGCCACCACCGCGCGCACCTCCTGCACGCCGGCCAGGACGGCGTTCAGGGTGGTGAAAATGCTCTTGGTCGTGTTGGCGATGACCCGGGCGAGCGTGGTCTTGCCCGTGCCCGGCGGGCCGTAAAAAATGAGCGACGACAGCTGGTCGAGCTGGATGGCGCGCCGCAAAAGCCGCCCCTTGCCCAGGATATGATCCTGGCCCACGAACTCCTCGAGCGTGCGCGGCCGCATGCGGGCGGCCAGCGGTTCGAACTGACGTTTGGACGAGGCCTCGAAGAGGTTCATCGCGCCATTATATGGAATTGTCGTTGGCTGCGCCAGCCGTTGCTTTGCCGGCTTCCAAAGAGAGGACACGGAGAGAGAGAAAGGACCCCTGAGGAAACCAGGAAATCGGGGAAGGACACGGAGAAGGAGAAGGGACCCCTGAGGAAACCAGGAAACCGGGGAAGGACACGGAGAAGGAGAAGGGACCCCTGAGGAAACCAGGAAACCAGGGAAAGACAGGGGAGGACACGGAGGACACGGAGAGGGAGAAGGGACCCCTGAGGAAACCTGGAAACCAGGGAAGAACACGGAGAAGAAGAAGAGACCCCTGAGGAAACCAGGAAACCAGGGAAAGACAGGGGAGG
Organism: uncultured Spirochaetaceae bacterium; assembly: GCA_964554445.1. Taxonomy (GTDB): domain Bacteria; phylum Spirochaetota; class Spirochaetia; order SZUA-6; family RPPD01; genus JAFGSW01. Next base: position 17 of record CAZKOS010000322.1, on the reverse strand, counting down.
ACACGGAGGACACGGAG
>CAZKOS010000321.1:0-2576 GCA_964554445.1 uncultured Spirochaetaceae bacterium | reverse complement strand
CCCCTCTTCCCATCCGCGTCCTATCCGTAGTTTTTCTCCCGATCGGTGCCATCGGTCACTGGAAACTGTGTTGTGAGATCCCCTTCGGTGTGATCGGTGGTCCTGTTTTCTTTGCCATGTTATGCCTCCTGCCGGTGTTCGCTTCGACTACGCTCAGCGAACGTCACATCTCTTTCATCTTATCCTCATCCGTGTCATCCGTCTTATCCGCGCCATCCGTGGTTCCCTTTCCTTCCTCATCCGTTATCCTTTCCTCCATCAGTGTCATCAGTCTTCATCAGTGTTATCAGTGGTTCCCTTTCCTTCTCCATCCGTGTCATCAATCTCATCCGTGATCATCCGTGGTTCCCTCATCCCTTACTTGATGGATCGTTCCGCTTGACGTATCTTTATACCAATGCCGCAACCTTCGAATGAACCCGAATTGAAATATCCGCCTTCCCGGGCCGTCCGCGTGAAAAACGTCACGATCGGGGGCGGAGCTCCCGTCACGGTCCAGACAATGTGGAAGAAACCGCTGACGACCGTCGACGACGCGCTGTTGGGCGAGATCGCCGCCCTGCGCGCGGCCGGCTGCGACATCCTGCGGTTCGCCGTGCCGACCCTGCGCGAGGCGGAGCTGTTGGGCGAGCTCCAGGCGCGGCTCGACTTCCCCCTCGTCGCCGACGTCCACTTCGACCACCGGATCGCGCTCGAGTGCCTCCGGCGCGGCGTCCCCAAGCTGCGCATCAACCCCGGAAACATCGGTCCCGCCTGGAAGGTGCGGGAGGTGCTCGAGGCGGCCAAGGGCGCGGGGGCGGCCGTCCGCGTCGGGGTCAACTCAGGCTCGCTCCGGCCCGCGCTCCGCCGGGAGCCGGACGCGGTCAGGGCCATGCTCGCCTCGGCCGAGGAGGAGCTCGAGCTCCTCGATAAGTTCTCCTTCGGCGGCGCGGTCTTTTCGTTCAAATCGTCCTCGGTGGCGACGACCGTGGCGGTGAACCGCGCCTTCCGGAAGCGCCACGATCAACCGCTTCACCTCGGCGTGACCGAGGCCGGACCGCTCGTGCCCGGCCTGGTGAAGAACTCGGCCGCCCTCTACGCCCTCCTCTCCGAAGGGATCGGGGACACGGTGCGGGTGTCCCTCTCGGACGAGCCCCGGCTCGAGGTGGAGGCCGGCCGGGAGATCCTGCGCGCCGCCGGGCTTTCCAGGCGCGGCGTCAACATCGTCTCCTGCCCCACCTGCGGCCGGGCCGAGTTCCCGGTGCGCGAGTTCTGCGAGCGGCTCGCGCCGCGGCTCGCCGCCCTCGACAAGGACGTCACCGTCGCCGTCATGGGCTGCCCGGTGAACGGGCCGGGCGAAGCGGCGCACGCCGACCTGGGAATTACGGGCGCGGGCGGCCGCGCACTTATCTTTAAAAAAGGCGGGATAATCCGTCGAGAATTAATAGAAGGCGCCCTGGAGGCCTTCCTGGAGGAGCTCGAAAAACTGTGAACACCCAGCGTCTCGCCGCCGCCGTCGTTTTGTCGCTTTTCCTTGTCCCCTCGATCCCGCTCTTCGCCCAGGCGGAGGAGCCCGACGCGGGAGAGCCCGCCTGGGTGGACTGCGAACGGGGCCGGCTCGCCATGTCCCGCGGGCGGTACGGGGAGGCCATCCTCCACTTCAAGGACGCCCTGGCGCGGGCCCAAGTGCTGCCGGAGGCGGAGCTCGGCCTCGGCGACGTCTACTTCTCCCAGGGGGATTACGCGATCGCGGAACGCCAGTACCTCAAGGCGTACGACGAGCGGCAGTCCTTCACGGTTCCCGAAATGCAGTACGACGTCCTCTATCGCCTGGCGCGGCTCTATTTCAACCAGAAGCGCTACGGGAAGATGGAGGAGACGCTCAAGTCGATCGTGAAGGACGATCAGGTGTTTTCCGGCAGCGGGCGGGAACGCGTGCGGTACCGCGACGCGCTCATGAAGCTGTTCACCAACAAGGGCTTCGACGCCATGTTCCTCTTGAATCGCCTTCCGGAGACCTTTTCCACGACCGCCCTCTCCGAGCTGGCGCATTACTATTACGTGAGCTGGAATTTCACGCCGGCCCTCCAGTACGCGCTCTTCGGGATCATCCCGCTCGTCACCGAGGGCATGGTCGAGATCCGGAAGACCAACCTCGACTACCGCTTCACCACCCTGGCCGATTTCCTGCGCGAGGCGCTCTCCAACGACGACGTGCGGGCTTACCTGGAGGACCGAAGCTTTTTCCAGCGCCTCTACTACCTGGCGCTCATCTGTTACGAGACCATTCCGGTCAGGGACTCGGGCATCCGGTTCCTCAGGCTCCTGGCGGCGACGGACGCGGCCGGCGAATACCGGCGCCTGGCCCGCCTCCAGCTCACGAAGCCCTTCCGCGAGAACCGCATCGACCAGGCCTTCATCGAATTGCCCTGACCGAATTTTGAAAACCGTATTCGGTTTTCAAAATTCGGTGAGAAATGAAATTCTTTTTTGATTCTGAACGAAAAAAAAGAGACTCGGGAGAGCCTCTTTTTTTTCGGGAGCTACTCGCGCGCCTTCAGGATCTGGGTCACGGTATTCATGACCGACTTGATGTC
>CAZKOS010000320.1:0-2586 GCA_964554445.1 uncultured Spirochaetaceae bacterium | reverse complement strand
GGAGTCGGAAGGCGGGGACCGTGAGCTATCAAATGAGTTTCGATCAGAACGGGGTTTGGACAGGCAGTCTAAAACAGTGCGCTCAAAGGGGATGCAGAGAGGCATCAACATTTTGTGGATATCCGAAGCTGCCGGAACGAAGCGAAGGCGGCTACACGTGCGCAGTGTCGGGCGCGGTGCGCCGCACGCAATTATTCAAAATGAGTCCACATTCTGATTATCTTTACCGATTTTTCCTTTTCATAAATCTGATAAACAAGCCGGTGTTGAATATTGATTCTCCTTGAATAAGCGCCTTCCATGTCACCGAGAAGTTTTTCGAAAGGCGGAGGAGATTTAGACGGGTTTTTTCCCAAAATTGCCAACAATTTCTCTACGTGCTGCTTTAAGCCGCTTTGTTTTATTCTCAGCGCATCTTTTTGGGCTTGTTTTGTATAGTAGAGTTTATACACTTATTACCATTTCAGTTTGGATGAACTTTTCGATAACGGTTCGACAAGCCCTTTTTTAATGGATTCACGCATTCCTGGAATCGAACTTAAATAGAGTGTTTCTTCGATCGATCTCCAATCCTCTTCTGAAATGAGAACCGCCGAATATTTTTTCCCTGTAATCGTAATCGGCTCATGGGCATCTTGAATTTCCTCAATGAGCTTGTACAGGTTCTTCCTTGCATTCGTGATATTTATTGAAGACATCTTTTACCGTACGCCTTTCCGTACGTTAAATGTACTCCAGGTATCGCGCTTTGTCAAATTCGGCCGTGGCGTAGTTCGTCCAACTTGCTGAAAAGAAAAGTTACCCGTCATTATCGTTCGATTCCCCGCTCAATTCCGGCCGGTCCCGGATCAAGTCATGGATGTCCCGGGCGTGGATCGGTTTGATGAGACTCGCCAGGGGCTCGAGCTCCCGGATGCGCGCCGAGGTGTGTTCGTCCGCGATGCCGGTGATGAAAATGAACGGGACCGCGAAGGATTTTTTGAGCTCGGCCGCCAATTCCAATCCGTTCATGTCGCCCACCAGGTTGACGTCGATGACCGCCAGATCGGGGCGCTCGCCGGCGACCGCCTCCAGCGCCTCCCGCCCGGAGGCGACCGGCGCGCACACCTCGAACCCCATCGCCTCGAGGCCCGTCTTCAATTCGAGGGTGAGAATGAACTCGTCCTCGACGATCAGGATCTTGATCTTTTTTCGCGCGTTCATGCTTCCACCCGCGGCTGGTAGCGATCGTCCCGGAATTCGACGCTCCAGCGCAGCCCTTCTTTCGACTCGTACGCCACCTCGGCCCCAAGCTGATGGCGGGCGACGCCGAAAATGATCTGCATCCCCAGACTGCCGGACGCGCGCAGGTCGCGTTCCGGAACCAGTCCGATCCCGTTATCCGCAATGCCGAGCCTGATCGCCCCGGCGTCCGTTTTCCCGACCTCCACCCGGATTTCTCCCGGCCGGTCGCCGGGAAACGCGTGCTTGAGGGAATTCGACACGATCTCGTTCACGATCAGGCCGACCGGCACCGCCGAATCGATCAGCACGGGAATGGATTGACAGTCGAATTCGACGGTCACCCGTCCCTCCTTCGCCGCGTGCATGTCCATGATCAGCGTGACGAGCTCCCGCACGTACTCCCCCAGGTCGAGGCGGGAGAGATTGCGCGACTGATAGAGCTTTTGATGGACGAGGGCCATCGATTTGACGCGGAAGTCCATATCGTTCAGGATCCGGGAAGCTTCCTCGTTTCCCAGCTTGCCGGCCTCCAGGGCGAGCAGCGATGAAATCACCTGCATGTTGTTCTTCGTCCGGTGATAGAGCTCCCGCAGCAGCACCTCCTTTTCGTTCAGGGAGGCCTGGAGGAGCTTTTCCGTCCGGGTTCGCTCGGCGATTTCCCGCGCCTGCGCCGCGATGAGGCGGCGGTTGACCATGAGGAAGAGGTTGAAAACCAGAATAATGGTGAGAATCTGGTACAAGAGCAGGCTCAGATTGTTGAAAAAGTCGCCTCCCGGGGAATGACCGGCCGGCGGCAGGATGATTTCGAAAACGGCGCGCCCCGCGCTGATCAGGCAGAATATGAGAAAGATGACGCCGGAAGGCAGGGCGGTCCGGCGCGCCTCCGCGCCGACGCGCACCAGCAGGAGCCAGGCGGCCTGAACGCAGATCACGAGCAAGCCGAGCGCCACGTTGATGCCGCGCAGCTTCAGGCTGGGGAACCCGTAGGTGAGGAAGACGTGCACCAGCATAAAGACGATGATGATCGCGATGTTCAACAATCGCGCCGCCGGCAATCCGAAGAAGCGGGCCAATCCCACGTAGACCGAAAGCGTGGCGCACATGATGAGAACATTGGACAGGACGACGGTAAAGAAGGCGGGAATCACGCCGCGGAGCGCGAGGAGAAAGAAGCTCACCAACTGCAGGCAGGAGTAGAGAAGCCAGAATCCCAGCCCGGAGAAACGCTTGTGGTTTTGCAGCCAGAGAAACCAGGCGATGATGACGCAGGCCGCGCTGCTGATGATGTTTCTGAAAAGGATCGTTTCGAGATCGAGAAAGCTCATGGTTGACGTTCCGGCGGTCCGGAAACGGATTGAGGAA
>CAZKOS010000319.1:0-2597 GCA_964554445.1 uncultured Spirochaetaceae bacterium | reverse complement strand
CCCAGCGTCTCGGCCAGGTCGCGCGGCCGGTCCCTCATTTCCGCGAGCGGGGGGAGCGACTCGATCCCGCTCCGCTTCTCGTAGCTCTCCCGTCCGTTCTTGTAGATGACGCCGATGGGGATTTTCTCCCCCCACTCCCGCGCCGTGCGCAGGGCCAGGTCCTTGTCGTGGGGATCGTAGCCGCTCTCCTCCCCGACCTTATAGATTCTTTCGCCGTACCACTGGTAGGTGTTCTTCTTGTTGTACGAGACGCACGGCTGTAGCAGGTCGATGAGGGCGAAACCCGGGTGCGCGATTCCCGCCAGGATGAGTCCGGCCGCATGGTCGACGTCGCGGCAGTACCCGCGGGCCACGAAGCCGGCGCCCAGGGCGATGGCGAACTCCAGGGGCAGAAACGGCTGCAGAATGACGCCGTCCGGCTGGATCTTGGTGTGGAAGCCCTCCCCGGTCGTGGGCGAAGCCTGGCCCTTGGTGAGGCCGTAGATCTGGTTGTCGTGGACCACCACCGTGATATCGATGTTCCGCCGGATGGCGTGGAGCAGGTGGTTGCCGCCCTCGCCGTAGCAGTCGCCGTCCCCGGTGGTGACGAGCACGGTGAGGGCGCGGTTGGCGATCTTGGCGCCGGTCGCGACCGGCAAGGCCCGGCCGTGCAGCCCGTTGAAGCAGTTGGCGCGCACGTAGTGCGGCAGCTTCGCCGCCTGTCCGATGCCCGACACGAGAAGCACCTCAGACGGGTTTTTCCCGAGCGAGGCGAGGGCCTGCTTGACCGCGTTGAGAATGAAGAAGTTGCCGCACCCGGGACACCAGGCGATCGGATCTTTGGTCGACCAGTCCGTGGCTTGCATCGTCACACCCTCCTTTTCATTTCTTTGACCAGCTCGTCCGGCGAAAAAGGACGGCCGTCGTATTTCAGAATCGAACCGCCGACGGCGATTCCGAGCTCGCGCCGCAGAAGCCCGGCCAGTTGGCCCCCCGCGTTGTTTTCCACCGTGTATACCGCCCGCGCCGCGCCCAGCAGCGCGGCCAGCTTCTTCGCGGGCAGCGGCCAGACCTGGGGCAAATGAACCACCGCGACCGCTTCGTCGCCCAGCGTCTCGCGCGCCTCCTCGAGGGCGGGGGCGGTCGAGCCGAATCCGACGAAAAACGTCTTCGCCTTCCCGCCCCCCCGGACGACCGGCGGCAGCGCCTCGGCGGACAGCCGCTTCATTTTTTTATAGAGGCGCTTGTCCGTCATGCGCACCCGGACGTCCGCGTCCTCGGTGATATGCCCCTCCTCGGTGTGCTCGTCCGAGTCCGCGTACACGACGCCGTCGATCCAGCCCGGCACGGCCCGAGGCGAAACCCCGTCCGGGGTGAGGGCGTAGCGGAGGTATTCCGCCTTTCCCCGGCCCTCCTCCCGGGAGATGACGTCCGCGGGAAGCTCGACCGGTCCGGTTTTGAAGACGGGCGTGTTCGTGAGGCCGTCCGCCAGGTATTGGTCGGAAAGTATGAAGGCCGGAATCTGGTAACGGGCGGCCAGGTCGAAGGCCCGGACGGTGCAGGCGTAGGCTTCCTCGGGCGTTCCCGGAGAGAAGACCGCCCGGGCGAACTCGCCGTGCCCCGCGTGGAGAACGAAATTGAGATCCCCCTGCTCGGTGCGGGTGGGAAAACCGGTGGCCGGACCGGGTCGCATGACGACCGCCGCCACCAGGGGCGTTTCCGTCATGGCGGCCAGGCTGACGCCTTCCGTCATGAGCGCGAAGCCGCCGCCCGAGGTCCCGGTCATGGCCCGGGCGCCCGCGTACGAAGCGCCGATCGCCATGTTGACCGCGGCGATCTCGTCCTCGGCCTGTTCCACCACGATGTTGAACCGCTTCGCCCAGCCGACCAATGCGTTCATGATGCCGGTCGACGGGGTCATGGGATAGGCCGAGTAGAACTGCACGCCCGCCGCGACGGCGCCCAGGGCGATCGCCTCGCTCCCGTTGATGAAATACTGCGGCGGCAGTTTCACCGGTTTCAGACGGGGGAGGGTTCCAATGGCGCGTTCCGCCGCGTACGAATAACCGCCCGCCGCCGCGGCGGTATTCTTGGCGACGACGTCCGCGCCTTTGCCCGCGAAGGACTTCTCCAGGACGGAGGTGACGACCCCGAGCGGCAGCCCGAGCAGCGCCGCCGCCGCCCCCAGGGCCACGGTGTTGACGAAGATCGGCCCGCCGCCCTTTTCCTGGGCGATTTTCTTCAGCGGCACGTTCACCGACCGTTGTCCATCGGTCCCGCCTCCGGAATCTTCACCGTCCTGCAGGATGACGCCGCTTTTGTGCACGGCCTTGCCGTGCAGGCCGACGCTCGCCCGGTCGAGGGCCACGAGCAGGTCCACCCGGTCCCTGGAGGCCGCCACCGGGCGCGTGGCGACCCGGAATTGAACAAAGTTGTTGCCCCCGCGGATGCGGGACATGTAATCCTGGGAGGCGAAAAAATGGAAACCGGATTTCTTGAGTACATGACAGAGGATGAGGCCGAGGGTTTCCACCCCCTGCCCGGCTTCACCCGAAAGTCGGACATTGAGCTCTTGTTCCATGGCGGTTCCTTTCATAAATTCGGTTCACGGGAAAAGA
>CAZKOS010000318.1:0-2606 GCA_964554445.1 uncultured Spirochaetaceae bacterium | reverse complement strand
GAGCCGGGCCCGCCTTGCATTTCCATACCTGCTGCATATACTTCATACTATATTAAGGGGGCCCGCCTCCCGCTTCAAAAGGGGGAATGACATGAACGGCATGCGGATTCTGGAAGGGGTCATCGAGATCGTCCTGTCGCTCGTGACCGGCTTCCTGGTATTCTATTTCAGCCTCAAGATATTCATGCTTTTGACGCGCGACATCGACGAACAGAAGGAGCTCAAGAAGAAGAACGCCGCCGTGGCCGTGGTGCTCCTCGCCTTCATCCTCGCCCTGGTGATCATGGTGAACAAGTCGGTCGAACCCGCCATGACGACGCTGACGACCCTGTTCGCGAATGAAAACCCGGCGGGCGGGGAGGTCGTCGTCGACATCCTGCGCATCATTGTCATCTACGCCGTGAGCGGCGCCGTCGCCCTCCTCCTCCTCTGGATCGGCATCTCCGTCTACACCGGCCTCACCACCAGGATCGACGAGATGGCGGAGCTCAAGAAGAGCAACCTGGCGGTCGGCATTCTCTTCGCCACCTTCATCTTCTCCGCCGGGTACATCTGCATGGGACCGCTCTCCACCCTGCTCGCGGCTTTTGTGCCGCAGCGTTCGCTCCTGAACGCCGGTGTGGCGAGTAAATTCATCAACCTTAATTTTCTCATCCAGGGTCTCATCGAGCTGCCCCTCGCCTTCATCGGCACGATATTCGCGTACTTTCTCGGCGTCCGGTTGAGCGATCTCATGACCGGCACCATCAATGAAACGGCCGAGCTCAAAAAAAACAACGTCGCCAGCGCCATTTACACGGCGTCGTCCCTCTTCAGCCTCATGTACCTGGTGAACGAAGCGACGCTCAAGCCGCTGTATGAAACCCTCAACCATCAGGTCGCCTACAGCCCCGCGAGCGGCGCGGTTGAAATCGCCGAAAGGGGCGACTTCTTCCTCACCATCGTCCTCATTCCCGTGTTCTTCATCGTTACGGGCGCGGTCGCCCTTCTCCTGACGAGGGCCGCCCAGGCGGTGTTCATGTTTCTCACCAAGGACATCGACGAGATGAAAGAGGTGAAGAAGAACAATGTCGCCATCGCCCTCATCCTGGCGGCGGTCACGATCTCCATCGTCATTTTCGTGGCGCACGGCGTGAGCGTGGCGGCGCAGGGCGTCCTGCCCCGGCTGCAATCGCCCGACGCGGGCGGCTTGAAGCTGCCCCCATTGCCGAAAATGAAATGATCGCCGCGGTCTTCGCCGTCCCCGGGGAGGTGTGTGTATGAAAAAGCCGGCATTGTTCGTCATTCTCTTTGCGGCGCTCGCCGTTGCGGCCGGAGCCGCGCAGTACACGTCGCAGGCGTATTATTATTCAATCGATTTGCCCGCGGGCTGGGAGACGAGCGACGAGAGCGACCCGACGCAGGTCGTCTTCGCCAACGCCAATGACGACGCCGCCGTGGTCGTCGGCGTGTTCGAGAGCGAGCCCGGACTTTCGAGCGAGGAGCTCCTCCAGGCGGTGATCGAGCGGCTGCGCCTGAAGGGCACGCGGCAGGCGATCGACTACAAGGGTTTCCAGGCCGTGGGGGGCAGCTTTCAGTTCGTCATGAAGGGCGCCCGGCTCGCCGCCGACCTCGTCGTCTTCGACACCGATTCGTATTACATCATGATCATGGGCTCGAGCCTCAAGTCCAGCTACCAGGCGAACCGCGGCGACATCAAGACGTTTTTCGACTCGTTCACGCTCGATGCCAAGGCGCTCGAGGCGAAGTCCCGGGGCGGCGCCGACCGGAACGCGGCGTCCGTCACCGCTTCTTCCAATACCGAGGCCGCCACAACGGACGCGTCGAAGGAGTACGCCATGAAGGTGGGCTGGGGGGATCTTGAGAGCAGCTTCACCTTCGAGACGCCCGATTACTACGCCGCCGTCAAGGAAGGCCGGGCGATCATCGCCTCCGGCGACCCGTGGGGCTACTACGGCGTCGACACCGAGAACGATCCCCACTACACGCAGACCTTCTGGGCGCGCTTTTTCCAGGACATGTACGACAAGAATTACGTCCGCGTCCAGTCGATGGTGAACTGGTTCAAGGCGGAGGCCGGGGAGAAGGGCTGGTCGGGCTACGAGCTGGCCGTGGAGGTGATCAAGTGCGTGCAGGCCATTCCCTACGAGCGCCCCTACCAGGTGGTCGACGACAAGACCCAGGCCGCCGCCGTCCTCGACTACTTCACGCCGAACGAGGTCGCCTGGTACGACAAGGGCGACTGCGACACCAAGTCCATGCTCCTCATCATGATCCTGCGCCAGCTGGGCTACGATCTCGTCCTCTATTTCTCCGAGTCCTACGAGCACGCCATGGCGGGCATCAACCTGAACGCGAAGGGGACGTACAAGACCCTGAACGGAAAGAAATACTATTTCGTCGAGGTGACCTACCCCGGCTGGAACATCGGCGACCTGCCGGACGAATTCAAGGACCCGTCCAGGTGGTCGGTGGTTTCCATTAATTAGGATTTGCGTCCCGGAGAGAAAGAACCACCCTTCGACTCGCGGAGAAAGCGGTTTGGGAGCCACCGGCAAAATGTTCCGCTCGCTCAGGGCAGGCTCACCTTCAGTTGTTCCGGATGA
>CAZKOS010000317.1:0-2701 GCA_964554445.1 uncultured Spirochaetaceae bacterium | reverse complement strand
AGAGCGCAGGAAAAGGAAAAACAGCATGTCGTCGCGAAAGTCGTCGGCGTTCACGGCGCCGCGCAAATGGCCGGCGATCTTCCACTTTGATTTGTCATACCGGGATTTGCATAAAGCTCGGTATGACAAAGAATGAGAATCGGAAATACCGACAAAATGAAACATTTGCGGCCTATTTCAAATTACAGCTCCTCCAGGGGTATTTCGCCCTTGAGCATGCTTCGGACGGCCAGGCGGCCGATGACGGGCAAGCCGGAAACGGTAAAAAAGGCTTTGCTCAGGAAGACATCGAATTTGTTGCGGGGCGCGAAGAACGGCAGGCTCTGGAGCGCCATCTTCTGTTTCTTCAGCAGGAACCGTCCCAGCCGCCGGTGATAGGCGCGAAAGGCACCGCCATAGTCTCCCGACAGTCTGTCGAGTTCCCGGGCAAGCACATAGGCCTCGATGATGGCGAGCCCGGTGCCTTCGCCTCCCAGCAGGGAAATGCAGGCCGCCGCGTCACCGATAAGCGCCGCCCGGCCTTTCGTCCAGTTGTCGAGTTTGATCTGGCTCACCCTGTCGAAATACATATTGCCTGCTGAATCGAAGAAGTCCAGCATGGCGGAACTTTCCCATCCGCCGCCGCGGTAGACTTCTTCCGCAAGGGCTTTTATTTCCTCACGGCTCCCGGGTTCATTTTTCACAAGGGAAGAATGAATGGTGAGCAGGAAGAGCGTTTGATTGTCACGAAGCGAAAAACGGGCCATCTGCCTGAGGGGCCGCAGATGCGAAACATAGACATTCTCCTCACGGTGCGGATAATCCGGAACGGTGAAGGCCATCACATAGGCGCCAAGCCCGTGCTCGACGCTCCGCGTCGCATCGAACATCAATTCCCTGATATGGGAATGAAGTCCGTCGGCTCCGATCAGCAGGTCGAAACGCTCTCTCGATCCGTTGGAGAGCACGGCATCCACTCCGCCGGCATCCTCTGAATATGAAAGGACCGAGGTGCCGAAATGCGCTTCCACGCCGCGGCAGGCCTCGAAAAGAACCGCGGATATATCGCTGCGGGCGATGGTAAAAAACCGGCCGTTCAGCAGGGACCTGAGACCGCCGATTTTCATGGCGACCCGGACATCGCCCCGGTCGTTTACCACCTTGAGGGTATCCACGAAATACGCTCTCTCCTTCAACTTCCCCAGAATGCCCATTTTTTCAGCGATCTCATAACCTGTTCCCCAGAAATCAATTACATAACCGCCGCCGCGCAGCTCGTCCGCAATTTCATAGAGCACGGGTTCGTGTCCGTATTGCCGAAGCCAGTATGCCAAGGCGGGGCCCGCCACACCAATGCCGTTGATCGCGATTCGCATATTTTCGCTCCTTCGTTTGTCCATATGAAATGTCCGCGAGAAAAAGCGCGAACGTCCACTCATCTTCCTCAAAACGTCCCTTCACTCCTCTCCCCTGCGCCCGGACACGGAACGCCGCAGGAACATGACGGTTACCTTCGGCGTTCCCCTTCTTGTCGTCCTGAACGTCACCCGCACGGTATCCTCTTTCGACCAGGTTCAACAGGTCGGGGCAATCCCCGGCAGGCGGGAGGGATGAGCGGTTTTCTCAGTACTCGCCCTTGATGACGAAAAACGATCCGCGGATTTCTCCGGCCAATTTCGACTTCTGCCTGGCAAACTTGAATTTCTCCTTCAGTTCCGCGGGCACTTCCATTCCCTGCGAAAGCTTGAAACCGACGGCCCGCTTTTTGGCGTCGTTGATCGTATACATGACGTTGACGACCAGTCCGCTTTCAAAAAAAACATAGGAAAATCTGATTCCGTCGACTTCGAAGCCCGTCGCTTCCAGGGGCCTGGACGCAAACGACAAACCGCGTTCTTTTTTCAGAATACCGTTGACGTAATCGATGACCTTCCCGCTTTTATTCGCCGGGTCCACGGTAAAGGCATGCTTGTACTTGTTCATGAAGTAGCGGGCCTCGTTGGCCCGCAAGCCGGCAAGAGCCTCCGCCACCGGAGACGATTCCAAACCAACGGTTGAAACATTCACAAAATCCACGCGATACGACATAACCACCTCCCGCCGGGCCGGAACGCTTTCGGATGCTCGGCCGATCGTCCAGACGGTGTCCGCTCTTCCCGGGCCCCGGCTCATTGACACGCGAGCCAAATTGCTCTATAATCAAGCTACTTGTTTTTCAAGCTATAGTCAAGGAGAAACAACATGGCCACAAAAGAACAGTTGGAAGCGGCCGCCATGCTCGCGGCACGGGACCTCGGCGTCGCGACCATTTTGTTCCGCAACACCATCGCCAAAGCCCTGAACCTGAATTTGACCGAATCCTTATGCCTGACCCTGCTGGGGATCAAGGGGCGGTTGGCACCTTCGCAACTTTCTCGATTGATCGGACTGACAACCGGCTCCGTCACGGCCATGATCGACAGATTGGAGAAAAAAAATTATGTCATCCGCAAGGCAAACAGCGCGGATCGTCGCGGGATCGCCGTGGAACTCACCGATCATTACAGAAAACAATCGCGATCCATCGTACAAAACGTGCAGAAAGCGCATAAAGAGTTGATGCAAAGCTATTCGGAAACTGAATTGTCGGTTATCGCCGGCTTTTTAAGCAAGTTTACACTCAACCTCATCAACAACTCCGGCGATGTCCGCTTCATGTTCGGCACATGATCGCAAGTTTCAA
>CAZKOS010000316.1:0-2704 GCA_964554445.1 uncultured Spirochaetaceae bacterium | reverse complement strand
AACGGCTGAGAGGGAACTGGCACTGTTCCGACCTATGGAACCTGATCCGGGTAATGCCGGCGGAGGGAGTCCTGTCTTCTTCGGTCCAGCCTTCATTTTCCACGCCGCTTCACCGCCTTTCCCGCCATGCCCACGGGGGTATCGAGCGTGAACGATCGCATCAACGTAAGCCTTCAGATCATTCCCCTGGTGGAGGAAGCCTCCCTCTACCCGGTGGTGGACAAGGTCATCGATCTCATTAAAAAAAGCGGCGTCCCGCACGTGGTCGGCCCGATGGAAACGACCATGGAGGGCGACTGGGACACCTTGTTCGCCATCGTCAAGAAAGCCCACGAAATCTGCCTGGCCGAAGGCGCGCGGAGGGTCGGGGCCGTGATCAAGACCGACTGCCGGCCCGGAGGGGTGACCATTGAAGAAAAAATCGGGAAATATAAGTAAGTGGCTCATTCCCCTCGCCGCCGGCCTGGCCTTCGTCCTCCTCTGGCAGCTGGCCGGCGGGGCCGGGCTGATCTCGCCGTACATCCTGCCGCCGCCCGCGCGGGTGGCCGCCTCCCTGGCGGGAGACGTCCCCCTCCTGGCCGGACACGCGGCCGTGACGTTCGTCACCTCGATCGCCGGGCTGGCGGCGGCCGTCGCGCTCGCGCTTCTCATGAGCCTGGCCATGGACCTCTGGCCGGCCTTCAAGAAAGCCGTCTATCCCTACATGGTCATCTCCCAAACCATCCCCATCATCTTCATCTACCCGGTCATCATGATGGGATTGGGATTCGGGCTGGCGCCCAAGATCGCGGTGGTGGCGCTGGTGTGTTTCTTCCCCATCGGCGTCAACCTCTGCGACGGCCTGGCGCAGACCGATCCCGAGCTCCTCCTGCTCTTCCGCTCCATGAAGGCCTCCCGCTGGAAAACCATCCTGCTCCTCAAGCTCCCCGGTGCGCTGCCCGCCTTTTTCTCCGGCCTCAAGATCGCGGCCGCCTATTCGGTCATCGGGGCCGTCATCAGCGAATGGCTCGGGGCCCAGGCGGGACTGGGCGTCTACATGATCCGCGCCAGCAAATCGTTCGTCTTGAGCCGGGTCTTCGCCGGCATCATCGTCGTCGTGGCCTTGAGTCTCGGCCTGTTCGCCGCCGTGCTCGTCGCCGAACGCGTTTTTCTGTCCTGGAAATTCATCGCCCACCGCAAGGAGAACCGATCATGAAATCAACCATCCGACCGATCCTGTTCCTGGCGGCCGCCGCTCTCGTCCTGCCCCTGGCCGGCTGCCGAAAGGATAACGACCGCATCACCATCGTCCTCGACTGGACCGTCAACACCAACCATACGGGCATCTACGTCGCCCGCGACCTGGGGTATTTCGCGGACGAAGGCCTGGACGTCAAGATCGAATTCCCGCCCGAAACGGGGGCGGCCTCCATGGTGCTGGCGGGGCAGGCGGAGTTTCTGGTCAGCTACCAGGAGGAAGTGACGCTGGCCCGGGCCTCCGGCAAGGACCTCGTGGCGCTGGCGGCCGTCATCCAGCACAACACCTCCGGGTTCGCCTCCCGGAAGAAAGAGGGCATCACCCGGCCCCGCGACTTCGAGGGCAAAACGTACGGCGGCTGGGGCTCGCCGATGGAGGAAGCGGTCCTGAAGGCCCTGATGACCAAGGACGGGGCCGATTTCAGTCGCCTCAAAATCGTGCCGGTGGGAACCATGGATTTCTTCGCGGCCACGGCGAGCGGCATCGATTTTACCTGGATCTTCGAGGGCTGGGACGGCATCATGGCCGGGATCAAGGGAATCGACATCAATTTCATTCCGCTCGGGACGATGGAAAAAGCCCTGGATTACTATACGCCGGTCATCGCGAGCACGGACCGGTACGTCAAGGGCCATCCGGAAATCGCATCCAAATTCATGAGGGCTTTATCCAGGGGGTATGAGTTCGCCGCCGCCCACCCCGGCCGGGCGGCGGAAATCCTTTTAAAAAACGCGCCCGAGCTGGACAAGGAGCTCGTGCAAAAGAGCCAGCGCTGGCTGGCGGACAAGTACCGGGCGGACGCTCCGTATTGGGGCAAAATGAAGGAATCCGTCTGGAACGATTTCGCCTCCTGGATGAAGGGGTACGGCCTGCTCTCCGGCGACGCGGACATGAGCAGGGCCTTTACGAACGAGTTTTTGCCCGGCGCGGGCGAAGGCAGGAAATAACAGTGAAGCGGATCCGCGTGGAAAGCATCTCTCATTCCTTCCCGGACACGGAGGTTTTCCGCGATCTTTCCTTCTCCGTCGATTCCCGCGAATTCGTGAGCTTCCTGGGGCAAAGCGGGTGCGGCAAGAGCACGCTGCTCCACGTCATATCGGGCGTCATCGCGCCGGACGCGGGCAGGGTGTTTCTGGATGAAGAAGACATCACCTCCCGGCCCGGGCTGGTGAGCTACATGCCCCAGAACGACCTCCTCCTTCCCTGGACGACCGTGCTGCGCAACATCGGCCTGCCGCTGGTCCTGCAGGGACGCCAGGCGCGCGACCTGGCGGCGGCGATCGAACCGTACCTGGACCTCTTCGGTCTGCGAGGCTTCGAGCACCGCTATCCCGGGCAGCTCTCCGGCGGGATGCGCCAGCGGGCGGCCCTGCTGCGCACCTACCTCCACCGCACGGACATCATGCTCCTGGACGAACCGTTCGGCGCCCTGGACGCGATCACCCGCGAACGCCTGCAGGTATGGCT
>CAZKOS010000315.1:0-2739 GCA_964554445.1 uncultured Spirochaetaceae bacterium | reverse complement strand
GAACGCCGGCTAAAGAATCTAATCCCCCAGAAAATAATATAACCGCTGATACCTGCTTGACGTCGGGTTCGATCATACATTCTTCGCAATCAAAAAGCGAGGCAGGCGGTGTTTTATGACCGGAAACAAAATTGAAAACATATTCCCGATCACCCGTCATGAAAACAAGGGCTTGGGAAAGTTTATCTTTGACTTCCGTTTTGTTCCAAAATTTAATGTCCCGAACACGAATACAGAAATGCAATGATCGTTGCCATGAATGGTATTCTAACGCATCTTTTGAACCACGTTGAATGTAAGCGTCCGGCGAAGGACGTGGGCACCGGCGGATGAAGATTTTCATCAGGACGCGGCTTATGGGGCCGGTTTCCAGCGGTGGGGCAATAACTCGTCAATCTGTCCGGCCGGATGGGTGCTGACCCGGATCAGCACGTCGCGGAGGTACTCCCACGGATTCACGCCGTGCCGCTCGCAGGTCCGGATCAGTGTGTACAGGATCGCCGCCCGACGGCCTCCGGCGTCGCTGCCCACGAACAAATAATTCTTCCGTCCCAGACAGATCGGCCGCAACGCATTCTCCCCGATGTTGTTGTCCGCCTCCAACTCCCCGTCTTCGATAAAGCGCGTCAGCGCCGTCCACTGGTTGAGCGCGTAGTTCACCGCTTGGCTCAACGGGCTCTTCGGCAGCGTGTCCGACCCGCGCGCGTCCAGCCACGCCCGAATCCGCTCCAGCACCGGCCGCGTCTTCCGCTGCCGCAGCGCCTGCCGCTCCACGGCGATCCCCCCGCGGCACTCCGATTCCACCGCGTAGAGTTCCCTGATCAGCGCCAACAGCTCCACCGCCCGCGCGTCGGTGTCGCGCGCCTCGAAGAATTTTCTCCTCGCATGCGCCCAACAAGCCACCTCGATGATCTTGCAGGCCGCATAGAGCCGGTCGTAGCCCTTGTACGCATCCGCTTGCAGGAAGCCGATGAAGTCTTTCAAAAACTGCTCCGGCCCGTCCCGGCTGCGGTTCGGCGTATAATCGAAGACCGTGAACGGCTGCCGGAAATCGCCCACATAGACCCAGAACCGCCCCGTCCGCGTTTTACCCGTCCCCGGATCCAACACCCGAATCGTCGTGTCGTCCGTATGAATCTTGCGGGACCGCTTCACCCCCAACACCAGGCGCCGGTACAGCGGTTCGAGCAACTCCGCCGCCGTCGCCAACCAACTGCACTGCGTCGAACGAGGGATTTCGTCCCCGTGCTGCTTGAAGATGTCTTCCTGCCGATAGAGCGGCTGGTGGTGCTGAAACTTCGCCACGATGTTCCACGCCAACAGCCCCGGCCCCGCCGAAATCCGGTCAATCACCTTCTGCGGCCCCGGCGCGATCACCGGCTTCTCCTGACACCGCTTGCAGGCGTACTTGATCCGCGCGTGTTGCAGCACATACAGGCTCGCCGGGATGAACTCGCGCTGCTCGGTGACCTCTTCGCCGAACGGCGTCATCACTTCGCGGCAGCACGAACAGCGCCGTTGCTCTTCCGGCAAGGTGTATTCGATGCGTTTTCGCGGGAGATGCTCCGGGATCGGCCGCCGCCCGCCGCCGCGCTTCTTTTTCTTCGGCAGGCTCTCGCCGTCCGGCTTCGGCGGCTTGGGCCGCTCCGGTTGTTCGGGCAGGTCGAACAGGTATTGCTGTCCCGGCGCGTCCTTGCGCTTCTCCGACGACGGGCCGAAATGGCGGCGCGCAAGCGTCTCGTAGCGGAACTTGTACAGTTCCGCGCGCTGATGCTCCTGCAGCACGAGATTCTGCAGCGCGTCCACGTCGGAGGGCATTTCCATTTTAGTCATCTATAAAATGACGAACGAAGCACTAAAATCCCGCGGGGAAAATGGAAATTATTTGCGCGGCAGCGAAAATCTTTTTTGCCGCTGCGCCTGACTCAAATCCAGTCCTTCCAAGATCAGCGTCAACTCCGCCGCGCCGACTTCCCGTTGCGCCCCCGGACAAAAACAACCGCTCTCCAGCCGTTTATAATAAAGCGCAAAACCGCTGTGAGCCCAAAAGAGAATCTTCACCCGGTCGCGCGCGCGGTTGAAGAAGACGAACAAGTGCCCGCTCAGCGGGTCTTGCGCCAACACCGTGCGGGTCATCTCCGCCAGTTTGTCGAAACTGCGGCGCATGTCGGTGACTTCGGCGCAGAGAAATATCTTGACCGACGGCGGGAGCATCAACACGGCCGCGGGGTCTCCAACGCCGTGGCCGCCGCAGCCAACCAGTCCGGCGGACAGTCCCGCCCGACGCGCAGCCGCCGCCCGTTGCGCAGGACGACTTCACACACCATGTCCGGAAGGGTTGCTGAATCGGCGGTAATCGCGACCGGCACAAACGGCGTACACGCCGCCGTCGTCGCCGGAGCGGATTGCGCCGCTTGGTCCCGCCGCGCCAGTTCGTGCTTCCACCACGAGAAGTCGGCGGGCGTCAAACCGTGGCGGCGGCAATAAGCCGCTTGGCTCCACGCGCTCCGCTGCCACGCCTCCAGATGCTTCCGCCAGCGTTGTTCACGCTCGCGCTGCCGCGCTTCCCATTCCGTTTGGCCCGTCTTCCGACGGTTGGTCGTCATGGCGCACCTCCTTCTGTGCGCCGCAGTCTGCCATATTTTCAGTTCACCGGGAAGATGGGCTTGGTCGGACGCTTACCATGTAGTGTGCTCCGTCTTCGTCGTTTCGGTAAAATGCGCTTTCCCGGTCGGAGAG
>CAZKOS010000314.1:0-2779 GCA_964554445.1 uncultured Spirochaetaceae bacterium | reverse complement strand
TTCTTCTTTGACCTTCATTTTTCCGGACTTACCCTTTTCAAAGGTGTAATCCATCCTGACCAATGAAAACCGCCAGTCCGTTTTATCAGGGGTAACAAAAGCAACAATAGCTGCTTCCTTATCGTTTGAACTACCGTACTTTCCCATCAAATAACCTGCAACAAAATTACGCTGCATGGTGCGGGCTCGCTCAACTGATTTTTTCCGATTCAGATAAACAATCAATATATCAATTCTATTTTCACCATCATGATATTTACCAATTCGTTCATATTTAGTAACTACTCAGGTCATTTTTTTTAAACACACTTCATTTTTTACGGGACTAACGATTTAAAATCTGATATATCCTCTTGGCATGAATGAAATCATTACATGTCAAGGCAAAACCATTAAAAAGTCAGATCTTCTCTGGTTGAAGACAATAATAAACGACAACCCTGACTGGAGCCGGCATCAGATCACCAAAGAGATATGTGATCACTGGAACTGGCGTACTCAAACCGGTCATCTTAAAACCTTTGCAGCTCGAAGCATGATCGACAAGCTTGAGCAAAGAGGATTTATTGATTTACCACCGGTTCGCACAACGTTGCGGCGCAATCTGCGCCCCCCGTTCCCAGAGGGATTCACTCCACCACTTATACACTCTGTTGAGGAAAAGCTCAAAGGCCTTTTACCCCTTTCCATACATATTCCTGCGCCCTGTTCATATGAAGAGGCCTGTTTCGGATATTATCTGAGCAAATATCATTACCTGGGTTTTCATCGAACCGTTGGACAAAATCTGAAAATTATCATCAAGGATCGCTTTGCACGCGATCTCGCCTGCTTGCTTTTCGGTTCGGCCGCCTGGCAAACTGAGCCTCGGGACAGGTTTATCGGATGGATTTCAGAGATACGCAGCCGCAACATCAACCTCATGACCAACAACACCCGGTTTTTAATTTTTCCCTGGGTCCGCGTTCCGCATCTGGCCAGCCATATTCTCGGTCTGGTTACACGTCATCTTCAACAATACTGGCTTAAAAAATACAACCATCCTATTCACATGGTTGAGACCTTTGTCGAAAAACACCGTTTTAATGGCACCTGTTACAAGGCCGCCAATTGGATTCGGGTTGGCCAAACCAAGGGACGATCAAGGCAGGAACGCCATGGTAAAATGGTTGTCCCGATAAAGGATATCTTTCTTTATCCTCTGAGCCGGAATTTCCGGCAGGCCTTATGTGGAGAATCTTCATGATGCTCACACGTGAAGAACTCCTCCTTTTGGCAAAGCACAATCCTGAAACGCTCTGTGACATCATCCTGAATCTTCAAGGACAGGTACTGTCTTTGACTAAGCGCATAGAGCAATTGGAACAGCAGTTGAGTAAAAATAGCCGCAACAGCAGCAAACCGCCATCTTCCGACGGACTAACCAAACCGCATCCCAAGAGCCTGCGTAAACGCACAGGAAAAAAATCCGGCGGCCAAAAAGGCCATAAGGGCCACACATTGCAGCAAGTCAAGCATCCCGACCAAAGCACTGTCTTGCCTGTCACCACCTGTGCTTGCCACGCCGATTTGTCTCATATACCGCCCATTGGATATGACGTGCGCCAGATATTTGAACTCCCTAAACCCAAACTCGACGTGTTGGAATTCAAGGGTGAAATCAAAATCTGTCCGCATTGCAGCGCGCAGGTCAAAGCCCTGTTCCCCGACTCGGTTAATGCACCAGTCCAATACGGTGACCGGTTTAGGGCTTTGCTGGTGTATCTGCACCATCAGCAGTTACTGCCGGTCAATCGCATCAATCAAATGATGCAAGATCTCTATAATGCACCGGTATGTGAAGCCACCATTCTCGATACCTCAAAGAGAACCTATGATGATCTTGAACCCTTTGAAGCTGCTGTCAAACGAGGCCTTAGTCAAAGCCCTGTCATGCATGTCGACGAAAGCGGCGCTCGTACTGCCGGAAAGCTTCACTGGTTTCATGTCGCCTGCACCGGCTTACTAACTTTTTATGGCATCCATGAAAAGCGTGGCATAGAAGCTATGGATTACTTCAATATCATCCCAGAGTTCAATGGCCACCTGATACATGATTTCTGGAAGCCCTATCTGCAATACGAATGCGTTCATGGGCTCTGTAACGCACATCACCTACGGGAACTGACATTCCTCTTCGAACATCAGGATCAAGCCTGGGCTAAGAAAATGTTTGACTTCCTGTTGGAAGCCATAAAATTTGCTAAAGAGCAAAACGCACAATTGACCTTGGAACAAAAAGAACCATGGATACAGAGATACCAAAACATTATCGCAGAGGGTTGGGATGCCAACCCTTTACCCCCAGAACCTGTAAAAAAGAAACGCGGGCGCAGGAAAAAAACAAAATCTCAAAATTTGCTTGATCGGCTAGGCAAATATGAATCATCGGTTCTTGCCTTCCTGCATGACAAGAATGTTCCATTTTCCAATAATCTTGCTGAGCAGGATATCCGGATGATTAAGGTCAAGCTCAAGATATCAGGCTGCTTTCGTACGCTTAAAGGCGCTAAGCAGTTTGCTCGAATCCGGAGTTATATTTCAACCGCCCGAAAACAGGCATGGAATATTTTGGATTCGATTACCTGCGCCCTTGTCGGAAAGCCCTATTTCCCCTCCATTTGTCAATAGCCATCTGTTAACCTGAGTAGTTACAAATAAGGATGCTTTAATATTTGTGTCTAAGGGTTTTTTAATCGTGGATTCTTCAAAAGAAAGCCGTTCCTGCAGATCAAGCAGA
>CAZKOS010000313.1:0-2787 GCA_964554445.1 uncultured Spirochaetaceae bacterium | reverse complement strand
GTGGCGGACGCCGCCCTGGCAAGCGGGCTTGCCGTCGTCGTCAACCAGCACCACTACCTCGAGCTCATGGAAGACCCGGCCGCGCACCGCGACCGCTTCCTGGCCCTGGCCCGGACGATCGGCCGGCGCTTCCGGGGTTACCCCGAGCGGCTCTTCATAGAAATCCTGAACGAGCCCACGCACAACCTCACCGCCGGCCTCTGGAACGACTACCTGCGCGAGGCGCACGCCGCGCTGCGCGCCGAGGACGGATCGCGCGTTCTCATCGTCGGCCCGACCGACTGGAACAACATTTCCGGCCTCGCCTCGCTTTCTCTTGAGGGCCTGGAGGCCGACCGCAGGATCGTCGCCGCCTTCCATTATTACGAGCCGCACCCGTTCACCCACCAGGGCGCGTCCTGGGTGGTCCCGCCCCACCCGACCGGCAGGCGCTGGACCGGCTCGGACGAGGAACTGGCCGCGCTCCGCGCCGATTTCGACGTCGCCGAAGCCTGGGCCGCGCCTGAAAAGCGGCCCCTCTTCCTGGGAGAATTCGGCGCCTACCAGAAACACGCGGCCTGGCCGGAAGTCGTCGCCTGGACGAGCGCGGTACGGAGGGAGGCCGAGGCGCGGGACATCCCCTGGTGCTACTGGGAGTTCTGCCACGATTTCGGCGTCTGGGATCGGGACAAGAAGGAATTCAAAAAAGACCTCCTGCGCGCGCTCATCCCATGAGGAAAAGGAACCATTGTTAACACTGATGAAGAAAAGATGACACTGATGGAAAAAGAAAGTGAAAACGGATAATCAGGGTTTTGTTGAGCACAGAGGATAAGTGGCTTTCTGATTCGTTACATTTTTCCATTTTATTATTTTCTCCGTCCTTTCCCCATCGGTGTTATCGGTTCTCATCGGTGTCACCGGTGGTTCACTTCCTCCGGAATTCAAGGATGGATGGTCGTGCCGAAAAACGGACCGCCGTCGAGCGCGCTCTCCAGGTTTTTCAAATCCGATTCCCGATCGCTTCCTTTGACGATGAGAACCGTGATTCCGTTTTCCTGCGCCAGTTTCGACGCGACGGGATCGAAGGGCGTGTTCTTGCCGGGCGACCATTCGTCGCCCACGATTGAGCGGTAATCTTTCCAGGATATTTCGGAGAGCGCCCGGGCGGCGGGATTGGTCCGCGGGTCGTCGGAATAGACCTGTGCGATATTGGTGAGATTGATCACCTTGTCCGCCTTGATCCGCGAGGCCACGGCCACGGCCACGTAGTCCGTCGACCGGCCCGGCTTCCAGCCCGAAGCCAACAGCACCTGGCCGTCGAAATCCTCGAGTTTTTCGGGATCGTTCAGGACGTCATTGTGACAATAGTCTTCAAAAATACGGCGGACCAGTTCCGCGTTGTTTTTAGTCGCCGCGATGCCGATCCAATCCTGGCTGTCAGTCCGGGCTTTATCGCTTCCCCTGACGGAGAGGTAGGTGCGCTGGTTTTCCCTCGCGATCGCTCCCCCTCCCGTGACGAGGATGAAGCGGCGCGAGGCGTCGGCGTCCAATCGCCGTTTTAAAATCGAATAAAAACTCTTCAGGAATTCCGCATCGCCATTGTCGGACGCGATGAGGGAACCTCCCAAAGAAACGACGGTCGTGGATCGCATAACGGCCTTTCTCCGCCCCATACGGGCGACGGCACATTATCCCGGTTATACCGGGCGTGTGCAAGTCGTGAGGAACCGGTACACTGGGAATGGTGTTTGGCATGGCGGGCGTCCCGCCCGCCATAGAGAAGATGCAGCGGAGGGCGGGCCGCTCCGACTCTCGTGACCGGTGAGCCGGTTTCGGCATCGGATACGCTTTATGGCGGGCGGGACGCCCGCCATACCATACGAGGGCACCGGAACAGCGGTTCCATTTTCCCGCACGGTTTTCCCAAAAAAACAGCTTGAAAACCGGGGCCGCCGGGCGTATGTTTTTCAGACACGCGGAAATCGAATCGATTCACCTCAGGCCGCAATGGAGAAAACGGAAAGGATAGACCGTGCTGGATCGCCTCAAAAAAACGCTCTCCGACCGCCCCGCCCTCTTCATCGTCCTCCTCGTCTTCTGCATGGCGATCTGGGGAGGAAGCTGGACCTCGGGAAAGCTCGTCGCCGACGCCGTCCACCCGTTCGTGCTCGCCTTCCTGCGCTTCATGGTCGCCTTCCTCTGTTTCATACCGGCGCTGGTCGTTTTCAGGCGGAACCTGAAAATCGGATTGAAGGGCATTCTCCTCTGCGCCGCCGCGGGCGCCCTCATGGGCCTCTACACCTACCTGTTCTTCCGGGGCCTGGAACCCGGCCAGGCCGGGCTGGGCGGCGTGCTCGTCACGAGTCTCAACCCGGTCTTCACGTTTCTCCTCGTCCTCGTCCTCTTCCGCGCGCACATCCGGGTCCCGCAGATCGTGGGCCTCGTTCTCGGCGTGGCCGGCGGGCTCGTCATCCTCGAGATCTGGGATGAAAGCGGGGCGCGGCTCCTTTCCTCCGGAAACCTGATCTTCATCATCGCCTCGGTGGTCTGGGCGGGTCTCACGATCGTCTCGGGAGAGGCGCAGAAGCGCGCCTCGATCTTCACCTTCGGGTTTTTCACCTACGGCTTCGCGTCGTTCTTCATGCTGCCTTTCGCCCTGGCCTCGGGCCTGCCGGAGGTCGCGCATCTTCCCGCCGGGTTCTGGCTCAACATGCTCTACCTGGGCGGAGCCTCGACATTCTTCGCCACCTCGGTCTTTTTCTACGCGGTGAGAAAGCTTTCCGCCGGCCGGGCCAGCTCGTTCGG
>CAZKOS010000312.1:0-2872 GCA_964554445.1 uncultured Spirochaetaceae bacterium | reverse complement strand
AGCATGAAAGACCCGCGCGCCTTTTGGGACTGGTTCTCGAAAAAGTACGACGCCAACGTCGCCGGGCGGTACAAGCGGACGTACGCGGACACGGTCGCGTTGGCCGGGAAAAATCTGAAGCGGAACGATCTGCTTCTGGAATACGGCTGCGGGACCGGATTGACCACGATCGCCCTCGCGCCCCGGGTGAAGAAGGTAATCGCGATCGACATTTCGGAAGGGATGATCGAGATCGCGCGCGCCAAAGCGGAACGGGCGGGGATGCGCAACATCGAATTCGTTCACGGCGACGTGCTTGACCGGGTTTTGAAAAACGAAGCGTTCGACGCCGTGACGGCCTTCAACGTTCTCCATTTTCTGAAGGAGCCGGAACGAACCGTCTCCCGCCTGCGGGACCTGCTCAAGCCGCGCGGTTTCCTTCTGTCGGCGACGGATTGTCTCGGTGAAAGCCGGCCGTTTACATACCGGGTTCAGGGCCTGTTGAGCCGACTCGGATTTCTGCCGTCTTACCGGGAATATTCCTTCCGGGAGTTCGAGCGCTTGATCGCCGGGAACGGATTCGAGATTTTCGAGTCTCGCGTCATCTACCCGAATCCGCCGAACTGCTACGTCGCGGCGAAAAAGGCTTGAGGATGTTTCAAGCCCCCAGACCCGCCAGGCTCCCGACCTGGAAGACGAGGAAGGCGATGAGCCAGGAGGCGGTCGTCATGTAGAGGACGGTGAAGCCGAGCCACTTCCAGCCCAGCTCCGTGCGGATGGCCGCCAGCGCCGCCGCGCAGGGGGCGAGGATGAGAATGAAGAGCATGAGGGCGTAGGCGGACAGGGGGGAGAAGACGGGATCGGCGACGATCGCCTGGCGGAGCGTCTCGTTCTCCCCGGCCGCGTCGCGCCCGGCTCCGTAGAGGATCCCGAGCGTGGACACGACCAGTTCCTTGGCGGCGAAGCCGGTGAGCGCCGCCACGCCGATCTTCCAGTTGAAGCCGAGCGGCTTGAACACCGGCTCGATGAACCGCCCGATCCTTCCCGCGGCGCTGTTCTCCAGCGCTTCGCTTCGCTTCAAACCTTCGAGGTAACCTTTCTTCGCGACGGCGATGCGCGCGTTCACGGCGTCTTCCAGGGTCGCATTGCCGGCGGCGATGGCCGTTTTCATTTTGACGAGCAGGCTCCTCGTCCCGGCGTCGGGCACCGCGGCTTCGCTCAGGCCGCCGGCCAGGAGCGCCGCCGTTCGTTCGCGGATCCGGGAGCGGTCCAGGCCGGCCGCGAACGCGTCCGCCTTGGCCGCCAGGGCCGCCTCGTTGTAGGCGGGCTGCGGGAAGGTGGTGATCGCCCAGACGAGCGCGGAAGCCGCCAGGATGATCGTGCCCGCCTTCTTCACGTAGGCCCAGGTCTTGTCCCAGACGTGCCACACCACTCCCCTCAAGGTGGGGAGGCGGTAGGGCGGAAGCTCCATGACGAAGGGCGCCGCCTTGCCGCGGAGCACGGTCTTTTTCAGCACCGCCGCGGACACGAGGGCGAGAAAAACGCCGACCAGGTACACGGAGAGAACCACCGCGCCGGCGGAACGGGTGAAAAAGGCGCCGGCCAGGAGTACGTAGACCGGCAGCTTCGCGCCGCAGCTCATGAAGGGAGTCACCAGGATCGTGGCGATCCGGTCCTTGGGGTTTTTGAGCGTCCGCGCGGCCATGATGGCGGGAACGGAGCAGCCGAACCCGATCATGAGCGGCATGAAGGACTGGCCGTGCAGGCCGAACAAGTGCAGGAACCGGTCCATGACGAACGCGGCCCGCGACATGTAGCCGGTGTCCTCCAGAAACGAGATGAGCAGGAACAGGATGATGATGAGGGGCACGAAGGAGAGCACGCCGCCCACGCCGTGAATGAGCCCGTCCACGACGAACGAGCGCACGATGCCCTCGGGCAAACCCGCGGACGCGAGCCCGGACAGCCAGCCGAAGAGGGTTTCGAGCCAGGAGAGGGGATACTGGCCGAGGGTGAAGGTCAGTTGGAACATTCCCCAGAGCACGGCGAGGAAGATCGGCAGGCCCAGGAAGCGGTTGATGAGCACCTTGTCGATCGTCTCCGTCAGGTTGCGGCGGGTGATTTTCCTGCGCTTCACCGCCTCGCTCACCGCGCCGTGGATGTAGCCGTAGCGCTGCTCGGAGACGGCGATCTCCGCGTCCAGGCCGAAGTGCTTCTCGATCCAGGCGATGCCTTTCGCCGCCGCGTCCGCGGCCTCGGCCGCGGCCGCGCTCCGGCGGACGATCTTCCCGGCCTCGCCGTCCTTCTCCAGCAACTTCACGGCCAGCCAGTGGACGGGATAGCGGGAGGAAAGCGATTCGTCCCGCTCGAGGACGGCGACGATTTTCCGCGCCTCCCGCTCGATCTCCTCGCCGTAGCCGGGGGTCAGGACGGGCGCCGCCGGGCGCTCCGCCTCCGCGACCACCAGGTCGAGCAGGTCCGCCACGCCCTTGCCCGACGACCCGACCGTCTTGACGAAGGGAATGCGCAGCACCGCGGACAGGCGCTTTTCGTCTATGAGAACGCCGCCCGCCTGCGCCTCGTCGCTCATGTTGAGCGCGCCGACCACCGGGATTCCCAGCTCCTGGAACTGCAGGCAGAGAAAGAGGTTTCGTTCGAGGTTGGTGGAATCGACGACGTCGAGGACGACGTCGGGTTTTTCGTTGATGAGAAAATCGCGGGCCACGATCTCGTCGAGGGAATAGGCGGTCAGGCTGTAGGTGCCGGGCAGGTCGATGAAGCGGAGGGAGCGCCCGTCGTGCTCGCGCCGGCCCTCCTTCTTCTCCACGGTCACGCCCGGGTAGTTGCCCGTTTTCTGGTGCGCGCCGGTCAGGACGTTGAAGAGGGTGGTTTT
>CAZKOS010000311.1:1266-2873 GCA_964554445.1 uncultured Spirochaetaceae bacterium | reverse complement strand
GCGCCATACATGTCTCCCCCCATCTTCCTCATCTTTCCTCAAAAAAACCCGATGACTGTAGTAGACGCACGAAACGGCGCGTATCGTGCCCATGGAGTGATAGGAACGAGCCCGTGTTATTCCCGACCGTCGACTTCGGCATATTTTTCCTCATCGTCTTTTTCGTGAGCTGGGCGATCCGCCGCCGCAAGACCTGGCACAAGCTCTTTCTCCTCGCCGCCAGCTACTTCTTCTACTGCTACTGGGACTGGCACCTCGTATTCCTCCTCGCCGGCCTCCTCTTCGGCGTGTCCGCGGGCAACTACCTGTTCGCTTTTTTCATCGACCGGGCCAGGGAATTTCACTGGGTCAAGTACCCGGGGCAGGACGGCGCGTCCAAGCCCTCGCCCCGCGCCAAGGCCCTCCTCATCGTCGCCATTGTCCTGAACCTGGGCGTGCTCGCCTATTTCAAGTACTATTTCTTCCTCACCATCAACCTGAATTCCGCGTTCCTGTTCTTCGGCCTTCACGTCCGCATCCCGGGACTGCCCATCATCCTCCCGCTCGGCATCTCGTTCTTCATCTTCCAGGCCATGAGCTACACCATCGACGTGTACCGCGGCCGGTACCGGGCGTCGCGATCGCTCGCGGACGTCCTTCTCTACACGGCCTTCTTTCCCCAGCTCGTGGCCGGGCCGATCGTGCGCGCCGACGTCTTCCTCCCCCAGCTCAAGGAGGAGAAGACCCTGGCCGACGTCGAGTTCGGCCGGGCGATCGGGCTCATCGCCTTCGGGCTTTTCAAAAAGGTGTTCGTCGCCAACTACCTGGGCACGCTCCTCGTGGACCCGCTGTTCGAAAACCCGACCGCCTTCGGGGGGCCGGAGCTCCTCTTCGGCGTCTACGGGTACGCGATCCAGATCTTCTGCGACTTTTCCGCCTACTCGGACATCGCCATCGGCGTCGCCCTGCTCCTCGGCTACCGCTTCCCGGCCAACTTCAACAACCCCTACCGCGCCTCGAGCATCCGCGAATTCTGGCGGCGCTGGCACATCAGCCTCTCCACCTGGCTCAGGGATTACCTGTACATCAGCCTCGGCGGGAACCGCAAGGGCAAGCTCGCCGGCTACCGCAACCTCCTCGTCACCATGCTCCTGGGCGGGCTGTGGCACGGCGCCGCCTGGAAATTCCTCATCTGGGGCGGCCTGCACGGGGCGGGACTGGCGGTCGAGCGGTTCGCGCGGGAGTCCCTCGTGCGCCCCTGGTCCGACCGTCCCCTGCCGGCCTTTCTCCGTTTCCCGCTGAAGGTGCTCGGCGTCGTCTTCACCTTCAACTTCGTGTGCCTCGGCTGGATCTTTTTCCGGGCCGAGAATCTGCATATCGCCTGGCAGTACCTGACCGGGATCTTCTCCCCGGCGACGGGATTCGTGAAGCTCACGCCCTTCCTGGCGGGGCTCATCGCCTTCGGGTTCCTCATCCACTTCCTGCCGGGCTCCCTGGGCGAGCGGCTCGGCCGGCTCATCGACCGCGCGCCGGTGACCGTCGGGCTCGCCGGGTTCGCGGCGTTTCTCGTGGCCCTGAGCGCGATCTCGCCCGCGGGCGTGCCGGATTTCATCTATTTCCAGTTTTAG
>CAZKOS010000311.1:0-1166 GCA_964554445.1 uncultured Spirochaetaceae bacterium | reverse complement strand
ATGAAAACCGAACCGAAACCGGCCGCCCGCACCCTGAAGACCGCCGCCGCCGCGGTGGTCGTCCTCCTCCACCTGGTCGCCCTGTTCGACGCCGAGGGCTTGAAGACCTGGGCCGAGCGCATGCGCGATCCCACGGCGCAGTCGATTCTCCTGCCGCCCCTCGAAGCCTGGTACAACTTCAGCCGCACGATCGGCGCGACGGCCGTTCGTTCCCTGGTCCGGGACGCCCTCTTTACGCCCGTGCGGGAAGCGTCGTGGCCCGCCGGGTTTCCGGTGAAAGACGTGCGCCTGGCCGCCGCCTCTCCCTCCCCCGCGCCGTCACCGTCACCTTCACCGGCGCCTTCACCGACGACTTCACCGGCGCCCTCACCGACGCCCTCACCGGCGCCCTCACCGACGCCCTCACCCTCCCCCGCAACCGCCGCGACGGCGGCCAATGGCGCGGCGAAAGGCACGGTCGCGGTCTCGCCCGACCGGCCGCTGGACGTCCTCGTCCTCGGCGATTCCATGGCCGGCACCGCCCTGCCCGCCATGCTCAACCAGGCCGTGGCCGGGAACAAGAGCGTCCGGGTGTACTACGAGACCCACAGCGCCTCGTCCATCGCCTGGCCCGTCTTTTTCGACTGGCCGGTCGAGATCAAGCGCGTCCTGGAAGCCCGGCTCAAAACCCGCGGCCGGCCCTTCGATCTGGCGGTGGTCGTCCTCGGCACGAACGACGCGCAGGCCATCCGTTCGGAAGGCCGGGTCTACCGGTTCGGCACGGACGGCTGGAAGAAGATCTTCCGCGCCCGGGCGACGGATTTCATGACGACTCTCACCGCGAACTGCGGCCGGGTCTACTGGTGCGGCGTGCCGCCCATGCGCCAGGAAGGCTACCGCGACCGCATGGTCGCCCTCAACGGCATCTACCGCGGCCTGGCCGCCGGGTTCCCCACCATCGAGTACGTGTCGCTCGACTTCCTGGGAGACGCGCGGGGGCTCTATGCGCAGGCCAAGGCGATCGGCAAGGTCGAGCGCGAGATCCGGGCCGCGGACGGCGTCCACCTTTCCTACGCCGGCGCCGAGCTCCTCGCGGACCGACTCCTCGGGCTCGTGGCGCGAGATTTCGAATTCGCCCGCCCCGAGGACAAGCCGGCCGCTCAGTAATAGGAAAACATGTATGGCGC
>CAZKOS010000310.1:0-2879 GCA_964554445.1 uncultured Spirochaetaceae bacterium | reverse complement strand
CTCCTGTACCCATGACCGCTCCCATGTTCCAAGAGTGCCGCCTGACAGGCCTATCCGCTCTGCTGTCTGCTCCCGGGACCTGCCCAGCCAATTGTTCCATTTTACATACACGAGTGCTCCTTTTTTTACGTTCCGCTCCATTTCACGCATTTCCTGCTGTCGCGCGTATCCACGATCTTTTGTGCTGCTTTGGGTGCTTATCATACGCAATCTGTATGCACTGCACAGCCTCTTTGCATGTCTGAGCTCTCCGCGCCATATATTTATCCCTTTTTCCTTTTTTTTCTTTTTTGTTCTTTTAAGCTCTTTTTTTTTATGTTCCGCTCAAGAAGATGAGGCATGGCTATAGCAAGCTCTTCCCGTATGCGTGATGCCTCCAGGTCAAGACGGAGCTCCAGGAGCTCTGATTCGAGCTCCTGGACCCGCTTTTCTTCCTGTGTTTCTGCCGGGAGACGGGGCCGCCCGGGACTGCCGGGCTCCATCTGCTCAAGCGTTGTCTGAAATGCTTTTGTGCGAAGCTTGTGAAACGCACTGTGGCCTATGCCGAGCTTTTTTTGCGCTTCCTGCACGCTCAGTTCTCCCGTAAGGGTCTGCATGATCACGTTCAGGCGCTCTTTTGCATGGTCTGAGCCTGTCAGGCCTTTTATGATATGTGTTCCTTTGCTTTTACGGCCCCGTGCCATTGTATGCTCTCCTTATTCCTTAGTCTGGGTTTCTGTCCGGTTTTCTTCTGCTTGTTTACGCTTTCTTTTTTTTGCTTCTCCTTTGAGACGCGCTGATGCGCGCAATGCACGCACTACAGGCTTGCGGCTGCGTCTGCCATTGCCCCCTTGTTTTTTCTGCTCTGGCATGTCAAGGCCTATGGCTCGCTGCGCTGCACGCGACAGTGCCTGGTACCGTAAGAGTTCCTTTTCAAGATCTGCGCACCGTTTTTCAAGTCTACCGATCTCCTGCTCAGGCTTGGGCAATGGGCCTAACGGCATGGGCTCGCATGCTGCTGCAAGGCCCCGTATGGCGCGCTCTTCCAAAGTGTAGTAACGCGGCACTGAGATCCCAAGCTCTTCTGCTGCCTGCTGAGGGCCGAGCCTGCCTCCCAATACTTCCAGCACATACGCTGCTGTCTTTCGCGCTTCTTCGCTCCGGGTTTCCACAGGCTCCCTGCGTACGTCCCTGTACCTGCTTTGGCCGGTGAGCTCTTCTGTTTGCTCCAGGTCTGTATGTTCCTCTACTGTTATGTTAGCGGTCTGTTCCATTGCTCTCCTCCTTTACGTTAGCGTGATCATTATACTCTTGGCACAGCATGCTGTCAATCTTTTTTAATCCTTTATCCAGGGGCGACTGGCCCGGAAGCAGCTCCTCTTCTTTTTCAAAGCTTTCCGGAAGCTGCACCTCCACTTCTGTCTGCTCTGTGCCTGCCCGCGTCATCATGACCCGGTCTCCCTGTTTGTGCACGCTTACGTGCTCTTGTCCGATCCTGCCCGTTAGGTAGAATTTTTCCTTTTCCTTGCCGTTGCGTGCTATTTCAAGGCTGTTTTGCGCTACACGCGCCTTGAGCATTTCCTTGACCTCTTCTGCTGCTCCGAAATACCGGTCTGCAGGCACCAGCCCTTCTATGCCCTGGTGAGGCCTTTGAAAATTGTAGTGGTCTATAAAGTAACGGATACGCTGACGCGCGTCTTCCATGTCCACAAAGATCGCTGCCTGGATGCATTCGTTCCACAGCGTTTTCCAGAATCGCTCTGCTTTGCCCAATGTTTCAGGATGACGCGGACGCGATACGATCTGTTTGATCCCCTGCTTTTCGCATTCTTTGGTGAATGCGCTTTTGCCCCGCCAGGTCTTGTACTGTGCTCCGTTGTCTGTGAGCACTTCGGTAGGCGCCTGATATGATGCTATGCCGCTCCGCAATGCTTCAAGCACCAGACCGGCTGACGGCCGCGCCTGCAATGCATAGCTTACTATGTACCTCGAGTGGTCGTCCATGAATATCGTGAGATAGACCTTACGGTTTTGCCGCTTTAACGTGAATTGAAAGATGTCCGTCTGCCAGAGCTCGTTCGCACGGGCACGCTCAAACCGCTGAGGCACTTCAGGTGTGCGGTGAGGCCTGGTGCTTTCCTCGTCCATTTCATACCCTGCTTCATGAAGCACTTTGGATACGCTTGTTGCGCTTGCTTCCATGCCTTCCATGCGGTACAGGATGTCGCTTATGCGCTGGCACCCGTATTCGGGATTCCTCTCCTTGATCATGAGGATGGCACGGCTTGCTACTTCTGACAGTGTTTTTGTCTTCGGGTATTTCCGCGGCGTGTCCAGCAGCCCTTCAGGGCCGCTTTGGTCAAATCGACGCTTCCACCCGTACAGCGTGTGGTGCGAGATCCCTACCAGCTCTCCAAAGTCGCGCGAGGTGAGCCCGCTCCGCTCCCATGTGTCCAGCAAAAGCAGCCTCTGTGACGGGGTGAAGTGCTTGACACGTACTGCGTCCTCAGGTTTCTGAAGGCTGGTGCTCTGGCGGCTCCGCCTGAACCGCGTCAGGTGCTCATACTCTTCCCCGGGAGGGCCCGTTTTTGCGATTTTCGCGCCAGCCCCTGCAGGGGCTTCTCCCTCCTTCCTCTCCTGTTCTTCAGCGTCCTTCCGCTGGTCTTCTCTTTCTCTCTTGTCCTCTTCCATTTCCTCCTCCTTTCAGCAGGTTTTCCTGCTGCTGCGAAGGAGGGAATTCTTCCACCTGTTTTCTACCCTTTTCTGTCAATAATTTCGGTGAACGGCGCAATGTTCTGTAAATTATTTTTATTTCCTAAAATCTAATTTTTAACCATATAAAGCAATTTTATTGAAAATGTTTGAGTAAAATAGATTTTAATTAGTTTTTCTCAGCATGA
>CAZKOS010000309.1:0-2922 GCA_964554445.1 uncultured Spirochaetaceae bacterium | reverse complement strand
TAACAGGCAAAAAAACCTCAATTTTATTCAATGAATTCTTGAAACTATTTTAACCTTTCTGTTGTTTTCTAATTGAGTTTTTATGAAAAATATAGTAATTTATAGGCCCACTATAAAAATCTAAAGGAGCTGATGGGTACTTTTGACACATACTTCAAGGTAATGAAGGGAGAATGCATTGCCTAACTATTATGAGGTCCTTGGCGTAGAAAGAACAGCCTCATTCAAGAAAATCAGGTATAATTTTCGGAAAAAAGCGAAAATGCTTCATCCTGACGTCAGCAATAAAACCAAGCAAGACGCTGAAGAGGACATGCGGCTGCTTCTCATCGCCTATCGCGTCTTGAGCAATTCGCAAAAAAGACGAAATTACGACCACGAGCTTAAAACTCGGCCGAGCAAGGTCGATTTCAATTATCGAGATTACCTCAAAAGCAAACCGGGGGATTTGGCCCTGCAATCGAAGTTGATATTCTATGATATCCTCAACGGCAACGCCCAGGAAGCCCTGGCGCTCTACGAAACGCTTCAGGATCGGAGGGGGTACCGGCTGGAACGGTATCTCGATTACGGAGACTTCATGGATTGCGCGTTTCTCCTGGCCGAGGAATTCGACAGGCAAAAGCAGTACGTGAAAGCGTTCATGCTTTTTAAGAAATTGTTTTCCTTCGAGCTCGAAAAGCCGTATTTTCACCATTTCAGCGAGGAAATCATCGACCGGCTTCGGTCCCTGATCACCAATAAGCTTCAGCACATCACTTCGTCCCAGGTCTTTCTCGAGCTCATCGGCGGTCTTCTCACCCTCGATTTCCCCGACCGGGATAAGGCCGTTTTCTGCAAAAAGATCGCCGAAATCCACTCCCGCCTCGGAAACCGCACCCAGGCGCGCGAGTATCTGCGCAAGGGACTGCATTACGACAAAAAGCTCCCCGGCACGAAAAAACTCTCTCTCAAAATCGGCATGGCTGAAATAAAGCCGTAACGTGCCTATATTGACATTGTTATTGAAATAAGCGATACCTTCATAAAAATCAGGCGTCGCTTTGAAGAAAGGACCGTGACCGATTATGCGAAGACTATTCATTTTCATATGCGCGAGCCTGCTGGCGGCGACCGCCTCGGCGTGGGCCGATCCCATCGACAAGCCGGTGGCCATCGTCAAGCTCTACGAAACCGACGCGATCTCCCAAAGCCAGTTCAAAGTCACCGTGGCGACCATGGAAAAAACGGTCGGCCGGCCCATGACCTCCGACGAAAAGATGAAGCTGCTCGACAACCTGATCAATGAAAAATTGATCCTCCAGGCGGCGAACAAGGAAAAGATCCTCGTGTCCGACACCGAGGTCGACCAATACAAGAACCAGACCAAAAAAATGTACGAGGAAAGGCTCGGCCGGCCCATGACCGACGACGAGTTCAAGACCATGATCGTCCAGACGGGGTATCAATGGGACACCTTCCTGGCCGAAATCAAAAAAATGCTCATGGAGCAAAAATACATCAAGAATCATAAGGGCAATCTGCTGTCGAACATCCCCGACCCCACGGACAAAGAGATCATGGATTACTTCTACAAGAACCAGAGCAAGTTCGTGTCGCCGGCAATCGTGCGCTTCAAGCAGATTTACATCAACCCCAACCTGCTGTCCACGCCCGCCGAAAAAGCGAGCGCCAAAAAGAAAGCCGAAGCCATCAACCGGGAGATCAAAGCCGGCGCGAGCTTCGACAATTACTGGGAAGTCTACGACGATTCCGGCCGCGTCAAGATCGGCAACCTCATCAACGGCTCATTGCGCCGCGACGACGAAAAAAGCATCCAGGCGTTCGGAGACGATTTTTTCAGCGCGGTGTTCGGGCTCAAGAAGGGCGAAGTGAGCGGCGTCATCACCTCCAAGCTCGGCTACCATATCGTCATGGTGCTGGATAAATTCCCCCCCAAGCTCCTCGACATCGACGATCTCATCCCCCCGCAGAACACCATGACGGTGCGCAATTACATCAAAGCCATTCTCGGCAAGGCGAACGAGCAGGAAGCGCTGCAAAAGGCTCTCGAACAGATCGTGACCGAGCTGAAGCGAACGGCGGATATCAAGAAATTTCCCGAGTATCTGAACTGGTAACCCGATGGGTGCGAGACGACAGGGAAGAATTCTGGCATTTCAATCGCTCTTCCGCCACGATCTTTCCTTGGCGCCGCTGCCCGAGCTTCTTGATTTTTCCTGGTACAGCGCCGAGCGCCGCGAGCCGTTGGGAGAAGATGCGGCCGCGTTCGCCGGACTCCTCATCCGGGGCACCATCGAGCGCCTGGCGGACATCGACCGGAGCATCATCGATCAGCTTCAAAACTGGGATTTCAACCGTCTCGCCCGGGTGGATTGCGCCATTCTCCGGATGAGCGTCTATTGCCTTCTCTACCAGCGCGACATTCCAGCCTCCGTGACCATCGACGAGGCCATCCAGATCGCCAAAGAGTTCGGCTCGGATGATTCCTATAGATTCATCAACGGGGTCCTCGACGCCATCGCCAAGAAAACGGCGCCGGACGCCGCCCATGGATAAGAAAAAAATCATCCTTCCGATCTCGATCGTCTCCGTCCTGGTCCTGGCGGCGGCGGCCTTTCTCGCCTGGCGACTGCTTTCCCCGGCCGAACCGACGCCCATGCGGGAGCTGTTGTCCCAGATCGACGACCTGGCTTCCCGTTCCTATCTGCCGGAGACGACAGCCGCCATCGAGCGCGCCTACCGGGCCGCGGCCTCTCCCGAGGATTTCCTGCGCGTCCTGAAACGCAGCCAGGCGCTCGCCGTGCGGGAAAACGATTACGGTCGATTGAAATCGTTCGCGCTCGGGGCGTTCGCCCGGTTCCCGGGGCGGGCGGACCTGTGCCGGGTCGCGCTCTACGCCTGCCTCCGCGACGGCGACCC
>CAZKOS010000308.1:0-2922 GCA_964554445.1 uncultured Spirochaetaceae bacterium | reverse complement strand
GCGGAGGAGCAGGGGCGCGGTCTCGCCCAGCGCCGCGGCGAAGGCCTCGATCTCGTCCTCGGTCGTTTCCGGTCCGATCGAAACGCGCACGACCGAGCTCGCGATCGGTTTCGGCACGCCCTGGGCCTCCATGACGCGCGTATGGTCTTTTTTGGACGAATGGCAGGCGGAGCCCGTGGACACCGCGATCCCCTGCTCGTCCAGGCTGCGCACGACCACCTCGCCCGGCACCGGGGGCACCGCGAACGAGAGGATGTAGGGCGAAAAGCGGCGGTCGTCCGTTTCGGCGCGGTCTTCGGGCAGCACCAGCACGCCGGGGATCGAGCGCGCGGCGCGGATGAGCCGCTCCATGTGCCGGACGGCGCGCGCGTGATTGGCGTCGAGCGCCTCGATCCTGTACCGCGCACTCTGGGCGAAAGCGTGGGCGGCGGCCAGGTTTTCCGTGCCCGGCCGGCGGTTCCCCTCCTGCTCCCCGCCCAGGAACATCCAGGCCGGGTGCGCTCCGGGGCCCACCAGCAGGGCGCCCGTGCCGCGCGGCCCGCCGAGCTTGTGCGCGCTCAAGGAAACCGTATCCGCGCCGGACTCGCGGAAAGAGAACCAGATTTTGCCGAAGGCCTGCACCGCGTCCGTGTGGACGTGAATGCGCCCGCCCCGTTCCCTGGTGAAATCCCGCACGGCGGCGGCGCATTCCGCCACGGGCTGGACGGCGCCGGTCTCGTTGTTGACGAGCATGAGGACGACGAGGACCGTCCGCGCGTCGAGGAGCTCCGTGAGCCGCTCCGGCCGCACGATTCCCGAGGAGTCGGGCTTGCAGACCGCCACGTCAAAACCCATTTTTTTCATGGCCCGGACCGGCTCCCAGAGCGAGGCGTGCTCGATCTCGCTGACGACGATCCGGCGGCCGGGCTTGGCCGTCGGATCCGAGAGCTGTCTTTTCAGGATGGAGGCGACCACCATGTTGTTGGCCTCGGTGGCGCCCGAAGTGAAGACCACTTCCTCGGGCAGCGCCCCGGCGGCCCGGGCCAACAGCGCACGCGCGGCTTCCAGGGCGGCCTTCGCCCCGCGCCCTTCGCCGTGGAGCGAAGAGGGATTGCCGAAAAGCTCGACGGCGGCTTTTTTTTGCGCCTCGACGGCCAGGGACAGGGGAGGAGCGGTCGAGGCCCAGTCAAGGAAAATACGTTTCATGGGTCTTTTTCACTATAGAGGAACCCCGCTTCATGATCAAGTTGCGGGCGGCGCCCGCCGCGCGTTTTTGCGCCCGCGGAAAATAATTATCGGATTTGCCTTTCCGAACGCTATATATTAAAATGGTAATTATGAAAAAATCGACCAGCGTCGAAACCCTGAAAAGTTACGCCCAGCGCCTGAAGGTGTGCGGCCATGGATTGCGCCTGCAGATTCTGTTCGCCATTGAAAAAGGCGAATCGGCCTGCGTCAAGGAATTGTGGAAGTGCCTGGACCAGGTCCAGCCGGTGGTTTCCCAGCACCTGGCGGTGCTGAAGGAATCGGGCATTGTGAGCTGCGAAACGTCCAGGAACAAGCGGATCTATAAAATCATCGACCCGTTCGTAAAGGAAATGATCCGCACCATCGGCAGGGACGAAAAACTCAAGGACGCGGTCCTCGACTTCGGTTCGGAAAAATCGAGGGAAGCCCGCGTTTAGGATTTTCTTCGCCTCGGGTTCGGCCTCATGAATAAATTCTTATGGAGCCCGCTCTGTGGAAATCTTCCGGTGAAACCGCACAATTCCCGCACGCCCGTCGAGCGCCTAGGTGAAAACGTTCATGCTTCCCGTGCGATAGCCCTCGGGATCGATCTCCACCTCGGCATACCCCAATGAGCGCAGCGCCCCGCTGATCGCCGGCTCCCGCCGGAGCGCTTCCGCCACGCGGGCCCGCTCCACCTCCACGCGGGCCCGGTTTCCGTAATGGCGCACGCGGCAGAGCCTGAAACCGAGGCCGTGGAGAACCTCCTCCGCCCGTTCGATCCGCTCGAGCGCCTCCGGGGTGATGGTCACCCGGTAGGGGAAGCGCGACACGAGGCAGGCGGCGGCGGGCTTGTCCCAGGAGGGAAGCCCGAGCCCGCGGGAAACGGCCCGAACGTCGTCCTTGGATAATCCCGCCGCCGCGAGCGGGGAGAGGACTCCGAGCTCGGCGATGGCGCGGCGGCCGGGACGGTAGTCGCGCCCGTCGTCCGTGTTCGAGCCCTCGGCGACGGCGGCGAAGCCTTCGTCCCGGGCCAGCTCCCGCAGGCGCGTGAACAGCTCCAATTTGCAGTAATAACAGCGATTGAAGGGATTGCCGTGCGAGTTGATGTCCGCCACCTCGTCGGTCTCGATCAATCGCTGCGGGATGCCGTAGGCGCGGCAGAAGGACTCGGCTTCCTCCCGCTCCCGGCCCGGATACGTGCGCGCCAGGGCGGTGACGGCCAGGACCTTGTCCCGCCCCAACGCCTCGACCGCGGCGAAGGCCAGGAGCGAAGAATCGACCCCGCCTGAAAATGCCACGAGAAGCGAAGGCGATTTTTGGAGCTCCGACAATAACCGGTTGTATTTTTCAGTTTGAACCATAACCTTATCCTGTTCGTCCATAAAAAGTAGCCATGACGCAACCGCCGGTCAAGCGGGGGAGCGATCGGAGTTGATCCTCTCGTCGCTTTCCCGCCGACGCGCCGCCCCCCGTTGTGTAAGAGGAACCGATGCGGCAACGGTCTGGCCGCCCAAAGACATTGCGGCAGTCAACATGAACGAATCCTAAAACGAGCATTCGTTTTTAAAAGAATTCACCATTTATTTTTTCCGATTTTTCTTGATAAAATAGCGAAACCTCATAGAATATATTTATATTCCATTTCACTCATCGTGGATATGGAAAATACTATTCAGGAGGTGAATGTATGGCAGAAGGCAAAAAACCCGGGAT
>CAZKOS010000307.1:0-2941 GCA_964554445.1 uncultured Spirochaetaceae bacterium | reverse complement strand
TGCTCGTCTCCGACGGCGCCTGGGGAACCTTTTTGCAGGAGAAAGGCCTGCCGCCGGGCGAATGTCCCGAGCGCTGGTGCCTGGATCGCCCCGAGGCCGTGGCCGAGGTCGCGCGGAGTTACGTCGAGGCAGGCGCGGATATGATAGAGACGAACAGCTTCGGCGGCTCGCGGCTCAAGCTCGAGCCTTACGGCCTGGCCGACCGGGCGGCCGAGGTGAACGAGGCCGCGGCCCGCATTTCCCGGAGCGCCGCCGGACCCGACCGGTGGGTCATCGCCTCGATCGGGCCCACGGGTAAAATGCTCGTCACAGGAGAAGTGACCGAGGACGATCTTTACGCCGCCTTCCGCGAGCAGGCGGAAGCCCTGGAGCGGGGCGGCGCGGACGCGATCTGCGTCGAGACGATGAGCGACGCGGGCGAGGCGGCGGCCGCGGTGCGGGCGGCGAGGGAGCGCACGAAGCTGGAAGTGATCTGCACGTTCACCTTCGACCTCACCGCCAAGGGCGGGTACAGGACCATGATGGGCCTCACGCCCGCCGACGCGGCCAGGAGCGCCAGGGACGCGGGCGCGCACGTCATCGGCGCCAACTGCGGGAACGGCTTCGAGCGCATGATCGGCGTGGTGAAGGAACTGCGCGCCGCGGTCCCCGACCTCCCCATCCTCGTCCACGCCAACGCGGGCCTGCCCCGGTTGGAAAACGGCGCGACCGTCTTCCCCGACACGCCCGGGATGATGGCCGCGCTCGTGCCCGACCTGGTGCGGGCCGGCGCGAACGTCGTCGGCGGCTGCTGCGGCACGACGCCCGCGCACATCAGGGCGATCAAAGAAGCCGTCGGAAAGTTGACGGCGCGGTAGATCGAATACTTCTTCGTCCGGTGGGTCAAAAAAGTCGAAATCGAAACCAATCAAGAAAGGAGACGTCATGAATTCATTATTTTGGCAACGCGTGTTCGCCAAAACCAAACCGCTGGTGATCATCCTCGTCATTGCCGGCGTGTTCTCGCTGATTCTGCTCTTCACGAGCTTTTTTATCGTCGACCCCCAGGAGGAGGCCGCCGTGCTCTTGCTGGGAAAGTTTTCCCGGATCGAGGGGCCGGGCATCCACTTCAAGCTTCCGTTCGGCATCGAGCAGAACTTCAACGTGCCGACGCAGCGCGTTTTAAAGGAAGAGTTCGGGTTCCGCACGGAGCAGGCCGGGATCGTCACCCAGTACTCCAGCCGGGACTACTCCGACGAATCGATCATGCTCACCGGGGATCTCAATATCATCGACGTGGAGTGG
The DNA here is from genome assembly GCA_964554445.1 of uncultured Spirochaetaceae bacterium. Taxonomy (GTDB): domain Bacteria; phylum Spirochaetota; class Spirochaetia; order SZUA-6; family RPPD01; genus JAFGSW01. Next base: position 1,657 of record CAZKOS010000307.1, on the reverse strand, counting down.
ATCATCCAGTACAAGATCAACGACGTCAAGGCCTGGCTCTTCAACGTCGAGGACCGGAACAAGACCATCCGCGACATTTCGGTGTCGATCATCAACATGCTCGTCGGCGACCGCTCCATCTTCGACGTCATCGGCTCTGAGCGGGCCAATATCGAGGCCAGGAGCCAGGAGCTCATCAACGGCCTGTTCCGCAAATACAAGCTGGGGGCGACGGTGACCACCGTCAAGCTCCAGAACATCGTGCCGCCCAAGGGCGCGGTGCAGGACGCCTTCGAGGACGTCAACAAGGCCATCCAGGACCGGAGCAAGCTCATCAACGAAGGCAAGGAAGCCTACAACAAGGCCATCCCCCTGGCGCGGGGCGACGCTGAAAAGACCGTCCAGGTGGCCGAGGGGTACGCCATCGAGCGCGTCAACAACGCCCGCGGCGACGTGGCGCGCTTCCTGGCCGTCCTGTCCGAGTACCGCAAGTCGCCCGAGGTGGTGCGCACCCGGCTGTACTATGAAATGTACGACGACGTATTCGCCGGCGCCGAAAACACCGACTTGATCGACAAGAACCTCAGGAATTTCATCCCGCTGAAAAACCTCGAGCAACCGCCGAAACGGGCACCTGTGCCCGCCGCCGATGAAGGGGGCGACCAATGAAAATGAAAAAACCTCTGATTATCATGGCTCTGATCCTCGGCGTCATCGTGCTCGTCATCCTCATCGGCCCGTACTATATCCTGAACGAGGGCGAGCAGGCGGTGGTCGTCGAGTTCGGCAAGATCGTCCGCATCGACACGGACGCCGGGTTCCACTTGAAGACGCCGTTTATCGCCTCCGTCTCCACGTATTCGAAGAAGATCCAGTCCTGGGACGGGTCGGCGCAGCGGCTGCCCACGGCGGAGAACCAGTTCATCTGGGTGGATACCACGGCGCGTTGGCGCATCTCCGACCTCAAGAAATTCTATGAATCGGTCGGCACCATCAGCCAGGCGCAGTCGCGGCTGGACGACGTCATCGATTCCGAGGTGCGGAAGATCATCGCCCGCAACCCCCTGCGGGAGGCGGTTCGGAACTCGAACATCATTAGCGAGATCAAGCGCGTCAACGTCATCACCGGCCTGACCGGCGAGGGCGAGAGCGCGGAGAGCCTGTCCTCCATTTCCACGTTCGCCGAGCTCAAATTCGAGCCCGTTTCGATCGGCCGCGAAAAGCAGTCGGTGCAGATGCTCGAAGAGGCCCGCCAGATCACTCCCGATTACGGCATCGAGCTCATCGATCTCATCATCCGGCAGATCAAATACTCGGACGACCTCACCCAGAGCGTCTACGACCGGATGATCAAGGAACGGAACCAGATCGCCCAGGCCTTCCGCTCGGACGGCGAGGGGGAGAAGCAGAAGTGGATGGGACAGAAGGAGCGCGAGCTCCAGCAGATCCAGTCGGAAGCGGCGCGCAAGGCCAAGGAGATCATGGCCAAGGCCGACGCCGAGGCGCTCCAGATCCGGAACTCGGCCTACAACCGGGACCCGGCCTTCGCCGACTACTGGATGGCGCTGCAGGAGTACCGGGCGCTGCTGCCGAAGTTCAGGAAAACCCTGACCACCGACGCCGATTTCTTCAAGTATCTCTACAACAAGCGGGCGCGGTAGTTTCGGCGGCGCGTTTG
>CAZKOS010000306.1:0-2973 GCA_964554445.1 uncultured Spirochaetaceae bacterium | reverse complement strand
GTGCAATTTCGATTCGATTGCGTTATGCTGGCATTGGGCGGACGAAATGACCGCCCCAAAACAATGAACCGGAGAAACGCTGATGAAGACATCCGCGGGAAAAATCGCTTTTATCGCCCTGGCCCTCTCTCTCTTCCTCTCCGCCCCGGGCGGACTTTTCGGGCAGGGGTTTACGCGGGATCTTTTCCTGGCGGAGAAGAGGTTCTACGGAGAAGACGTGCTCGCCCTGCAGCGGAAGCTCCTCTCCCTCGGTTTCACGGTCGTGGGAGAGGCGGACGGCTGGTTCGGGCCGAACACGGAGACGGCGGTGAAGAAGCTGCAGGGCTGGCTCGGCTTCCCGGCGGACGGAAAAGTCACGAAAACCGTCTGGAACGCCCTCTTCTTCCCCCGCCTGGAGGCGCGCTACTTCAGACTGATACGGGAAGCCAACGCCGTCCGAACCGAAAAACTCAGGAAAGAAGTGAAGGAGCTCATGGGGCGTTCCCCCGAGGGCGGGGAGGCGGAAGTGTACCTCTCCGGTGAGGAACCGGTCTGCGCGGTCATCCGGCTCTACGGCGAAATGAGCCAGGTGCGGTACGACGTCTATCGATTCGAGGATGACTCCTCCCTGGTCCTGGAAACGTGGGCGCGCTACCCGGAGACCTTCGACCTCGAGCACGCGACCTACGAATATACCGGGTATTTCAATTCCCGGGCCGCGTCGTATCGAGTGAAGAACGGCGTCCCGGTTCCAACGGCTTTCGACGAAGTGAAAGCGGTGGAAATGATGGACGAGGCGCTGGGCCTGCTGGAAAGACCGGATATCGGGGATTAGGCGGGGAGAAAAAACAATGATGAAGATGATGATCGGGATGATGGAGGGGAGCGCCGTCCGTTGACAAAAAAAATCCGTTACGCCGTTTTCATCGTCGTCTCGATCATGGTCGCGGTTCCGTGTTTCTTTTTCCCGGACGCGGACATCCGCCTCCTCGGCATCCGCTACCACCGCTTCTTCCTGTTTCATTCCGCCATCGTGCCGATCGCGCTCTACCTGCTTATTTCGAGAATCCCGCGCGGGCCGGTGCTGCAAATCGCCCGGCTCTTCCTCTCCGGCTTCTCCCTCGGCGTCGCCGTCCACCTCCTCACCGACGTCGTCCCCCGCAAGGCCGTCAATTTCCTGGTCGCGGGCACCCTGGTGCCGGGCACCTACGTCGACGACCGGCTCTGGATCATCGGCAACATGCTCCTCGGCTTCGGGCTGGTGTACCTGGTGTTCCGGAAGTATCGTGATGAAGAAAGAATAAAATAATGGGCGGCGGGCGTCCCGCCCGCCGGGAAAAGGAAATGAAAGGTGAGCATGCTCTTCGGCATGATCGTCTCAGGCCTGAGCCAGGGGGTCCAGCCGATCATCGGCTACAATCACGGGGCCGGGAACCCCGCCCGCGTCAAGCGGACGCTCGAGCTCGCGATCCTGATCGGGACCGCGATCTGCGCGGCCGGCTTCGTGCCGATCTTCTTTTGGAGCCGGGGCATCATGAGCCTCTTCTCCGCGGACAACGCCTACATCCTCGACACCGGGGCGAAGACGCTCAAGTACGCCTTCCTCACCCTGCCGCTCCTCGGGCTGCAGATCATCGGCATCACCTATTACCAGGCCGTGGGGAAGTTCGCGCACGCCCTCGCCTATTACCTCCTCAAGCAGGTCGTGCTCATCATTCCGCTCCTCCTCATCCTGCCGCGCTTCTTCGGCTTCTACGGCGGCGTGGCGGCCTTCCCGATCACGGACCTGGTCATGACCGCGTTCATCGCGGTGCTCCTTCTCGCCGACCGGAAGAAGATGGGCGCCCCGGCAGCCGTCCCCGCCGTCAAGAGCGCGGCCTAGCAGGTTGTTGAAAATGTTCCACTTTTTCAACAACCTGCTAGGGAGGGACCCGGGGGCGCGACATTCTCCGTCTCCTCATCATCAATATCATGATGAGGAGACGGGCGAACAATGATGTACGCAAAAAAAAATGCCGGTAGACCGAAGATAACGAAAACTCCGGATACTCCACGTTACATCAATAGTACTTTGCGCGGGATGAAGGGGATGATTTGCAACGGTATGAACTATCTTGTTATCGCAAAAGGAAACAGAAAATCAGCATATTCCTACCGGAAAACCAACGGCGCGAACTGGCGCAAGCCGGCCTGCCACACGTTCCAGTCGTGGCCGCCGGGCATCGTCTTGAAGGTGTGCGCGATGCCGTGCCCGGTCAAAAACGAGTCCGCGTTCTGGGAGTAGAAAAGCAGGCTGTCGGATTGGCCGCACAATATCCAGATCAACTGGGCGGGGCGGCCCGCCTCGACATTGAAAAGCGCGGTCTCGGTGTTCGGCGCGGGCGAAAAGGCCCCGACGCAGGAGAACGCTTCCGGGTGCCCGAGGCCGAAATTAAGGGACTGACCGGCGCCCATGGAAAGCCCGCAGATGGCGCGGTGCTCCCGGTCGGTATACACCGGATAATTTGCCTCGATGAAGGGAATGAGATCGTTGAAAAGATCGTTCTCGAAATTCGCGAACGCCGCCTGCGCCTCGGGGCTCAACGGGTTCGCCGGAACGCCGTCGGGATTCATGGCGCGCCCGTTCGGGAAGACCAAAATCATCGGTTCGGCTTTTCCCTGGCCGTACAGCGTGTCCATGATCAGCTGCGGCGAGCCGTTGTAGATCCACTCCGTCTCCGTTCCGCCGATGCCGTGCAGCACGTAGAGTACGCTGTACGTTTCGTCTTCGGTATACCCGTAAGGGGTATAGACGTAGCAATGGCGATCGACCCCGGTCGTATTGGAAAAGTAGGTTTGTCTCGTGACTGTTCCCTGCGGGTAATAAACGCAGGCCCAGGCTGTCAAAAGAATGAAAGCGAGCGCGCAGAGGCTGAACGGAACGCCGCTCGAAAAACGGGCTCTTTTATGCATGGTGCGACCTCCCCTGCCGGTCCTCCGGCCGGCGAATGTTAT
>CAZKOS010000305.1:0-2983 GCA_964554445.1 uncultured Spirochaetaceae bacterium | reverse complement strand
AAATATTCCGCTTTTCATCGCCGGAAAAATCGTTATAATCATTGATAGCGGTAACGATGCATGAAAAAAATCACATCCAATCCCTACATTGTCGGGAACCCGATCAAGACAAAGGAGATGTTTTTCGGCCGGGAGGATGATTTCCTCTACATCTCCCGCAAGATCGGCCTTGAAAAGGCCAACCAGGTGATCGTTCTCTGCGGCGAGCGGCGCTCGGGCAAGACCTCGATCCTCTTCCAGATTCTCTCCGGCCGCCTCGGGGAAGAGTTCCTGCCGGTGCTCGTCGACATGCAGATCCTGGCCGGAATCAAATCGGACCTGGAATTCTTCAGGGCCGTGGTCGAGACCGCCTGCGGCGCGCTGAACCTGCCCGGCCTGTCCTTCGCCGAGCTCGCGGCGCGCGAGAGCGACGGCGCCGAGAAACTTTTCAACGCCTTCCTCCTGGCCGCGGGCCGGGCCCACCCGAACAAGGTCCTCCTCTTCCTCCTCGACGAGTACGAGCTCCTCGAGGCGAAGATCAAGGAAAACGTCCTGACCGAATCCGTCGTCCATTTCCTCTCGGGCGTGCTCGAGGGAAACCGGCGCGTCTCCTTCATCTTTACCGGCTCCACCAACCTCGAACACCGGCGCGTCGATTTCTGGAAAGCCCTCCTCGGCAAGTCGATCTACCGCAAGATCTCGTACCTCTCCCCCGACGACACGCGGCGGCTCATCACCGAGCCCCTGGCCGGAACCGTCTCATACCCGGACGAGGTCGTCGACGCGATTTACCGCTTGAGCGGCGGGCAGCCGTTCTACGTGCAGGTCGTCTGCCAGAACCTCGTCGATCTCCTCATCGAGGACGAGCGCGACAATCCCGGCCGGGCGGACCTCGAGTCGGTGGTCAGGGACATCATCGAGAATCCGCTCCCGCAGATGATATATTCCTGGAACAGCCTTTCCGACTGGACCAAATTCGCGCTCTCGGCGCTCGCCGGCACCCTCGACTCGCCGGGCGACCGCAGCGACGTGAACGGCGTTTACCGCTACTTGAAGACCAGCAAGATCGTTCTCCCCTTCAAGCGCGAGCGCATCAACGTTCTCCTCGAGGAGGCCTACCAGAAGGAATTCCTGGACAAGGACGAGGACAATGGGTACGCCTTCCGCATGGACCTGTACCGCCGCTGGATCCGCAAGGAGCACTCCATCTGGAAGGTACTCAAGGAAGTGAACCTGGAGGTGAAGAGGAAACGGGGCTGGCTCAAGCTCGTTCTCTCCTTCGCCCTCCTGCTGGCCGCAGCCGCGGCGGTCGTCGTGTTCGTCGTGCCGGGCGGGCTCACGCTCGGGCTGAACGGGGCGAACGGCCCGTCCGGCAACGGTCCGGCCGGGGCGGAGAAAATCCGCGGCGTGACGATCACGGCCAACCAGGGGCCTTTCCGGGTTTCGGTCGACGGCGGCCAGACGCTGACGAACGAGGGCCGCCCCGACGTTCTCTCCGTCGCCCTTCCCCCGCTGGATCCGGGCGAGCATTTATTTTCAATAATAAACACCGAGAGCGGCGAGAAGATCGACCTGCGAACGTCGGTCGACCCGTCCACCTCGTCCATCCCCGTCGTCTTTACGAAGACGGCCGCGACCGTCGCCGCGGGGTCCGTCTTCGTCTCCACCGCACCCAAGGGCGGGGCGCGCATCTTTCTCGACGGCAAGGAGGCGGGGGTGACGCCGAAGCTCATCTCCGGCATCGCGGTCGGCACCCACCGCATTGAGGTCGAGCTCGACGGTTATCACCGCGAGACGCGCCGGGTGCGCGTGCGCGAAACGACGCAGAACGTGGAAATCACTCTGACCACGGCCGTCGGATACATCCTCTTCGACGCTCTGCCGCCCGCGCAGGTGCTCCTCGACGGCGAGCATCTCACCGACACGCCCGTCGTCAAACCCGTCCCCGTGCCGACCGGCACCCACCGGCTCAGGTTCGTGAACGAGAGCTCGGGCCTCGACCGGGAGATCACCGTCAAGGTGGCGGAAAACGCCACGCAAAAAATCGAAAGGTCGATGCTCGAATGAACATGCGGATCCCGATCCTGATCGCGGCGGCGCTCAGCCTTCTGCCGGCGGCCGCTTTCGCCCAAGGGGAGACGTCGGCGGCCGGCCCGGCGAAAGCTTCGACCCTCTCGCCCGAGACGCAGGCGGTCGACAACGTCAAGGCGTTGTACGCGGCGGCCAGGTTCGCGGAGTGCCGGGCGGCGGTCGAGAACACCCTCGCGCTTCAGGCGTCGGGCGGCCTCCGCCTCGTGTTTTACCAGTTGGCCGAGATATACGTGTACCAGGCGCTCGTCGTCTACGCCTTCCGGGAAACGGCCGCGACGGTGAGCGCCGCCGAAAAGGAGAGGATAGAGGCCCTGCTTCAAAAGGCGGTGGAGCTGGACATCAATTACGATTTCAGCGATTACACGGCCTTTCCCGCCTACATTCTCGACAAGTACCGCCGGATCAAGGAAGCCTACCTGGCGCGGTTCTCCAAATCGTCCCGGCGCAACAGCCTCGGCATAAACTTCATGATGAGCTACCTTTCCGCCACGCTCGCCCAGGCCCAGAATCTCACCCTCGGCATCCATTACGGCTTCAATCTGGGCGATGCGGTGGAGCTCGTCGCCGACGTCGAGTTCCCCCTGTCCGACCAGTTCTACAACATGCTGAAATTGAGGGTCGGCTTGATCTGGTTCACTTCCTTCCGGGTGGAGTCCCCCGTGCTCGGTCTGGGTCTCTTCAATTCGATCAACCCGGAATCGAACTGGACCGCCTTCATCGACGCGGTTTCGTTCGAGGGCTACGGCGAGATCATTTTCCGGTTCGGTCTCGGGCTGGGAGCCAGCATCGAGGTGGTCAGGGGGGAATTCATCCTCGGCAATGCGGATTTCAGCGTCATCCAGAGCGTCAGTCCCTTCACGTCGGGGAAGTTCAGGCTATCGTTCGCCAACGTGCGGTTGTACATATTCTGGAC
>CAZKOS010000304.1:0-2995 GCA_964554445.1 uncultured Spirochaetaceae bacterium | reverse complement strand
GTCGTGGCGGGGCCGGGGTCGGGGAAGACGCGGGTGCTCATCGCCCGGATCAAGCACCTGATTGAAGAGAAGGGCGTGCCGCCCGCGCGGATTCTGGCCGTCACCTTCACGGAGAAGGCCGCGGCCCAGATGCAGGGCCGGCTCTTCGCGGCGGTCGGCGGCGCGGCGGGCGAAGTCCGCGTCTCCACCATCCACTCCCTCTGCCGCGCGCTCATGGAGGACTACTTCACCTGCCACGAGTACGGCGCGGCCTTCGGCGTCATGGACGGCGAAACCCAGCGGCTCTTCGTGAACGCGCACCGGCGCCCGCTGGGAATCGATGGGATCAAGTATTGGTCGCCGCTCATCCTGCGGGAGGGAGGGCACGAGCGCCGCTGCGAAGAGAGGGTCTGCGCCTTCTACAACACGCTCACCGAGAACGGCATCGATCCCGCGGCGCTCGAAGGCGGACTGGCCAAGCTCGGTATCTACTATGACGACGGCCTGGCGCTTATCAGGAGCTACCGCGTCTACGAGGATCTCTCCCGCGGGGCCAAGCTCGTCGACTTCGCCCACCTCCAGTCGATCGCCTTGGGGCTCCTCACGGCCCGGCCGGAGGCGCTCGCCGACGTCCGCGGCCGCTTCGCCTTCGCCCTGGTCGACGAGTACCAGGACACGAGCCCGCTCCAGGACGAGCTCATCCGGCTCGTCGCCGGGAAGGACGCCAATGTCTTCGCGGTCGGCGACGAGAACCAGAGCATCTACGGCTTCCGGGGCGCGGACGTGCGGAACTTCCGGGAGTTCGGAAAGAATTATCCGAAAGCGGCCCGTTATTTCCTCATGACCAATTTCCGCTCGGACAAGACCATCGTCGACGCGGCCAATCTGCTCATTGAAAGAAAAATCGAGGAGAAGCTCGAGGCGGACCGGGCCAGGGGCAATGAGATCATCCTCGTCACGGGAGAGACCCGCGCCGAGACCGCGCGCAACGCCGCCGCGTTCATCGGCGCCAAGATCGCCGCGGGCCGCCTCGGCGCCGGGGACGCGGCCTTCCTCTACCGGAAGAAGTGCCTGGCCAAAGACGTCCACGCCGCGCTCGCGCAAGCCGGGCTCCCGTTCGTCACCGACGCCGGCACGGGCTTCACGGAGCGGCCCGAGGTGCGGGCGGTCCTCAACGTCCTGAGCTACCTCCACCAGAAATCGGTCGCCGAGTCCGACTTCCGCGAGTGGCGCGAATGGTGGAAACCCTCGATCTTCAACAATGACATCGTCCCGCTCTCGCGCAAGACCGCGGCCGTTCTGGACGCCCTGCCGCGCGATCAAACGCTGGGCGGGGTGACCACGCCGGAAAAGGCGAAGGCGCTGGGGATAGCGGACAAAAGCGACGCCCGCGTCATCGCCGGGCTCAATGCCCTGAAGGAGGAGGTCGAGTCGGGAAAGACCGGTCTTCTCGAATCGCTCTACGGAATCTACAAGGTCACAGGCTGCCTCTCCCGCCTCCTCTCCGGGCGGTCCGCCGAAAGCGAGGAAAAGCTTGAAGGCCTGGCCCGGCTCACCGCGATCGTGGAGAAATACGGGTCGCAGTTCGCCCGCCCCTCGGCCAAGAACCTCCTCTGGTTCCTCCACAACGGGACGATCGAGGGCGGCGCGGACGCCCCCGGCGGCGAGGACGGCGCGGTCAAGTGCCTGACCGTGCACAAGGCCAAGGGCCTCGAGTTCCCGGCGGTCGTCGTCTGCTCCCTGCTGGAGGGCGATTTCCCGCTCGCCTTCCGGGAGAAGAACGACGTCTGCGGCATCCCCATCCCGCGGGATCTCCTGAAAACCGCGGGCGTGGACGAGGACTCCCATTACGAGGAGGAGCTCAGGCTCTTCTACGTGGCCGTCACCCGCGCCCAGGACCTCCTCGTTCTCTGCGTCCCGGAAAAGATCAACGTGCGCCAGGCGAAACCCTCCCGCTTCATAAAAATGATGGAGCGATACGTGACGGGTCACGTCGGCTCGGATATTAGAATGGAGAAGAAGTACCGGGCGCCGCCCAGGGACGCGGCCTTGAGCTACAGCGCCGCCCACACCTACCGGGAGTGCCCGTTCCTCTACAAGCTTCTCTACCTGTACCGGTTCGCCGCGCCGGCCGACGTCAACCGGAAGCACGGCGTCATCGTCCACAACGTGCTGCAGAAGGTGAACTGGGCCCTGCGCCGCGGCGAGCCACTGGACGATCCGGCGCTCGAAAAGATCATCGACGAGTCCTGGGTCCCGGTCTACGGTCCCGAGCGCGACAAAAAGCACAAGACCAACTACCTGGAGAACACGCGGAAGTACGTCGCCTGGGCCCGCGAAAACTTCGGCACGATCGAATCCTTCGAGAAGCCGTTTACCTTCATCGACGGGAAGACGATCGTGCGCGGCAAGACCGATCTCCTGGCGGTCGACAAGGCGGGGAGGAAGCTCCTCGTCGACTTCAAGGCGCGCACCATGAAAGGCATCGAGGAGACGGGCGTGGAGGACCAGCTCCGCGTCTACCGCCATTGCCTGAAGGACGAAGGCGTCACGCGCCTGGCCACCTACACCTTCTTCGACGCGCAATCCCGCGACTACGAGCCCGACGATGCCGCCGCCGCCCGCTTCCTGGCCGAAGTGTCCGCCGGCCTCGCCGCCGGGTCCTTCCCCCGGCGCGCGTGGGACAAGGTGTGTGAGAAGTGCTGGTTCGGGTTCCTGTGCGATGATGCCGGAGAGGGAACCACTGATAACACCGATGAGGGGGGAATAACACGGAGACTGTCATCCTGAGCCCGCAGGGCGAAGGATCTCCGCGCAGGGTGGGGCCGATTTGACGAGTGATGTTTCCACCCATTAAGGCAATCCGTCCCCGCTCATTGCAGTGTGAGAGACAATTGACGTTTTAGCGCATCGTTTGTAAGGAGATTGACCATGTCAGACGGCCCTTGTTTCGGCGACTTTCACGCCTTCCTGGAAGGAGAGATCAACGCCTACCGCGGCCGGGTCAAGGAATACG
>CAZKOS010000303.1:0-3018 GCA_964554445.1 uncultured Spirochaetaceae bacterium | reverse complement strand
ACCAGCCTCTCCTTGCCGTGCGCGCGTCTTTCGCGTACAGTTGGGTCGTGAAAATCAAGGTCAAGCCTGAAGATTTCGTCGTACGTGAAAAATCTCTCCTCACGGTGGGAACCGCGCCGGCCGCGTACCGCATCTACCGGCTTGGAAAAAAACAGTGGGATGCGTTCGATCTGGTGGGGGTTTTAGCCAGGCGGTTGGGAGTTTATAAGGACGAGATCGGGCTGGCCGGCCTCAAGGACCGTTACGGGGATTCGGAACAGCTCATTTCCGTGCGGAATCGCGACGGCTTGCCCGAAAAACTCGACGAGCTGAATTACTCGCTCGCGCACGAAGGGTACGCCGACCGGAAGTTGACCGCGGCCGACATCGCCGGGAATTCGTTCCGGATCACTCTCCGGGACATGTCGACCGCGGACGCGGAGACCGTCAAGCGGAACTGCCTGGAGGCGAGAGCCTGGGGCTTTCCGAATTATTTCGACGAACAGCGTTTCGGAAGCGCGCGCGCCGGAAAGGGCTTTCCGGGAAAAGCGCTCTTCCTGGGAAAAATGGAAGAGGCCTTAAGGATCTACTGGGCGCCGTCGGAATTCGATCGCGGCGAGGAGAAGGCCTTCAAGGCCCGGGCCGCCGCGCTCTGGCGGCAGTGGGGAAAGATCGACGTGCCGGTGCCCCGAAAATTCGCGAAGGTCTTCGCCGTGCTCAAGGCGCCCGGCGGATACATGGCCTTCAACAAGGCCGTCAATGCCGTCGACCGCGACCTGACGATCCTGAGCCTCCAGGCGTACCAATCGTTTTTGTTCAACCGTCTGCTCGTCCGTTACCTCGACAACCTGTCCGAACGGAAAACGATCGGACCGCTCGAACGCTTTCCGTTCCCGTACGGCGAACTCTCGTTTTATCGCGAGCTGCGGCCGGAAGCTTTCGGGAAGTTGAAGGACCTTTCCCTGCCGGTTCCCGGGCACGACACGATCGCGAGCGACCCGGACGTCCGGCAGGCATTGGAAAGCGCGCTGGCGGAGGAAAACATCGGCTTGGAAAACCTGAAGGTGAAAAAACTCCACGGCAAGGCCGTCCGCGGCACGGAACGGAAGGCCGTGGTCGCGCCGGAAGAATTCGCCTTCGACGAGCCGCGGGCGGACGAGCTGTATCCCGGCCGTAAAAAAATCACCCTGTTCTTCTTCCTGCCGCGGGGCAGTTACGCGACCATGCTCGTCAAGCGCGTGGCGTTGGGGACGGGCTTGAAATAGGGAAAACGAAACGCCGGCTGTGTCCCGCCGACGGCGTTGGTCGGCGCCGAGCCGCCGCGCCCAGGGAACGACCGGAAGGTATGAAAGCCCGGCGCCGTACCGATCGATCCGGTATTCCCGGGAGCCGCCAGACCGCGCTTTCCTCTCGGCGGGCTTTGTATTATATTCATACCCTTCGTATGAACGCAACGCTCGAGCCCGGCCAAATCACCGATTGCACCCTCAACTCGCTCGCTTACGGCGGTCACGCCGTCACCAAGCACCGCGGCGTCATGCTCGCCGTCCCGCGCGGCGTGCCGGGAGACACGGTCCGGGTGCGGGTGAAGAAGATCCGGAAAGGCTACGGGAGCGCCGAGATCGAGGAAATCGTATCCCCCTCGCCCGACAGGGTGGAGCCGGACTGCCCGGCGTTTCGGGCGGGGTGCGGCGGCTGCCAGTGGCTGCACGTGGCCTATCCGGCCCAGCTCGCCTGGAAGCAGAAAATGTTCGTCAGTGCGATGACCAAAGCCCTCGGCGTGAGGGCGGATGTCCGTCCGGTGGCGCCCATGCGCGAGCCGCGGGCCTTCCGGAACAAGCTCTCCCTCCTGTCCGACGGGGAGGGACGGTTCGGCTTCATGAAGGAGAATTCGAGGGAACTCGTCTATTTCGACCAATGCCCGATGGAGCTCCCCAGGCTTCAGCGCCTGTACCGAAAGCTCGTTCGGCGCTCGTTTCCGCCGTCGGTCGAACAAATACACGCGCGCGGTACGCGCGCGGCGTCGAGCCTGGTCATGTACGCGGAGCGGCAGTCCGCCGCGCTGCACGGCTTCGCGAGGCGCCTGGAACGCGAGATCCCGGATCTCGCGTCGATCGCCGTCCGGACGCGGGAAGGCGTTACAATCCTGGCCGGGCTTCCCTTCCTCACCCAGCGGGTCGGCCGCATCGATTTTTTCATTCCCCCGGATTCCTTCTTCCAGACGAATTACTTCCAGGCGCTGACCCTGCTCGAGACCGCCCGCCGCCTGCTCGCGCTCGAGTCCTCCGACACCTTCGTCGATCTCTATTGCGGGGTGGGGTTCTTCGCCCTGGACGGGGCGGCGCACGCCCGCCGCGTGATCGGCATCGAGGGCAACCGCTCCAGCGTGGAGGCGGCGCGCCTTTCGGTCAGGATGAATAAAGTCGCCAACACGGAATTTTGGGCAACCTCGGCCGCGGCCGGGCTCGCCGAATTGTCTTCCGGCGAGGTCGACGCCCTGCTCCTCGACCCGCCGCGCCAGGGCTGCGACGAGCACGTGCTTCGGGCCGTCGCGCGGCTGCGCCCGCGCCGCATCGCCTACGTCTCCTGTCTCCCCGAAACGCTGGCCCGGGATTGCGCCCGGCTCATCGACATGGGATACCTGCTCGGCGAAATCGCGCCGGTGGACATGTTTCCGCACACCTACCACACCGAGGCCGTCGTGAAGCTTGTATTACGCTGAGACTTCATTCCCGAGGAATTTATCAGGAACCCAGGAAGGGCAGGAAACCAGGAAATGAGGGGGAAGAGCGTAATGAGAATTTTTAAAAAAATTAATCGTTATGATAGCGGCTTTTTTTCGGATTTCTGCGATAACGTTTTGCGGCTTGGCGAAGCTGCCGGAGCGAAGCGGAGGGCAATTTCGGCGGAGACGCTAATGCGCAGACACCGGCTGCGTGCTGTTGGACGAAGTGGCGCGCCTCCTCATTCAGATCGAATTTCATTAACAAAATCAATATTACTAAATGATAATTCCGGTTCTGAAATATATGATTTTGG
>CAZKOS010000302.1:0-3066 GCA_964554445.1 uncultured Spirochaetaceae bacterium | reverse complement strand
TCGAAGCGGATTCAGCCCGACACGATCGCCCGCAGGTCCGCGACGAGCTTCTTGACGTGCCTGAGGCGGAGGTGGGGCATGAGGACGACGCGGAGATGGTCGGGGAAGAGCGAAACCGCCCACCCCTTCTCTCGAAGGAGGGCGGCGAGTCGTTCGCACGGCATGGCGGCGGCGATGCCGACGACATTGATGACGGGCTCGGCGGCGAGCTCCAGGCCGGGGATTTTTTTCACTTCCGCGGCCAGGTAGTCGGTGAGCGCGTAGGCGCGCTCGACGATCGCGCGGTAGCCGCGGCGGCCCAGGCGCTCGAGCAGGGCCCAGACGGCCAGGACCGAGGCGCCCGAGCGCGTGCCGACGATGGTGGGGAGCGCGGACTCGCCGCCCGAAAGGTACGGCACCCGGATCCGCACGAGCTCCGCGAGCTCCCCGCCGCGGAAAAGAATGCCGCCGGCGGGGATCACGGACATGCCCATCTTGTGCGGATCGATGGTTATCGATTGGACTCCGGGAAGGGAAAAGTCGAAGGCGCTCCGCACGCGGCCGAGCTCCCGTGCGAACGGGATGACGAAGCCTCCCAGGGCGGCGTCGACGTGCAGGTAGAGGTTGCGCTCCACCGCCAGGCGCGAGAGCTCCTCGATCGGGTCGATGAGGCCCAGGTCGGTGGTGCCCGCGATGCCCAGGAGGGCGATGGTGCGGGGAGTCAGGCGCTTCTCCACCTCGGCCGGATCGAGGGAACGGTCGGACTTCAGAGGTACCTTGACGAGCTCGAGGCCGAGCATCCGGGCCGCCTTGTCGACGGAAAAATGCGCCGCCTCGCTCACCAGCACCTCGCGGCCGCGCCCGTTCGCGCGTTCCCGGGCGGCCCAGAGCGCGAGGATGTTCGCCTCGGTCCCGCCGGTGACGATGTACCCGTGCGCGTCGGGGAGGGATAGCAGCCCGCCGAGGGAGCGGATCGCCTCGGCTTCCAGGGCGACGGTGCCCGGGAACAAGCCGGGATCGCCGAGATTTTTCTCGATATACTTCGAGAAGACGCGGACGGCGAAGGGGTGCGGCGCCGTGCACATCGAGCCGATGATGCGCCCGCTCCGAAAGGAGTGGTCCGCGGCGAGCGCGCGTGAAAGCTTTTTCTTCAAGGATAATCCGGACAATCCCCGTTCTCTCATAGTGTGCCTTGGTTGGTAATCCCGGCGGGCCGCGGCCCGGGTGCTCCTTCGCGCCACCCCGTCGCGCCCGTCAGGCCGGTGAATCGTTCAGCCCGGCGGCGCGTCTGCGGTCCCGGGGACCTCGACGAACACGCCGCGCCGGGCGAGGAGCCTCAACCGCTTGTGGATGCGGCCGATCGCCTTCCCGAGAGCCTTTTTATTATCGTACGATTTCACGATCTTTGACAAGGCCGGCGACTCCCGGCCAGAGAGCGCCTTAATTTTTTCAAGGACGAGGGGGAGGGCCCGGGACAGGTTGTCCACGATCGTGACCTGGGCGAACTGGGCCGTGCGCGAGAAAGGATTGAGGTCGATCGCGATCACCTTCTTTCCCATCTTCACGAGCCACTCGGTGCGGTCGCCGTCCTCCAGGGCGAGAAAAACGACGTCCGCCCCGTAGATTCCCTCGGGATCGACGCGCGTGCGCGCGCTTTCAAGGCCCGGCACGGTGGCCGAGGCCGCCTCGCCGACGCCGAGCACCCGGTCCGCGCCGTGAGCGCGCAGCTCGTCGGCGATGGCCCGCTCCCGTTCGCTCCGGTGGTAGAAGAGGTTCACCTCAAGCGCGGCGGAGGCGGCCCGCGCCAGCGCCACGATCTCGTCCGGGCAGAGGGCGGCGACGTTGCCGTTGACGGAGACGACCGGTTTGCGCGCGGAGAGGAGGAGGGCGGCGGCCGCCTCGGCGGCGCGTTCCGCCGAAGGCAGGGTGGTCTCTCCCAGCAGGTAGTCGAACGCCTCGCCGCGGCCGTGGGCGATGAGCCCGGCCTTGGCCGCCACGTTCTTCTCCATGGCCCGGATCAGCTTTTCGCGGAGCTCGAGCGAGGCCTTGCGCGGGTGGGAGGCGGGGATTTCAGGTTTCATGGACATCGGTGCCCTCCAGGCCGTTGTCATTCATGACGAGGGCTCCTTCGGCGGAAATGCGGCTCTCGAACGGGACGGCTCCGTCGGCGCGGGCCGCAGCGACGAGGTCGTCGAGGGACGAACGTCTGCCGGCCTCGATGACGGTGAAAATCGCCTCGCCGAAATTAGTCATGGCGGCCGCGACTCCGCGTCGGTCGAGCGACTCGAAAAGGCCGCGAAGACGCGGCGTAACCAGGCCCGCGGCCTCGGTGAACTCGCGCGACAACTCGATGAAACGCGGCACGGTCGGCTCGTCCAGGAGACGGCGCCCGAGGCGGGCGCCCGCCTCATTGATTTTGCGTCTCACGGCCGGATCGGCGAGGGAGGCGGCGGTCGAGAGGGGCCCGTACACGAAGCACAGGACAATAAGACCGCCCGGGACGGGAAATGAGCGCCCCTCCCCGACGCCCGGCGCGCCCGCGCGGGTCCTGATTTCGAGACCGCCCGCGGTGCAGGCGAGCACGGTGCCCAGGCCGGTGCGGCAGTCGATCTCCGCCCGGTGGGCGAGGCGGGCGGCCTCGACCTCTCCCAGCGGCCGGCCGGCGGCGGCGTTCAGGGCGAGCGCCAGGCTCAAGGCGCCCGCCCCGCTCGATCCGAAGCCCGCGCCCTGCGGCACGGAAACGAAGTGCTCGACTTTGACGTCGAGGGGCGCTTCGCCGGCCGTTTCGAAAAAAAGCTCGACCACGCGCCGGGACACCGGCGCGTCGGCGCCGGCGGCGTCGTTCAAGGTTATCGTGAGGGAAGGCGCGGCCGACGGGCTCACGCTCACGTCGGTGACCACGCCGGCGGCCAGGGAGAGGCCGGCGCCGCGCGAGCCCCGTTTGAGCGGATCGGGATCAGAGTCGTCGATTTCGAAGAATCCGGTGATGTGGCCGGGCGCGAAGGCGCGGGCGGATAAAAGATCCCGCGGGTTGATGGTCTCCGGCGTGGGTGAATGGTTTTTCGACAAGACTGGAACGCTCCTCCG
>CAZKOS010000301.1:0-3071 GCA_964554445.1 uncultured Spirochaetaceae bacterium | reverse complement strand
GTCGTGCCGCCGTCCACGTTCGTGCGGTTGACGATTCCGACGAGGCCGTGCAGCGTGAACTCGATCTCCTCGACGGGCGCTATCTCCTGGTAAAAGGAGACGAACCGGTAGCCGCCGTAGAAGATGACGTCGCTGAAGTTCGTCGACCAATCGTACCCTTCGTTGTTGATGTACTGGGGCTTGACGCCCGCCTCGACGACGTTGAGCCACGCCGCGGGACACGTTCCCTCGATGCGCTCGTAGCGCGTGTACCGGGTGTCGCCCACCGTCCACGAGCCGAGGGGGATGACCTGGGTGTACGGCGCGTTGGTCTCGTAGGTGCCGTAAAACACCAGGCCCAGGCCGGCCTCCCCGGCGAGGCTGAAGGCGTTCAGGTACTGCACCCGGGCCCCGATGTGCCAGAGGACGATCCCCGTATTGAAATCGACCATCGCGCCGGAACCGATGTCCAGGGTGTCGGACGCGATCAGGAGATGGACCAGGTCGACGTCGACGTTGACGACGCTCAGGTAATCGACTTTATCGGCGAAGAGCGACGGCGACGCGAGCAGGAACAGCGCCGCTGCAATGAATATCGATATCTTTCGCATGACATCCTCCTTGTGATTTATCGCTTCAGTTCTCACTTATTGGCATCGACTTGTATATCCCGACCGTTCCTCCGAATGATTCTTTTTTTCATCCCTCTCCACCCGCGTTTATCCGCGGCTTGTTTTTCCTACCAGGCGTACGCCTGGGGCGCCTCGCCGCCGGGCCCGGGAAAGATCGAGTCGAGCTTCTTCAGCGTCCGCTCGTTCAGGACGATCTCCGTGGCGTGGACGGCGCTCTCCAGCTGCTCGACCGTGCGCGGGCCGATGATGGGCGCGGTCACCGCCGGGTTCGAAAGGAGCCAGGCGAGGGCGACGGCCGCGGGCGGCTCGCCGAGCTTGTCGCAGAGGCTCTCGTAGGCGGCCAGCCGGCGCCGGTGCGTCTGGATGCTCTTCTGCGTGTCCTCGCTCGCGGTGCGCCCTTCCTTCTGCTTCTTGAGCGCGCCGCCCAAAAGGCCGCCCCAGAGCGGGCTGTAGGGAATGAGCCCCAGGCCGTAGTGCCGGCAGGCGGGAATGACCTCGAGCTCGAGCATCCGGTTGCCCAGGTGGTACTGGCTCTGCTCGCTCGCCAGGCCGGGCAGGCCGCGCCGGTCCGCCTCCTGGCAGGCGGTGGCGATGTCCCAGCCCGCGAAGTTGGAGCTCCCGACGTACACGACCTTGCCCTGCTTCTGCAGGTTGCCGAAGGCGTTCCAGGTCTCGTCCCAGGGGCAGTCGCGGTCCACGTGGTGCATCTGGTAGAG
Organism: uncultured Spirochaetaceae bacterium; assembly: GCA_964554445.1. Taxonomy (GTDB): domain Bacteria; phylum Spirochaetota; class Spirochaetia; order SZUA-6; family RPPD01; genus JAFGSW01. The sequence continues at coordinate 1,744 of CAZKOS010000301.1, read as the reverse complement.
GTCGATGGCGTCGGTTTGGAGGCGCTTGAGGCTCGCCTCGCAGTGGCGGGCGATCTTCATGGCGGAGAGGTTGCGGCCCGCGTGGTTCGGCTCGAAGCGCTCGCCCGGGCGGTCCATCAGGTTGTAGACCTTGGTGGCGAGCACCGTCGCCTCGCGCCGCCCGCCGCCTTGCGCGAACCAGCGGCCGATGATCTCCTCGGTCGCGCCGTGCGCGATCGTCCAGCCGTAGACGTCGGCCGTGTCGAAGAAGTTGATCCCCAGCTCGAGCGCGCGGTCCATGATCGCGAAGCTCGTCTTTTCGTCGGCGTGCCAGCCGAAGTTCATGGTGCCCAGGCACAGGTTCGAGACGAGAACGCCGTGCCGGCCCAGGCGCTTGTGGGTGATTGCCATGGCGAAGCTCCTTTCGGGGGAGGACTTTTATTCCGGAAAACTTCCGGTATTGGTTTAATATACAAAAACGCGGCGGAAAGGGCGACGATCATATTGCAACGGGGAAAGGGCCGAAAAAAGGGAAATATCGGGAAGAGTGCCCCCAAGATTGTTGCGGAATCGAGAAAAGGGCGATGGAAGACGGCGACACAGGTCCCGATTGACGTGCGCACATTCTTGGGGGTACTGATTTGATCTTGTGTTGGATGTTTCAATTATAAATACGAGCGAAGCAACCCGGGTCAATGGTCGAAATCAACTGAATTCTTTCTACAATCAAATGCTTGTGTTTCCATAATCAGCCCGAATATAATACCATCATGAACGCTGAAATTGTTTGATCCCTTAAGCGACCGATCGTGGTCGCTCTAGGGACAAGGCTTTGTCCCTAGAGCGACAAGGCGTGGTCCCTAGAGCGACAAAGATTTGTCGCTTGAGGGACTAAACATTTTCTCTCTTTATCATTGATTTGTATTGCCTTTATTGAGGGAAACGTTTCAGTTGGGTTTGAATTGTTTCTCAGTTCATTCTTTCAACGGACAAGGTTGACGGAGGAGCGGCATGGCGATCGATTTTTTTCTGGTGAAGAATCCATTGGCGGGCAAGAAGGGCTTGATAGCCCAGACGGTGCACGGGCCGACCATGACGTTGGCGGGGATGGTCGAGCGAATGGCGGCCGCCAATGCCGGGCTTTCCGGGCCGGAGATCAAGGGAGTCTTGAGCCTGCTCGAGGAAACGGTCATGACCGCCCTCCTGGAAGGCCGGAGCGTGGAGATCGGGGAGATGCTCAAGCTCACCCCGGTGGTGACGGGCGTGTTCGCCGGGGACGATTTGAGGAAGGCGGAAAACAAGCCCGAGGTGCGCATTACCTGCCGGGTGCTGCCCGAATACCTGCGGCGCTTCCAAAACCGGGCCAGGCCGGAGAAGCGGCGCGCCGCGGACGTGAAGCCGCTCATCGTCTCCCTGGCCGGCGGGGAAGGGGAGGCCGGAATCCTCCACGCCTATTATCCCAACTCGCTCGAGGGCGAGCGCCTGAAGCCGCGTCACGGGGAGCTCGTCGGCCTGCAGCTCGTGCGGAAGGAGCGGCCGAGTGATTGGGTGAGCGTGGGGAAGGGCGAGCTTTCAGTCCAGCGTCACACGGCGTACCGGTTCGCCTTCCACTTTTCTTCGCGTTTCGTTCCGCCCGGGTGGCTCACCCCGGGCGCGGAACTGCTCGTGAGTCTCGAGTTCCGGCGGGGCAAGGCCGGCCGGCCGTCCCTCACCAATTCCCTGCCCGCGGTCTGGCGCGCCGGCGGGGGGAAGGGCTGAGGCGGGG
>CAZKOS010000300.1:0-3079 GCA_964554445.1 uncultured Spirochaetaceae bacterium | reverse complement strand
TCGCCGTCTTCGACTTTCGAAAGCCCGCCCTCTCCCGACTTGTCCCCGGCGAGAGAGAGCCGGCCGGATTCTTCCTCCCCCAGCCGCGCGCGGATCGCGGTCACCGCGTCCCGAGCGGCCTCGCGGAGCGGTGCGGAGAGATCCGCGTTCTGCGAAATTCCGTACACTGTCTCCAGGGCATCTTTGCCTCCGCAGGCGCCCAGCGCTTCGAGGGCGGCCATGGTCGCTTCATCGTTTCCGCTCCGGCGGGCGGCCGTGAGGAGCAGTTCCTCCGTCCTGGGGTTGGGAAAATCGCGGAAGGCGCGGACGATCTCCGGCCTGACCGGGTCGGACTCGGGCCCGCCGAAATAACGCACGAGGAAATCGAGGCCGTCCGGTTTTCTCCGCTGGCAGAGCCATCTGATCGCCTTCACCCGGCAGGCGGGTCCGCCGGTGCGGGCCCACAGGACGACGTATTGCTCCAGGTTCAGACCGAGCGCCTCGGCGGCGCGGTACCTGATATCGAAATTCGAGTGTTCGATCAGACGCTGGAGCTGGAGGCGCGCCGAAGGAACCCGCCGTGAATTGTTGAGGAGCGCTTCCAGATACGTCTGATTGGGGAAAGGATTCGTGTGGCGTCGGAATTTGGCCGCCCGGGCCAGGCCATAGAGGTCGACCGCGCCGGTGATCTCGATCAGACACGAGGCCAGACGCGAGGATTTCCGCAACAGGGCGGCGACGAAAGGGCCGTCCGCGTTTCGCAGCCGGAGGCGGATGACGAGGGTCGTTCTGGAGATGACGAACGATTCGGAATGATCGTGGAGAAACGTCAATTCATCCCTCACGGCTTCATCGAAGAGCACGATCTTCTCCGAGCGCGCGATCGAGCCGATATCGTCGTATCCCAATATGATGAGGTCCGGCGAATCGCCGCCGGCGGGAGGGATCCGTTCGCCTTTGACGATTTCCAGGTCCGACGGCAGAAAATGACTTCCATTGATGAGTACCCGAAGATACGGCGTGCCGTTTTCACGGAGCGGGCCGACAAACGCCGCCCTGCCGTAGTTTTTCCCCCGTCCTTGACACCTCATCACGATTCACGTACCGTCAATCATGGTCATCGTCCTGCAGCACAACATCAACGACAAGGAAAAAGAATCGATCCGCTCCTTCCTGGAAGGCAAGGGCTTCAAGATCAGGGAGATCGTGGGCGAGGAGGAGACGATTTTCGGCGCGGTGGGCATGGCCGCGGTCGATCACCGCGAGGTCGAGCTCCTGCCCGGCGTCAAGCGCGTCATCCCGATCTCCTCGCCCTACAAGCTCGCCTCGCGCGAGTTCCGCAAGGACGACACCGTCGTCGACCTGGGACCGGTCAAGATCGGCGGGCGGCGGGTGGTGGTGATCGCCGGGCCGTGCGCGGTCGAGTCCCGCGCCCAGATCCTGGAGACCGCCGAGCTCGTGCGCGAGGCGGGCGCGGTGATCCTGCGCGGCGGCGCCTACAAGCCGCGCACCTCGCCCTACGCCTTCCAGGGCCTGGGCGAGGAGGGCCTGCGCTATCTCAAGGAGGCGGGCGAGAAGTTCGGCATGCCCGTGGTGAGCGAAATCGTCACCACGGAACACGCCGACCTCCTCAGGGACTACGTCGACATCTTCCAGATCGGCGCGCGCAACATGCAGAACTTCGAACTCCTGAAGAAGGTTGGGGCGCTGCGGAAGCCCGTGCTCCTGAAGCGCGGCCTGGCCGCCACCATCCAGGACCTGCTCATGTCCGCCGAGTACCTCCTCGCCCACGGCGCCGAGGACGTGATCCTCTGCGAGCGCGGCATCCGCACCTTCGAGACCGCCACCCGCAACACGCTCGACCTGTCCGCCATTCCGGTGGTGAGAAAGCTCTCCCACCTTCCCATCTTCGTGGACCCGAGCCACGCCACCGGCCTGCGCGAGAAGGTGCTCCCGATGGCGCTGGCGGCGGTGGCCGCGGGCGCGCACGGCATCACGGTGGAGGTCCATCCCGACCCGGAAAGGGCGCTCTCCGACGGCGCGCAATCGCTCTACCCCGAACAGTTCCGCAAGCTCATGCGCGACATCGAGGCCATGGCGCCGGTCATTGAAAAGGAGATGGCGCGCCTGCCCTCGATCGCGAAGCCGCGGGCGGCCGCCGCCGGGAAGAAAACGGGAAAGACCGCGGCGAAGGGCGCGAAGGGGGAGGCGGCGATCGTGGCGTTCCAGGGCGAGCGCGGCTCGTTCAGCGAAAAGGCCATCGCCCTCTACTTCCACGAGGAGGTCGAGCCGCTCGCCGTCCCCGAGTTCCGGGACATCTTCGAGGCCGTCCTCGCGGGACGGGCGCGCTACGGCATGGTTCCCGTGGAGAACTCGCTCTCCGGCTCGATCCACCAGAATTACGACCTCCTCCTCCAGTTTCCGGACGTGTCCATCGTCGGGGAGAAAAAGATCCGCATCGTCCACAACCTCATCGGCACCTTGGACGCGGCGATCGGGGACGTCCGCCGCGTCTACTCGCACCCGCAGGGCCTGGCCCAGTGCGAGAAGTTCCTCGAGGCCTACCCGGCGTGGGAGAAGATCTCGTATTACGACACGGCCGGCTCGGCCGCGCACGTGGCGGAAGCGGGCCTGAAGGAGAACGCCGCCATCGCGAGCGAGGAGGCGGCCTCCATCTACGGCCTCAAAATCCTCAAGCCCGGCGTCGAGACCAATCCCCAAAATTACACGCGCTTCGTCGTCATCGCGCGAACGGGTGGCGGGGAGGAGCGCGGATTGAAGGCGGAGCACGCGAACCGGGTGTCCATCGTCTTCGCCACGCTGGACAAGCCGGGCGCCCTCTTCTTCGCGCTCGAGACGCTCGCCAAACGATCGCTCAACATGACCAAGCTCGAGTCGCGCCCGATTCCCGGCAAGCCCTGGGAGTACATGTTCTACCTCGATCTCGCCCTGCCCCCCGACCGCGGCGCCTTCGCCGAGGCGCTCGAGGAGCTCAAGAAACACACCGAAGAGCTGCGCGTGCTCGGGATGTACAAGGCCTGAGCATCTTCCGCCCTACGGCGGTTCCCTGCGCGGGGGGCGAAAGCCTCGCCGATGGCGC
>CAZKOS010000299.1:1978-3081 GCA_964554445.1 uncultured Spirochaetaceae bacterium | reverse complement strand
CTTCCCCGCGCCGCCTGAGCCATTCCCGTGCCGTCGCAATCTTGGGGGCACTAAGAAAGGTTTGAACCGCCGGGAGGAGAAAAACCCCGGAGAGGGGGGACGGAATATGGTAAAATCAACCTCCTCTCCTGATTCTTCAGCGCCGTTGCAGCCTTCCCTCTTCCACCTTATCCGTATTCTTGCGTCGTTTTCTTAAAAGACCGATTGATTACGTGTTGAGCCCCGCGTTCGACGCGCCGAAAACTACATTGAAGGGAGCAAACCGGCCCGCATGGCGAATATCGATTTCACCGACCGCAGAACTTTCCTCAAGTACTCCGCCGGCCACCGGCCCAAAAAACACGGTAGACGCCTGGCCGCGGCGCTCGCCGTCGTGCTCTGCGCGGGCACACTCCTGGCGGCCTTCGTTCCGGCCGCGCTTTCCGGCACCACGCTCGCCCGCAGCCAGACGGTCACATCGGCCGGAGACAAGGAAATCGCCTACCGCTCGGCGCTGGGAAAGCTCGAACGCGAACGCGCCGCGCTGGCCGCGGAATGGAGCGCCGCCCGCGGCGCCGGGGAGAAGAGGGCGGTGCTTGCCAGAGCCTCGACCGTCTGGTCGGCGGCCGTCGAGAACGAGATCATTCCCTTCTGGTACGGAACGGGCTACGATTTCAATGGAACAACTTCGGTCCCGGGCATTGGCGGCATCTCCTGCGGGCATTTCGTGACGACGGTGCTCCGCGACTCGGGGCTCCGGCTCGACCGCATCGGCCTGGGGCAGGAACCCTCCGAGACGCTCATCCGGTCTCTCGTCGATGAGACGAGTATCCGCCGCTACAGCAACGCTTCGGGCGCGGAGTTCCTCGCCTCGTGCCGGAAACTCTCCCCGGGGATGTACGTCCTGGGCCTGGACAAGCACGTTGGTTTCCTCGCGGTCGATTCCTCGGGCCTGTATTTCATCCACTCGACCCTGCTCGCCCCTGACAGCGTGGTGCGGGAGCCGGCCTCCTCGTCGCGCACGCTCATGACTTCGGCTTACCGGGTGCTCGGCGCCCTCTCCTCAGACGAGCGCCTCCTGTCGCGCTGGCTGGAAGGCGGGGGGTTCCCCAAACGGTGATCGT
>CAZKOS010000299.1:0-1878 GCA_964554445.1 uncultured Spirochaetaceae bacterium | reverse complement strand
TCCCGCCCGCTTTTTTTGATTTATCGAACTTGGTGCACTAAACTTGTACCGGTACCCATGAGCAGTCTGTTCAAGACGGTCGTCATGTCCGCCGTCATTCACCGGCGGCAGTTCCTCAATCCGGAGGCCCTGAAAGTTATCCAGCGCCGCAAGCTCGAGCGGCTGGTCGCTTTCGCCCGTCGGCGGTCTCCCTTCTTCCGGGATTTGTACAAGGACGTCCCGGAGAAGGGCTTCGCCCTGGAAGAGCTGCCGCCGGTCACCAAGCGCATGATGCTCGAATCCTTCGACTCGTACGTCACCGATCCGCGGCTCACGCTCCGCGAGCTGCGTCTTTTCGTCACCGACCCGGCCAACATCGGCCGGCGGTATCTGGGGTACGTGGCCTATCACACGTCCGGGACCTGCGGCGAACCGGCCGTCATCGTCCACGACAAGCGGAGCTTCGGCGCCATGCGCTCGGTTCACATGGCGCGCGGTCTGGGCCACCGTTTCCGGTTCTCGACCGTCTTCCGCCGCCTGCGCGAGCCGCTGCGCCTGGCGGCCGTCGTCATGGACGGCGGCCTCTTTCCCGGTTTTTGCGGGTTCTTTTACGCGCCGCGCTTCGCCGAGCTCATCGGCGACATCCGGATCTTCTCCCTGCGCGAACCGCTCGACCGCCTCATCTCCCTCCTGGAGGACTTCCGTCCGCACGTGCTCGCGGGCTACCCGTCCATCGTCGCCCGGCTCGCGCAGGAGCGCCTGGCCGGCCGGGCGAAAATCCTTCAGGGCACGCCCGACGACCTGGTGGCCTGCCTGGGCGAATCGCTCACCGCCGGGGCGCGCTCGCTCATCACCAGGGCCTTCCCCTGCCCGTTGAGCAACATCTACGGTGCGGGAGAATGCATGGTCATCGCCCAGTCGTGCGGGGTCTGCGGCTGCGCGGCCTGCCGCGCGCGCTCCGACGAGGGGAAGGCGAACGTCATGCACGTGAACGACGATATGGCGGTGTTCGAGATCGTGGACGAAGAAGGCCGGCCCGTCGCGCCGGGGATGAAGGGCGCCAAGTGCTACCTCACCAACCTGTATAACCGCGTCCAGCCCTTCATCCGTTACGAGCTCACCGACGTCACCTCCGCCGTGGAAGGCGAGTGCGTCTGCGGCCGCGGCCTCCCCCTCATCGGCGAGGTGACGGGCCGGACCGACGACCCGCTCTCCGTCGCGGGCCGTGACGGCGGCCGCGTGCTCATCCAGCCGTACTGGCTCATGGTGCCGCTCATCGGCTTCGACGAGATCAGGGACTGGCAGGTGAAGCAGACCGGCCGGAACGAGCTCACGGTGTCCCTGATTTTCGCGCCCGGCCGCCGCGTCGAGGCGCCGATCGTCGAGGAAGCCCTGCGCGGTTCGCTGCGGCAGTCGAACGTCGACGCACCGCTCGAGATTCTCGTCACCGCCGTCGAAGCCATCCCCCCCGATCCCGACACCGGCAAGATTCGCCGCATCTGGAGCGCCATCGAGACGGCGTGAGCGAAGAGAAACTACGTGTGAGGACGAGGGAATAGGGAACCACCGATGACACTGATGGGAACGGATGACACTGATGAGAAAAAGGGAAAGCTACGTATTATAGGAATGAGAGGGATAAGAAAATTCGGGATAAAAATGGAAAGCGATTGACAATCGAAATAGCCGGCTTATTTTCTTTTCCAGACTTCACTTTTTATTTTATGCGGTCGAAATCGTACCGCGCTTGACCGTTTGAAATCACCAAATCTTTTTTCACCTTTCTTCATCGGTGCAATCTTTTCCCATCGGCGGCATCAGTGGTCCGCTCTTCCTCAGCCGCCCTTATCCGCAACGACTTTCTTCTTCCCCGGCCCCCCGGACGTTTTTCCGCCGGCG
>CAZKOS010000298.1:0-3121 GCA_964554445.1 uncultured Spirochaetaceae bacterium | reverse complement strand
CCCCCCGGCACATTGACTTTTCCGCCGGTTTTCAGTAGATTCGTTCTTTACCTTCCTTAATAAGCCAAGGGAACAACACGGAATCGCTCGAGGACCTCTTCTTCGCGCAAAGGACGAACAACGACCATGAGCCAGCAACCGATCAGAAACATCGCCATCATCGCGCACGTCGACCACGGCAAGACCACCCTCGTGGACCAGATGTTCCGTCAGAGCGGCCTCTTCCGCGAGAACCAGGAGGTGGAGGAGCGGATGATGGACTCCATGGACCTGGAGCGCGAACGCGGCATCACCATCGCGAGCAAGAACGGCTCATTCGCCTACAAGGGCGTGCGCGTCAACATCGTGGACACCCCCGGCCACGCCGACTTCGGCGGCCAGGTGGAGCGCGTCCTGAAAATGGTGGACGGCGCCCTGCTCCTGGTGGACGCGGCCGAGGGGCCCATGCCCCAGACCCATTACGTCCTGCGCAAGGCGCTCTCGCTCGGGCTCGCGGTGCTCGTCGTCATCAACAAGATCGACAAGCCGGCCGCCCGGCCCGCCTGGGTGCTCGACCAGGTGCTCGAGCTCTTCATGAAGCTCGACCCGTCGGGCAAGAGCCTCGACTTCCCGGTCGTCTACGCCTCGGCCCGCGACGGCTACGCCTCGCTCGACCCCGAGGCGCGCAGCGGCACCATCGTCCCCCTCTTCGACGCCGTCCTCGAGCACATTCCGGCGCCCTCCGGCGACCCGGCCGCCCCGCTGCAGGCGCTCGTGAGCTCGCTCTCCTACTCGTCCTTTCTCGGCCGGCTCGCCATCGGCAAGGTCTCCAACGGCCGGTTGCGGATGAACCAGGAGGTGGTCGGCTGCCGCGGGGAGGAGATTTCCCCCGTCACCCGCGTCACCAAGATCTACCGCTTCGAGGGCATGAAGATGGTCCAGGCCGACGAGGCGGCCGCCGGCGAGATCGTCGCCCTGGCCGGGTTGGAGGAAGTGAAGATCGGCGAGACGATCTCCGACCCCGCCGATCCCCGTCCCCTTCCCTTCGTCGAAATGGACCCGCCCACCGTCTCCATGAATTTCATCCCCAACGATTCGCCCTTCGCCGGCCGGTCGGGCGGCGTCTACGTCACCTCCCAGCACCTGAAGGAACGGCTGTACCGCGAGACGCTGAACGACGTGGCCCTGCGCGTGGCGCCCATGGAACAGGGCATCGGCTACAAGGTGTCCGGCCGCGGCGAGCTTCATATTTCGATCCTCATCGAGAAAATGCGGCGGGAGGGCTACGAGTTCCAGGTGACCCGGCCCGAAGTCATCATGAAAAAGGTCGAGGGCGAGCTTCAGGAGCCGTACGAGGAGCTCGTCATCGACGTGGACGAGGCCTACATGGGCGGCCTCATCGGCCGCCTGGGCGCGCGCAAGGGGCGGCTCGTCGACATGCAGCACAACAACGGAATGGTGCGCATCGAGTACCGCATCCCGACGCGGGGCCTGCTCGGCTTCCGGAACGAGTTCATGACGGAGACCAAGGGCATGGGAACGATGAGCTACATTTTCTCCGGATTCGAAAAATACGCGGGGGAGATCAGGAACCGCACCAACGGCGTCATGATCGTCAAGGAGGAATGCGTCTCCGTCGCCTACGCCCTCTTCAGCCTCCAGGACCGGGGGAAGCTCTTCATCGGCCCGCAGGTGAAGCTCTACGAGGGCCAGATCGTGGGCGAGAACGCGCGCGAGAACGACCTGGTCGTGAACCCCGGACGCACCAAGAAGCTCACCAACATCCGCGCCGCCGGCTGCGACGAGAACGTCATTCTCACCCCCCCGGTGCGGATGACGCTGGAGGACTGCATCGCCTACATCAACGACGACGAGCTCGTCGAGGTCACGCCCGACGCCATCCGCCTGCGCAAGGTCATGCGCGCCGAGTCCGAGCGCAAGGCCGCGCGCAACGAGGCCAAGCGGGCGGCGGAGGATTCGGTGGCGTGAGGAGAGGGAACCACCCCTTCGACTCGTTGAAAATCCGGAATCTCCTTATGCCGATCCCGGGCTGTTTCTTCCCACCTCCCCCGCTGTCCCTCCCCGCCCAGGGCGGAGGGGGTTCAGGAGCACTCCTCTGTCCAGGAACCGGCGGGTGACGCGGGGCGCATGGCTTCCGGCTCTTTACGGTCCGGTCACGGTGTAATTGTCAAAAAGCAGGTCATAGGCGGCATTGCCGTTTAAAATTCTCAACCCCGTTTTCCCGCTCGAAAAATCTCCGGCCGTGCCCGAGACGCCGGCGGTGGTTCCGCCCCCCGCCAGGGTCGCCGAAAGGTTGTTGCCGCTGCACGTGAACGTCAACGTATACCAGGTCGTCTGATCGAGATGCCCGCTCCCGAACTGGACCTCGCTGCCGATGAGGGTTTGGACGCCGCCGACGAACTTGTCCAGGCGAATGAAGATATCGGAGCCGTCGTCATAGGCCGAGGCGTAATAAAAATTATTGACGTCGCCGTACCGGGCCACGATGCCGAAGGGCCACCCGCCGCCGATCAGGTTCAGCGGCTTGACGCGGACGGAAATCGTGTAGTCGCCGCCGCTGAAGTTATCGATGAGAATCGGCGAATCGCCGATATTGTACTGCAGCGCGTTGCCGCTGACGCCTCCGCTCACGATATTCCAGTCGCTGCCTCCGGAAACCTCCGACCAGCCGTTCACGGGGGTCCAGGGAGACACCGCCGCGTAATTGAACGAGTCCTGGAACAAAACGGCGGGCGCCTGGGGTTCGCTGCACCCGGCGACAATGAAGAGCGCCAATGCCGGACAAGCGGCAAAAATCTTGAAAGCGCGTATCATAATTTCCTTTCCTTTCGTCTATCCGAACAACCGGCGGGGTTTTCCCGCCGCGCTTTCCACCGGAAAACGCGTGAATTATGCTCATGCCGGCGAATCATGCGCGTGGACGCCTCATCCGCCGTCTCATTTTCACTCATTTCTAAAATAATACCCGCCCGGGCGCCATGCAAGATAAACTCGCACTCGCGCCGGCGGTGTGAGGAGAGGGCCCCACCCCTTCGACTCGCGGAGAAATGATTTCGTTACCCGGAAGACGCCTGTCCCGCTCGCTCAGGGCAGGCTCGACTCAAATTGTCGCCGATGACAC
>CAZKOS010000297.1:0-3145 GCA_964554445.1 uncultured Spirochaetaceae bacterium | reverse complement strand
GAGGCGCGCGCGTATTTTTTCCATCGCTTCCTCCGCGGCTTTCCGCAGCATCACGAGCCGTTTCTTTTTCCCGAAAAGACGCTCCAGGGCATCGGGGAAGACGACCGGCAATGCAACCAGTGAAGCGAAGACTATTATTGCCGTGAGCACCAAAATAGCCGCCATTGTCGGGAATGGTATCGCCCGGTCCGCCGGCTGTCAATGTTTTTTCCGCCGGGCGATTCGCCGCCGCCTGCCGACTACTCTTCCGCCTTCGACAGCCCGCCCTCGGCCGCCTCTCCTCCGGCGAGCGAGACCCAGCCCGCCATGCTCAGGCCGAGCCGGCGGCAAATGGCCGTCGAAACAACCCGCGCGCGCTCGCGCAGAAGGGAGGAGGCACTGGGGTCCGCGATGATCTTCGCGAGCGGCGCGATCGCGTCTTTTTTCCCCGATTCCGCCAGGACCTCCACCGCCGCGGCCGCCACATCCGCGGACCGGTCCGACAATGCCGCGAGCGTCAGATCGTACGCGCGCTGGTCGTGTTCTTCCGCCAGCACGGCGATGATTTCCCGCCGCACCGTCGTTTCGCGCGCCTCTTTGAAATAGCCGAGGAGAAAATCGATTCCCCCCGCGACTTTCCGGTCCGAGAAAATCCGGACGGCCTTGATCTTGTCCGACAGAATCAGTCGGCGCAGGCTGTCCTTCACGTATGAGATGAGATCAATACCCAATGCTTCCGCCGCCGACAATCCCAGTTCGAAATCCGCGTTTTCCGTGATATAAGCGAAGGTCTCGCGCGCCAAGGGGTGATCCCGGTATTTCCAAGCCAGCAGACGCAGCGCGGACCGGCGTTCGTCGTGTTGAAGGCGCATCCGCACCTTGACACAGAGGGCGTGGACGGCGAGATCGACGTCCCGTCCGATCTCGATGAGCCGTGACGCGAGCCCGGCGGCGTTTTCGACGAGGGCGGCGACGGATCCGGCGGCGGCGTTTTTTTGGAGGATGCTTATGGAAACCTCGTTATTGAAAACGGAAAACGAAAAAGCGTGATCCTGGATTCCGGTAACCAACTCGACAACGTCGCCGGTCATGACCGGCCGCCCGATGGATTCGTTCAGCGCGTTGAAGTCATCCACGTCGAGCGAGAGGGCGGACGGCGGATTGAATTTATCGAGGGAGAAATCTTCGCCCTTGGCCATCCGGAGGGGACGAGGGAGCAGCCGCCCGCTTTTCAGCCCGATGTGAAACAATGGCACATTTTCGAGCCGCATGAACGTGACGGAGACGGTGTGCCCGTCCAGGCGTCCCGCGATGCTCGGTTCCGGGTGGAAGATTGTTTTCTCATCGTGAAATCCGAAGCGGGCTTTCAAACGGTTGAAGACCGCCCGCCGACTGATGAAGGCTTGAAGGCGTTGGAAAGCCAGGATCGAAAAGGCGAGGATCGGGATGAGTGCCAAGAGAGTCCAAACGCTTAAAAACATTCCGGGTTACGTCCCGGACAAGCATAACGGGCGCCGCTGGGAGTGTCAATGTTTTCGCCGGTCGGGTCGAGCGGACGGTTTTTTGCGTTTGATTCCGCGCGGGACGCTCAACCCGCCCTCGGCCGCCTCTTTTCCGGCGAGCGAAAGGAGCCCCAGATCGTCCGCGCTCGCGCTCACCTTGAGGAGCTCGACCGTCTCCCCGAGCCGGACCCGGAGCTCCTCCGGCAGCGAATCGTCGCGGCTCAACCGGTAGAGCGCGCCGAGAGCCCGGGCGTCCCCCTGCTCGACGAGAGCCTCGGCCGCGGCCAGCTTCACCTCGCGGGACCGGTCGTCAGCGCCGGCGAGGAAGACGGCCATGCCCCGGCCGTCCCGGTTTTCCCGGTAGGCGTCGATGACGGATTGACGGAGGAAGGCGGAATCGGTGTGCGAGAAAAAGCGAAGCACGAACCCGGCGGCCGCCCGAGTCTTGAGCTCGCAGAGCGCTTCGAGCGCGAGGGCCCGGTCGGTATGGCCGAGGCCGTCGATCCGGCCGGTGACGAAAGCGAACAGGTCGAGCCGCAGGAACTCCGCCGCCTCGAGCGCCAGGGAGAAATCCGGATCCCCGAGCAGCTCTTCGGAGGCGCGGCGGGCGAGGGGCTCGTCCGGGTATTCGGCGGCGATCGTGCGGAGGAGCGCGGTCCGCCGGCGCTTGTCCGCCGCCCGCCGCAGGCCGAGGCAGAGGGCGGGCAGATACCAGTCGTTTTGCGCGCTCGTCTCGGCCAGGCGCGAGGCGACGCCGGCCGCGGTCGCCACGACGCGCCCGGCGATCTCTCCGGTCAATGTCCGGAAGGGAACGCCGATCGCGAGCTCGCCGCTCAAGATCGAGAGCTGCGTGGAACGGGAAGCGAGAAATTCAAGGTCATTGAGAAACGCCCGCGAAAAAAGCTCCGTGCCGAGAAGATCGTTCAAAGCCCCAAAATCCCGCCAGTCCAGCCGCACCCAGCGCGAGGCGGAAGGATCGCCGGAATCCGCGGCCCGGCGACCGGCGGCGCGCAATGCTTCCATGGTAATTTTTAGTCGGCCCCATGGATCGGGCGGCCGATCGCCTTGTACCTCAAGCTCCGGTTCCTCGCCCGCGTCGACCGTTCCCCCGGGCGCCTCCGGCCGCTTCGTGATTTCAACCGCCCGGCGGGAAAAACACCGGCCCGTCAGCCGGACGAGCAGAACGTAATCCGCCGTGGTGCAGAAGCGGTTCTCGGGAGCGCCGGCCGCGTTGAGATCAGGCGGTCCGTCGGAAGACGGCCGCGGCGGGGCCGCCCGCACGAGCACCCGGAATGCGCCCATTTTCCCCTCGGCGTAGTTCTCGAGCGCGATCAGGCTTCCATAGACCGTGAACCCGAACGCGTTCCGCAGGCTCTCCAGAATGGCGCGCACGTCGCGCGTCCGGAGGCGCTTGATTCCGTTTCCGCCCCGCCTGACGGTCGCGATCAGAAAAGCGGTGATCCCGGATCCGAGAATAACGATGCAGAAGACGACTGCAATCTTCGGCATGATAATTAATCTTATTGCCGGGGAATGGAAGTGTCAATGATTCGAGCGGGCAGGCCGCTTCAGAATTCGGAGCTTTCCCGCGGCGCGGCGTCATCGCCGGCCGCGGCGAGCCCGCCCTCCGCCGATTCCCCGCCCGTGAGCGAGAGCCCGCCCTC
>CAZKOS010000296.1:0-3156 GCA_964554445.1 uncultured Spirochaetaceae bacterium | reverse complement strand
TGGGTGTTGGTCCGGACGAGCTTGCGCGCGATGAGGCGGGAGAGGAACACGCCGTAGTGCGGGTACTGCTTGATGACGGAGATGAACGACTTCTTCGAAATCTTGATGAGCTTGCTTTCCTTTTCCGCCCGCACCGTGGCCGAGCGCGTGTTGTTGAGGAGGAAGGACATCTCGCCCATGAAGATGTCCGCCGGCGTGACGAAGCCGATGTTCTTGTTCTTGTGGAAGACGCTGAAGCGTCCCGAAAGGACGTAGAAGATGTGGTCGCTCTCCTCGCCCTCGGTGAAGACGATGTCTCCCCTCTTGAAAACCATCGGTTCCTCGTGGAGGAAGCCGAGGGGCGCCTGGAAAGGCACGTCCTTGTTTTCGATGACGAGGGTGGCCTCGTTCCCTTTGGCATTGTAGGTGAGCTTCCTGCTCAATGACCGCGCCATCATGATGCCGCGGCCGTGCAGGGAGTAGAGATTCTTCTTCTTGAGCCATTCGTGGTACTTCTGCACGTTGAAGCCCGCGCCCTGGTCGCGGACCTTGAAGGTGGAGAGACTGGGCTGGATCTCGTACTCGAGGATGACGCGCTTGCGCATGATTTCGGGATCGAGGCACTTGTGCGCCACCAGGTCGTGGATGGTGCCGCCGTTCTTGATGTGTTCCTGCTTTTCCGTGTAGGAAATGCCGCAGTTGCCGTGCTCGATGGCGTTGATCAGGAGCTCGGTGAGGGCGATGCTGAAGTTGGTCTTCATCTCCGCGTCGACGAACCCCTTGTTGAACAGGGCGATGGAGAGGAGGTTGGTGTAGCTCGGCACCGAGAGGAGGTCGTTGTCGAGCTCGAACGACCCGGAGAGCTTTTCCACCAGGGTGGTGGCGATTTCCCGCTGGAAGATGACCTGGCTGTTGGCCTTGATGATCTTGACGGTCTTGAGGAGCGTCGAGGGGATTTTGCCGTAGTCGAAGAGGTTCAGGAGGTTCGTCATCTTGAGCTTTTCCGCGAGCTCGATCTCCGACTGGGTCTTCCTGTCGTAAATGCCGATGATGCCGAAGTTGTGGAGCCAGTTGTCGGCGATGATCTGGTTGATGACGTTTTCCAGGTCGCATTTCTTGTCCGACAGGTTCACGATCACGATTTCGGGGATGTCGAAATTGAGAAATTCGAGGACGTCGTTGGTGTCGCCGTGGGCGGTGACCGTATCGCCGCTCTCCGGGTCCTTGGCGAGTTCCCGGAAAATGGTGTCGTTCAGTTTTTGATCCGAGGAGATGATGCCGATGACGCTCATAGGGTCCCTTCGCGGGGCGGCCGGACGGGGGAGGCAACTCAATCGTGGACGCGCGCGCGACGACCTTTTCGTCCGAACCCGGTGTGTTCTGCCCGCTCTCGAAAAAAATTTAAGAACCGCCTGTGGAAAATCGAATGCGGTCTTTCACAGGCTTCGCTGAATGTAAACCGGAAATTGCCGGAGCGCTCGCAATCGGTCGCTCCCTGCATCGGAATTCTCCGGGCTGCCGATTGAAGCATCCCTCAACCGGTTCGGCAATTTCATGATCGGGAAGCCGAAAAAGCTCGATTTTCCCGGCTTCTCGATAGACTATAACATATTTGCGGTTAGTTTACATCCATTTTTTTCCGGCCGAATTCGTCCCCAGCCGCCCGGATGACGGCGGGCGGAGCCGGGAAACGGCGTGCCGGGGCGATTTTTACCCGATATCCCTCGATTCTCCCCGCGCCGGCGCCTCGACCGAGGGGAAGCCGCGCGCGACAAGCTCGTCGCGGAAGGCGAAGGCCGCCTTTTCCTCGCCGTGGACGACGAAGGTCTGCTTCGGCGGGCGCGTGAAGCGCGCGAGCCAGGCGAGGAGCTCCTCGCGGTCGGCGTGGGCGCTCATGGCGTCGATCCGTTCCACCCGGGCCCGGACTCCGTATTCGACGCCGAAAATCTTCGCCGTCCGCGCCCCGTCGAGGAGCCGGCGGCCGAGGGTGTGCTCGGCCTGGTAGCCGACGAAGAGCACCGTGTTGCGTTCGTCTCCTATAGTGTGCTTGAGGTGGTGGAGGATGCGGCCGGTTTCAGCCATGCCCGAGGCGGAGATGATCACGGCCGGTCCCTTGAGGTCGTTGAGCGCCATCGATTCCTCCCGGGTGCGGGTGTAGCGCATCCGGGCGAAGCCGAAAGGATCCCGGCCGCCGCTCTCGGCGGCCAGGGCGCCGGTCTCCGCGTCCCAGGCCTCGGGGTGGAGCCGGAAGACTTCGGTGGCCTCCACGGCGAGCGGGCTGTCGACGTAGACCGGCAGGGTGTCGGGAAGCTTTTTGTCCAGAATGAAGCGGTGCAGGCTGTAGACGAGCTCCTGGGTGCGGCCCACGGCGAAGGAGGGGACGATCACCTTGCCGCCGCGCTTCACCGTCTCCGCCACGACGGCGAGGAGCCGCTCCTCGCCGGCCTTCATCTCCTCGTGCACCCGGTCGCCGTAGGTGCTTTCGATGATGAGCGCGTCCGCGCCGTCGCAGGGTTCCGGGTCGCGGATGATGGGCCGCCCGTTCCTGCCGAGGTCGCCCGAAAAGACGAGGCGGAGCGGTGCGCCCTTCCCGTTCGCCGCCTCCAGCACGACGAAGGCCGAGCCGAGGATGTGCCCGGCGTCGTGAAAGGAGAGGGTCACTCCCGGGGCCAGCTCCCGCGTCCGGCCGTAGGCCATCCCGGAGAAACGGCCGCAGGCCGCCAGGGCGTCGCCCGCGTCGTACAGGGGCTCCACGGGCGGGAGGCCGTCGCGCTCGCGCTTGCGGTTCAGGTACTCGACGTCCTGCTCCTGGATATGGGCGCTGTCCCTGAGCATCACCGAGGCGAGATCCCCGGTGGCCTCGGTACAGACGATCTCCCCCTTGAAACCGCTCTTCACCAGAAACGGGAGGTTGCCCGAGTGGTCGATGTGGGCGTGGGAGAGCACGGCCGCGTCCACGGACGAGGCGTCGAAGGGCAGGCGGCGGTTGAGCCGGAAGCTCTCGCTGCGCTTGCCCTGGTACAGGCCGCAGTCGAGAAGGATCCTGAGGCCGTTCGTTTCGACCAAATGCTGTGAGCCTGTCACGGTCCGTGCCGCGCCGTGGAAGCTGATTTTCATGTTCGAGCCTCTTCTTGCCGGATTGATACCCGCCAGGCTGCGCTTTGTCGGGTATTTCCG
>CAZKOS010000295.1:0-3185 GCA_964554445.1 uncultured Spirochaetaceae bacterium | reverse complement strand
AGGCGGCGGGCCTGGTCAAGATCGACCTCCTGGGCAACCGCTCCCTGGGCGTGCTCCGCGATTCCATCCGCCTGGTGAACGCGCGGCACGGCGAATCCTTGAGCTGGCGGCGCTTCGACCCGACCGCCGATCCGGACGTCGAGCGCTTCATCGCCTCGGGGGACACGGTCGGGATCTTCTACATCGAGTCGCCGGCCACGCGCCAGTTGTTGCAAAAGATGGGGAAGGCCGATTTCGAGAACCTCGTCATCGCGAGCTCGATCATCCGGCCGGCCGCCAACCGGTACATCGAGGAGTTCGTGAAGCGCCTGCACGGCAAGCCCTACCTCAGGCTCCACCCCGCCTTCGACGACACCCTCAAGGACACCTACGGCATCATGGTCTACCAGGAGGACGTGTCGCGGGTGGCCATCGCGCTCGCCGGCTTCGGGACCGAGGACGCCGATATGCTCCGCAAGATCCTCGCCAAGAAGGGGGGAAGCCCGAAGCTGGCTCAATTCAAGGAACGGTTCGTCGGGGGCGCGGTCAAAACCGGCGTCACGGCCGCGGAGGCGGAGGCCGTCTGGGACATGATCCTCTCCTTCGACGGCTACTCCTTCTGCAAGCCGCACTCGGCCTCCTACGCTCAAGTTTCCTACCGCCTCGCCTGGCTCAAGCTCCATTACCCGCTCGAGTTCCTCGCCTCGGTCATCAACAACGGCGGCGGCTTCTACACGCGCCAGACCTACCTGGACGAGGTCAGGCGCCGCGGCTTCGCCGTCCTGCCGCCGGACGTGAACGCGAGCGCGCTCGAGTACACGGTGGAGGAGGGGGGGCTCCGCATCGGCCTCCTCCAGCTGGCGGACGTCCGGCGGCCGTTCCTGGAAAAGCTCGTCTCCGAGCGCGGGGCGCGCGGGCCGTTCGCGGACTTCTTCGACTTCCTGCGGCGCACGGAGGCGGGCTACCCCGAGGTCCGGGTGCTCATCAAGAGCGGCGCGCTCGACTCGGTCGCGGCCGGCCGCACCCGGCCCGAGCTCTTCTTCCTGTTTTTCCAGCTGGACGCGCGGCCGGGCGTTCCGCGAACGCAGGCCGATTTCGGCTTTTTCCCGCCCCGGCTCCCGGACTGCGTTTCCGACTACTCCGACGCGGCCCGCCTCCGCGCCGAGGTGGAGAGCCTCGGCCTCGTCGCCTCCCGCCACCCGATGAGCCTCTTCGCCGCCCGGGCCGCCGCGCGCGCCGGGCGCTTTCCCGGCCTGCCGCTCGTCGGCTCCGCCGACCTGCCGCGCTTCGTCGGCCGCCGGGTCGCCATCGCCGGGACCATCGTCACGGGCAAGGAGGTGCGCACCCGGGTGAACACGGCCATGATGTTCGTGAGCTTCGAGGACGAGCACGCCATGTTCGAGACCGTCTTCTTCCCCGAGGTCTACGCCCGCCACCGCTTCCTGCTCCAGCAGGCGGCGGCCTTTCTCATCGTGGGCGCGGTGAAAGACGACCTGGGAGCGATTTCGATTCAGGTCGAGGAGGCGGTCCGCCTCACCCGCGACCCCGACCGCCTGGAGGAGAGTTGGGACAGGAAGCCGGTCGAGCTCCCCCAGACCGGCGCCGTGTGGGGCGGATACTATTACTGAGGAAGGAAAATCGATAAGGAAACCAGGAAACCAGGAAGAATGAAATACAAGATTAGAGAGGTTGAATCAACCGCAGTTTACATTTTCTTTTTTTTCTGATCTTCTTTACGCATAAATTCATGTTCTCTACTTTATTTTGATTTGCTTTTTCCCTCTCCTGGTTTCCTGGATTCCTTATAAATCTTTTTTCGCGGCGTGCGGGTCTTCCTTGTCCAGGACGGCGCGGAAGCGGGGGAGGGAGAGGGGATAGGTCTCGGTGAGGAAGCTCACGAGCGCCTCGCGCACGTGACAGCGCAGGTCCCACAGCTTGCCCGAATCGGCGGCGCTCACCAGCGCGCGCAGCTCCACGGTGCGGTCGCGCGTGTCCGTCACCTGGAGCACGCAGACCTTTTTGTCCCAGAGGGGGTCCGCCGCCACGACCTCCTTGAGCTTGTCCCGAAGGGCGGCGATCGGCGCGGTGTAGTCGGCGTAGAGAAAGACCGTGCCCATGACCGCGGCGGACGTGCGCGTCCAGTTCTGGAAGGGTTTCTCGAGAAAATACGTCACCGGCAGGATGAGCCGGCGCAGGTCCCAGATGCGGACCACGACGTAGGTGAGGGTGATCTCCTCGATCGTGCCCCACTCGCCCTCCACCACCACCACGTCTTCGATCCTGATGGGCTGGGTGAAGGCGATCTGGAAACCGGCGAAGAGGGTGCCGAGCGAGCGCTGGGCGGCGAAGCCGACGACGATGCCGATGACGCCGGCCGAGGCGAGGAGGGTGGTGCCGAGGTTGGAAATTTCCTTGAACTGGAGAAGAATGACCGCGGCCGCGACGAAAACGACGATCGTCGCGACGATACGTTTGATGATGCGCACCTGCGTCGAGATACGGCGGCCGCGCAGGGTTTCCCGGCCGCCGCCGCGCAGGCGCCGCTCGGTGAAGTCGACGACGATGGAAAGGCTTTTCACGGCCGTCCAGGCGAAGACGAGGATGAGAAGCGTGGTGAGGACGATGCCCGCGCCGTCTTGAATTTCGGGGGGCACCCCGACAAAGGGCGAAACCGCCGCGATGAACACGATGGGCACGGCGAAACGCAGCGGCCAGCGCAGGTGCTTGACCGCGAGACTTCCCGGGAAATCGGTTTTCTTTTTTGAAACCGCCCTGAAGAGCCTGGATATCAGGAACTGCACGATGAAGCCCGCGGCGGCGGCCGCCAGGACGATGACGATGGACGTCAGGTACGTTTCCCAATTCTTTTCAAGCGATGCCATCACTTCCCGCCACATCACGTTTCCCCCGTTCAGGCGATTTGTAACAAAAGATAACACGCATTCACGCGAGTGAAAACCGGGGGAGCGGCGATAATTATCCCGACCCGCCGCGACGTTTTATACCCGCAAAGCCGCACTTTATCGGGTATTTCCGGTTATATACTCAATAGAAATTGGTTTTCTACTTCCGCAACCAGAAACATGAATTAACACTCTATCGGGTAAGGAACTAGAAAACCATTATGATTGGACGATTGAGTATACCATGACGCGCGGATGGCATATACTTACCCGCGAAAGGGGTTGGCAGGATGGCGCAGGATA
>CAZKOS010000294.1:0-3215 GCA_964554445.1 uncultured Spirochaetaceae bacterium | reverse complement strand
AAGGCGATGCGGACCGGACCGCCCGGGATCGCTATTCGCCCAGCGCCTCGATGAGCGCGTCGGACTGGTTGAGAATTTCCTCGATCGACGCGAACATCTTCGTTTGCGAGGCCTCGGTCACGGACGATTCCAGGTCGATGAGCTTGACCGTGACGAGGATCTTGCCCTCGACTTTTCCCAGGCTGCCGGTGAACACTTTCTTGGCCCCCAGCCATTTGCCGACGCGAACCTGGGACGCCTGATCGCTCAAGTCGGAGAGCGAGTCCTGCAGCGTCCGGAGGAGGGCCTGGCGTTCCTTCTTTTCCACGACGTAATACCGCTTGCTCCTCACCAGACTGCTCGAGAGCACCTCCTGGATCAGGTCGCCGTCTCCCGGCGGCAGGTTCTCGCGGGTGAAATCCATGACGGCCACGACCGGCTTGTAATCATCCCCCGCGTCGAATCTCCCCTTCATGATCACCGGCCGGTTCGCCGGCTCGAATCTCCCGTTGCGAACCGTGAGCAGCTCGACCTGCGACGCGGTGCCGTTGTGGTCGGTAGGGCCGTAATTGTAGACGCCGTTGACGCCGGCCAATCCCCTGACTCCTTCGATTCCGCGGCGGACGGACCCGGCGTCCGTTCCCCCGTCGGCGAACGCCCGGACGAGGATCGCGAACGCGTCCGCGGCCGGCCAGCCGACGTACGGGGGAGGCGCGCCGTATCGTTTCTCATAAGACGCCCGATACCGTTCGAGCGCCTCGAGCCGCGGCTTGTCCTGTGTTCCGACCCGGCCCGTGATCACCGGGTCCTGCGGGAAGAAAACGCCCTCGGCCGCCGTCCCGGCCGCCTGCACGTACAACTCGTCGCCGAAGGCCGGACTCTGGAACAGCGGCTGGACGAGACCGGCGCGCCGCAGGTCGCGGGTCAGGGTGCCCTGTGCCGGTCCGTCGGCCCAGTTCACCAGGGCGTCGAACTTTTTTCCCTTGAGGCGCGCCGCCAGCGAGGTGAAATCCGAGTCGAGGCGCGAATAGCGCTCGCGGACCGCGACGGCGATGCCGTTGGCGGCGAAGGCCGTTTCGAGGAATTCCTCCTGCCCGGCGCCGAAGCGGGCGTCGGTGAGGAGGGCGACGGCGGTCAGGCTCCGCTTCTTCAGAGCGGCGGCCAGCACGTCGACGAACGGCTCGAACGGGCCGGGGACCGCGAACGCGTATTTCCGGACCGGACCCGGGAGGCGTCCGCCGAGGGAGATGAGCGGCGTCCGGTTTTCTTCGCACACCTTCATGACCGCGAGGGCCTCGGCCGGGGCGCTCGGGCCGATGACGGCCGCCGCGCGCCGGGCGACGAGCGTCCGGGCGCAGTCGGCCGCCCGGACCGCGTCCCCCCGCGAATCGAGGATAACGAGCTCGATTTTCCGTCCGCGCAGTCCGCCCCGGGCGTTGATTTCGTCCGCGAGCAGGACGAGCGTTTTCGACTGCGCCTCTCCGACGGACGACGTTTTCCCGGTCAGCGGGAGCACGGCCCCGATGGTGACGGCGTCGGCCCATGCCTCCCCGTTCCCGATGAAAAACGCAGTGAGCAAAGCGATGAGCGCCGCGACCAATCGCCTCATCCGGTTCTCCTTCCGCCGCCAGAGTGAAGTCTCATCCGCTTCAATCGTAATTAAAAGGATGTGAGCTGTCAAACGCGGACGCGGATGCGCAGGTCCGGGGCGGCGCCGAAATCGCGGGGCGGTGACATAACCGCATATTTCGTTCCCGGAAAATCGCCGGAATTCAATCGGCCTTCGGTCGAACCGAGTCCTTGAAGCCGTCCCCCGGCTTATGTATATTATTCCGATATGAAAGAGACACCGAAAAAACGAAGCGAATCCGATTTTTTAGGCGCGGTGGAGATCCCCGGGGGGGCCTATTGGGGGGCCCAGACCCAGCGCGCGATCGACAATTTCACGGTCTCGAGCTACCGCATCCCCAAGCCGATGCTCGACGCCCTGGCCGCGATCAAGCGCGAGGCCGCGGCGGTGAACCGCGACCTGGGGCTCCTGAAAGCGGAGCTCGCCGAGGCGATCGAGAAGGCCGCCCGCGGCATCCCGGCCGGCGAGCTCGACGATCAATTCCCCGTGGACGTCTTCCAGACCGGGTCCGGCACCTCCTGGAACATGAACCTGAACGAGGTGATCGCCAACCGGGCCAATGAGATTCTCGGCGAGCCGATCGGGCGGAAGAAGCCCGTTCACCCCAACGACCACGTCAACCTCGGCCAGTCGTCCAACGACGTCATTCCCTCGGCCATCAACATCGCGACGCGCCGCGGCGCCGAGGTTCTCGTGAACGCGCTCGACTCGCTGGTCCGTTCGCTCGGGGAGAAGGAAGCGGAGTTCGCCGACGTCGTCAAGGTGGGGCGGACCCACCTGCAGGACGCGGTGCCCATCACCCTCGGCCAGGAGTTTTCCGGCTACCGGACGCAGGCGGCGAAGGGCCGCGACCGGCTGAAGGCGGTCCTCCCCGGCCTCGAGGAGCTTCCCCTCGGCGGGACCGCGGTGGGCACGGGCGTCAACACCCACCCTCAGTTCGCGAAGCGCGTCATCGCGCGGCTCGCCGCGGAGGCGGGCTTCCCCTTCCGCGAGGCCGAGTGCCGGTTCGAGGCCATCGCCTCGCGCGACGCGCAGGTGGCGCTCATGGGCGCGCTCAACGGCCTGGCCGCGAGCCTCATGAAGATCGCCAACGACGTCCGCCTCCTCGCCTCCGGCCCGCGCGCCGGCTTCGGCGAGCTCATCCTCGTCGCCCTCCAGCCGGGGAGCTCGATCATGCCCGGCAAGATCAATCCCGTCATTCCCGAGATCGTGATCCAGGCGGCCGCCCACGTCATCGGCCGGGCGACGACCGTCACCGTGGCCGGCCTCACCGGGCCGCTCGACCTCCAGATCATGCAGCCCCTCATCGCCTTCGAATCGCTCTCCGCGCTCGAGATCCTCGCCAACGCCGTCCGCCTCTTCGACGAGAAGTGCGTCCGCGGCATGACGGCCGACAAGGAACGCTGCGCGGAGCTCGTCCAGTGGAGCCTGGCCATGGTCACGCCCCTGGCGCTCAAGGTGGGCTACGACCGGGCGAGCGCCATCGCCGGGCGCGCCTCGAAGGAGAGGAAGACCGTGCGCGAGATCGCGATCGCGGAGGGCGTGGTCACGAAGGAGGAGGCCGACGTGATCTTCGATCCCCGGCGGATGCTTTCACCGTCGGCGG
>CAZKOS010000293.1:0-3216 GCA_964554445.1 uncultured Spirochaetaceae bacterium | reverse complement strand
CATATCGGTTCACTTCGTCCCTTCCATAATATAAGGAGTGAAGAATACGAGTATGGAATTCGCTTTCCTGGAAGGCTGTGCGAACCTCGATTACGAGCAGGTCATCGGGCTGTATCGTAAAATAGGCTGGGGATGCGGGTACAGCCCGGCGGCGCTGCGTACAGCCTTCACGCAATCGTCATTCGTGGTGGCCGCTTTCCTGGCCGGTCGGCTCGTCGGGTGGGCCAGGGCCTTGAGCGACGGTGTCACCAATACCTGGATCACGGAAGTCGTCGTCGATCCCGATTGTCAGCGAAAAGGTTTGGGCCGCCGCCTGCTGGAGTCGATCGAAAAACGATACGCCCAGACCGCGATCTGGGCCGAAACGTATCTGCCGACAAAATCCTTCGGCGAAAAATGCGGTCTCAAAGCCAGGGACGGCATGGTCGTCGTTTCCCGCGGGCCGCAGACGAACTCTCTCCAACCAATCATATTTTCCACCAAACTCGGTTGAAAAAAGAATTACCCAACAAATGTTTAGTTATTGCTTGCATCGCCTTTTTTTTCCTGATATGATGCGTCCAACGGATTTCGAGCCGACCGGATGCCGGCAGGTTTGAAATCCGGCGGGTGACGATTTCTCCGTTTGTGATTATTTTTGAGTCTGCCGGACCGCTCGCCGGGCCGGCGAAGAGAGAAAAAAGGCGAGGGGGATTGCCCCGCATTCCCCGCCCTTCACTTTTTGGCACGGGACGTCGTTCATGAAATATCTCATCATCCAGGGCGCGCGCGAGCACAATCTCAAGAACATCAACTTGAAGCTTCCGCGGGACAAATTCATCGTCATCTCCGGGCTCTCCGGCTCCGGCAAGTCCTCGCTCGCCTTCGATACCATCTTCGCCGAGGGACAGCGCCGCTACGTGGAATCGCTTTCCGCCTACGCCCGCCAGTTCCTGGGGAGGCTGGACAAACCGGACGTGGACTACATCGAGGGCCTGTCGCCGGCCATCTCCATCGAGCAAAAGACCACGCACAAGAACCCCCGCTCCACGGTCGGCACCGTCACCGAAATCTACGACTACCTGCGCCTCCTCTACGCCCGGATCGGCGTTCCCCACTGCCCCAACTGCGGCAAGGTGATCAGCGAGCAGTCGGTGGACCAGATCCTCGAGACCATTTACACCTACAAGGATAACACGAAGCTCATGATCCTGGCGCCCATCGTGCGCGGCCGCAAGGGCGAGCACGGGAAGGTCTGGGAGGACGCCAAACGGGGCGGGTTCCAGCGCCTGCGCGTCGACGGGAAGATCCTCACCTTGGACGAGCCGCTCAAGCTCGACAAGCAGAAGAAGCACACGCTCGAGATCGTCGTCGACCGGCTCACCGTGAGCCGGGAGAACCGGCAGCGCCTGGCCGAGTCCGTGGAGACCGCCCTCGAGCTGGCGGAGGGCAAGCTCATCGTCGTCCGGATCGAGGGCGACACGCAAAGCGAGGAGTTCTTTTCCGAGCTCCACGCCTGCCCCGACTGCGGGGTGAGCATCCCCGAGCTTCAGCCGCGGCTCTTCTCGTTCAACAACCCGTACGGCGCCTGTCCCACCTGCACCGGGCTCGGCGTCATCCAGGAATTCGATCCCGACCTCGTCATCCCGGACAAGCGGCTCTCGTTCAACCAGCACGGCATCGCGCCCTACAACCCGAAGGCGAGCTGGTACCGGAGCCGGGTCGGCTCGGTCATCAAGCACTACGGCTACAAGCTCGACACGCCGCTCAATAAGCTTCCGGCCAAAGTGTTCAACAAGCTCCTCTACGGGACGGACGAGGAGATCGATTTCGTTTACAAGAACGAGCGCCACGGGGGCACGTGGGAATACAGCGGCAGCTTCCGGGGCATCCTCCCCGATCTCAAGCGGCGTTACATGGAGAGCACCTCGGACGGCGTCAAGCAGTGGCTCGAGGGCTACATGCGCCAGACCGGCTGCAAGGCCTGCGGCGGCAAGCGCCTCCGGCCGGAGAGCCTGGCGGTCACCGTCTGCGACCGGAACATCCACGAGCTCACGAGCCTCTCGGTCGGCGAGGCGCAGTCCTTCATGGACTGCCTCGAGCTCTCGGAGACGCACAAGAAGATCTCCGAGCAGATCGTCAAGGAGATCCGGGCGCGGCTCTCCTTCCTGGTGAACGTCGGCCTCGACTACCTCACGCTCGAGCGGCAGGCCGCCACCCTCTCCGGCGGCGAGGCGCAGCGCATCCGGCTCGCCACCCAGATCGGCTCCCAGCTCATGGGCGTGCTCTACATCCTCGACGAGCCGACCATCGGCCTGCACCAGCGCGACAACCAGCGCCTCATCGACACCCTGAAGTCGCTCCGCGACCTGGGCAACACGCTCATCGTGGTGGAGCACGACGAGCAGACCCTGCGCACCGCCGACTACATCGTCGACCTGGGGCCGGGCGCGGGCGTGCACGGCGGGTACGTGGTGGCGGCCGGCACCTACGACGAGGTGACCTCGAGCAAGCGCTCGCTTACGGGAAAATACCTCACCGGCGAGCTCACGATGGAAAAGCGCCGGGGGCGCCGGCCCTACGACCTCGAACGAAGCATTACCGTCCAGGGCGCGCGCGAGCACAATCTGAAAAATATCGACGTCGCCTTCCCCCTCGGGGTGTTCACGGTCATCACCGGCGTGTCCGGCTCGGGCAAGTCGAGCCTCCTCACCGATCTTCTCTACCCGGCGCTGGCCAACAAGGTCATGCGCTCGCGCCTGCCCGAGGGCGCGTACGCCCGGCTGAAGGGCGCCGAGCGGATCGACAAGGTGATCAACATCGACCAGAGCCCGATCGGCCGCACCCCGCGCTCCAACCCCGGCACCTACGTCGGGCTCTTCACGCCCATCCGCGACCTCTTCTCCAAGCTCCCCGAGTCGCGCGCCCGCGGCTACAAGCCCGGCCGCTTCTCCTTCAACGTCAAGGGCGGCCGCTGCGAGAACTGCGAGGGCGACGGCACCCTGCGCATCGAAATGCACTTTCTCTCCGACGTCTACATCACCTGCGACGTCTGCAAGGGCAAACGCTACAACCACGAGACGCTCGAGATCCGCTACAAGGGCAAGAACATCGCCGAGGTCCTCGACATGACGGTCGAGGAGGCGCACGAGTTCTTCAAGAAGATCCCGGTCATCGAGCGGAAGCTCCGGGTCCTGCGCGACGTCGGCCTCGATTACATCAAGCTCGGCCAGTCGG
>CAZKOS010000292.1:2096-3264 GCA_964554445.1 uncultured Spirochaetaceae bacterium | reverse complement strand
TTTTGCAGCGACAGCAAGTATCAGTATATTGGTAGCACCATGGACTATATTATAGAACATCTCTCCAAGATCAAGTTGGCGCTCATGATGGGCAAGGGCGGCGTGGGGAAGACCTCCATGAGCGCGGGGCTCGCGGAGCTGGCGGCGGAGAAGGGGATCAGGACGCTCGTCGTCACGGTCGACCCGGCCGGGCGGCTGAACGACTGGTATACGCAGAAGCTCGGGCACGACCCGACGGTCATCAATGAGAACCTCGACGCGATCATGATCGACCACAAGCTCGCGCTTGACGAGCTCGTCGGCTCGTACACGAAGGACCCGAAGAAGCTCGAGGAGATCAGGCAGAGCCCGCTCTACGACATCGTCGGCCGCGGACTGCCCGGCCTGCCGGAATCCATGGCCGTCTGGAAGATCAAACAGCTCCTGGACAAGAGCGACAAAGGAGAGCTTCCCTACAAGCTCATCGTCGTCGACCTGCCGCCCAAGGGCCAGGGCGAGCACTTCCTCAATCTCTCGGACACGATCCAGCGCGCGCTCGACACGGTGAGCATCTCCCAGCTCCACATGCAGATCTACGATTTCACGAAGATGGTCGGGAGCGCGGCGCGAAACATCGTCAACACCATTTCCGGCAAGAAGCACGAGGAGCCGTTCTACATCACCAACTTCATCAAGGAGATCCGGCGCGTCACGACCGAGGTCGAGGCGGCCTTCAAGGACCCGGCCGTCACGATTTTCAACGTCGTCCTGCACGCGGAGAAGCCGGTCATCACCGAATCGCTCGAGCTTTTGAAGAGCGTGCGCGCCTTGAAGATTCCCATCGGCTTCTTCGTCTGGAACCGGGTCGAGGCCGGGCTGGGCCCCGAGGCGCGCGCGGAGCTCGCCGACCTGGAGGCGAAGGGCGGGCTCCGCAAGCTGATGCGCAAGGCCGAGTCCGCCCGGGGCGAAAAGCTCGTGGAGGCGATGCTCGAGCAGGCCCGCTACCGGGAACGGCTCCACCGCGAGCAGCTGGACCGGATCAAGGCAACGCGGGCGAACGTCGACGGCGTGCCCTTCTTCATGGTGCCCGAGTTCCCCCAGAGCGACGACCTCCCCTCCAACCGGCCGGCGTTCAAGAAGTATCTGGCGGAGCCCCGTCTGCCGTATTGATCCGCTCCCCGGGGAGGGG
>CAZKOS010000292.1:0-1996 GCA_964554445.1 uncultured Spirochaetaceae bacterium | reverse complement strand
AATTTTTTCCCGGCCGGCATTTACCCCTAACGTAAATCACGATATAAACTATACCGCATGAAGCAAAAGGACGTTCTTCAGCTGGCGGCCGATCTCCTCATCGTCGCGGGCTCGTTCGCCGCCTACCTGGTGACGGATTTCGTTCAACCGGGCGCGTACTTTTTTCCATCCCTCCTGGCCGCCGTTCTCATCGTTTGCAGCTTTTATTACTTCGGGCTGCGTCTTCTACGGTTTCGCGAACGCCAACACCGCCGCCGCCGCACTCGCCGCCAGGCCCGTCTACGTGCTCTTTCTCGTCTGCACGGGCATTGTCCCGCTCCGCCTGATCCGGATTTTTCTCGACCGGGCGCCCGTCCGGCGGAAGCTGCTCTCCCTGGCGCCGGTGGCGGTCTACATCGTTTTTATCAGCATTTTTTAAAATCGCCGTTACCACGGAACGCATCGAATCGCCCTTTTTACATTTTAAGTGAGTATAATTGTATTGACGGGGAAGAAGCCGAAGGGAAACGCCGCCGGCATCTCCCCGCGACCGACCTTGCGATTCGATCCGCGCCAATGTAGAATAATGTTTCGCCGGACGGGGAATGCCGGCACCCGGCGCGGGAGGCGCGATCGAACATGAGAAGACCAACCTGGATGATGAAGCACGTCCCGCTCGTTTTCTTCCTGCCGCTCTTCACATGCGTGCTGGGTAATTTCGCCTCGTGCACGGTCACGGGCGGGCGGACCGGCGGGGTGCCGGTGACGCACGAGCTTTCGTATTACAAGTCCGCGGAACCCTACGCGATCAACCACCCCTTCCCCCAGGCGGAGGTCTTCAACAACAACGGGATCAGGCCGTCGGGATACACCCGGGACGAGATGAACGCGCAGTGCCAACAGGCGTTCGAGGACTGGGTGAAATACTGGATCACGGAGACCGACTGTCCGCCGGGAAGCGCCCGGCCCCACCTGGGACCGGGGCCCGGCCTCCCCTCGTACGCCGAGCCGTACTGCACGTGGTCGGAGTTCATCGGCTGGGGGATGCTCGACTCCGTCATGATGGACAACGCGCAGAACCGCACCAAAAAGCTCTTCGGGATGCTCGATAATTTCAGGAAAGCCTATACCGACCAATACGGCCTGATGGCGAGCACCGTCAAGTTCACGGGCCCGATGGATTCCTACAACTGGGACTCGGCCGCCGAGGCGGACGAGAACATCGCGATGGCGCTCATCCTGGCCGACGCGCAATGGGGGAGCGACGGCGAAACGAACTACCTGGAGGAGGCGAAGACGCTGTTGACCGCCATCAGGACCCACCTCATCGACAAGAACGCGACCTGGACCGTGCTCAAGCCCGCCGTTACCTGGGGCGGGCTCAATCTGGTCGACCCGTGCTACTACGATTCGATCTACTACCCGATCTGGTACGAGCTCACGGGCGACGACACCTGGCCGGCGCTCGACGCGCACTATCGATTCCTCGTCACTTATTTCTGCGACACCTATAAAACCGGGCTCCTGCCCGATTGGTGCACGGCCGACGGCCTCGATCCCCACATGGATTGGAAACCGTACCTGTTCGGCTGGGACGCGCAGCAGGTGCCCACCAAGTGGGCCATTCACTACGCCTGGTACGGCACGAGCAAAGGGGACGTCTTCCTCGACGCCGCCAAGATGTTCGCTTCCTGGGAAACCGGGGAAGCGAACGGCGATTGGAGCCGCATCGTCGACACCTACGCTCTTGACGGCACGCCGAAGGGACAATACAACATCGGACCGCTGGGACTGGCCGGCATCGTCTCCGAGGATTACCAGAGCCTGGTGGACGCGGGCTACCGCAACGCCCTCGGCATCGACCCGGCCAGGTATTACAGCTGGGGAAACGCCCTGGGGAAAGTGACGCAGCTTCTGATCTACTCGGGGAACTACGTGAATTTTACCGGGCTGGGGAAGGATTGACGCGTCTGAGAGAGCCGGGAATTACGGTTTGATTTCCTTGTTCATCAAAGAG
>CAZKOS010000291.1:0-3267 GCA_964554445.1 uncultured Spirochaetaceae bacterium | reverse complement strand
TAAAGACCTTTCCGCGTTCCTTTTCAAGAACATTTTTCCTTCTCCGCCGGCGTCGGCCTCCCGCTCCCCCCTCCGCGGTTCTCCTCCATAGTCTTCCATCCGCGTCATCCGTCCCATCCGTGTTAGGAGCCTGCCCTGAGCGAAGCCGAAGGGCCTGCCCTGAGCGTAGCCGAAGGGCTGTTCTCTTCCTCCTGGCGGCGATTTGAAATTATGGGTCAAAACATCGGCCCGGAAAAAGGAGGGCTTGAAAAATGTGTTTTTCGCGGCGGCGTTTTACGAATTCAAAACGCCGTTTTGAATATTGGAAATGGCATTTCTAGAATACAAAATGTCATTTCCAACGATGTTGAAGACGATCATTCCGCAGGGGAGAGGCCGCCGTCGCGGCACTCCCGTAGGACGGGCGAGCCGCCGGACGCGGGACGCTTACGTCCTCCTCTCTTCTCTCATCCGTCTCTCTTCTCCTCATCCGTGCCATCCGTCCTATCCGTGTCATCCGTGGTTTCCTTCGCTGAGCACGAGAAGCCGTCAAGAAGATCATTCGGCCCGCGCGTCATACACCTTCCCCGTCTCGCTCCAGCTCGCGTCGTCCCAGCTGAAGCCGTTCACGGCGTATTCGTACAATGGGGCGAGGTATTCGACGTCCTCCTGCGGCCCGACGAAGGCCCGGTAGATCCGCTCGCGCGGCTCGTTTTCCTTCAGGCGGAACATGGAGGTGCCCGGGAACTTCGCGTCGAGCCCCAGCTCGTCCGCGACCGTGGCCGGGATGTCTCCCAGGCAGACGGGCGCGTCGGAGGTCGCGAGCCCGCCCGAGGCGTTCATCCGCTTCACGAGAACGAGGGGGAGGCCCGCGGCCTTGAAGCTCCCGAAGTTGCCCCGGTAGGGGCCGCGCCGGTTGAAGCCGGCGGCCAGGGGCGACACGTTGACTTTGGCGTCCCCCACGCCCGAGCCGTGGTCGGCGACGATGAAAATGAGCGAGTTGTCGTAGACGCCCAGCTGCCGGAGACGGTCGAGGAACATGACGGCGAGCTTCAGGACCCCCGCGCCCTGGCGCAGCATGTCGGCCCGGCGCGGCCGCAGCGCCGCGCGCTCCAGGTTTTCGTCCGTCACCAGCTGGAGGTGCAGCCCGCTCAAGTGGTAGAACCGGAACGTGTCCGTGTTTTTCACGACGCCGGACGTGGTGACCATGCGGTTGATGAAGTATTCGTCCCTGAGATACGGCGCCAGCTTCACGGCGTTCTCGAATTCTTTCGCGTACCGCAGGCCGCCGGCTCCGGGGGCCCGTTCCCCGCCGTCCCGCGCCTCGTTTCCGGCGCGGCGCGGCCGCTGGATCCGCTCCACCAGGGGGGAGAGGAGCCATTGCTGCCGGTTGTAGATCAATGGTTTGGCGATGAACGGGGCGCAGCGAAACAGCGCCAGGTCGGCCAGGAACGCCTGTTCGCGGGCGAACGCCTTCCAGTTCCGCATCCGCTTGCCCGTCGGCTTGACGCCGGAAAAGTCGCGGTACACGGAACAGGGAACGATGGGGTACAGCTCGACGCTGAAGCCGTATTCGGTGAGCGTCTTCGGCAGGGAAGTCCCCAGGAACGAGGAGCGCACGAAATCGAGGTAGGGCTCCGAATTGTCGTAGAGGGCGCCGGTCAGCATGTTCGGGACGGAGACGATCGTCCCGTCGGATCCGGAGAGCGCGTTGCGGAAATAGGTGAACCCGTCGAACGACTCCCGCAAGGCCGCGTCCTTCCGGACGATGTCCCGGAAGATGTCCGTCTGGAAGGTGTCGAGCACGAGCACGACGACGTTGACGCGGTTGGAATAGCGGTACAGCGCGCCGGCGTCGGCCGTTTGCGCCTGCGCCTTGAAGTCCCGCGCGTCCGGCAGGGCCGTCCAGCCGTAGGCGGCCGGGAGCAGCTGGGCCGCGATCAGGACAAGGCTTACCGCCCCGGCGAACCGGAAAACGAGACCGGCTTTCGCGGCCGCCAGCCCGATCAGCACCGACCAGAACAGGGTGTTGACGATTCCGTAGGCGAGGAAAGTCCGCCAGGCGATGTTTTTGCCGTTGAGAACCCCGTACAGCCAGGGAAGGACGTCCCCCTGGAACCACATGAGGAAGGCGGCGGAGAAGAGGATCGCGACGGCGATCCGCTGCGCCCGCTCGCGCCGGGCGAGGAGCGACACCGCGGCGTAAAGCGCCGCGACGAGTCCCAGGGAGAGGGCCAGGAAGACCAGCAGGCTCTCGTGAAAGAGCGAGGTGAACTCCATGAAGTTCCCGGTGAAGAGGCGGGCGGGCGCGAAGAGGAATAGCGTCAGGACGAAGAACGACACCGTCAGCAATCTCGTGATGATCCTCTGTTCGCCGGTAAGCGCGTTTCGATCCATCGGTCTCCCGTCCTCCGTTCTCCAGGATCCGCCGGCCGCGGCCGGCGGCGTGATCGTGGGAAATAGTAGGGGGATATCGATATGAGGTCAATACTTTTCAGTCGAGCGAGACGTTTATTTGGAAGACAAGCTTTCTCATGACGCAATGCCTTTCTGTACCAAAGATACGAAGAAAAAGGCGCGGGAAACGGCGATTTCGGTTCGGCGCGTTCCCGGAACGGCCGCCCCGCGCCGGCGAGCTTTTCTGGAAATCGTCCGTCCGATCCGCTACAGTGGAAGTGACGGGCATCGCCCTCGAAAATACCGCGCGCGGGAACGCGCTGAATGCGCCGGGAGGTTCCATGAAACCGTTCATCGTCGTCGTCTTCGGTTTGCTCCTCGTCACTCCGGTCTTCGGCCAGCATCATTTCAGGAAGACCGCCTGGGGGATGACGAGCGCCCAGGTGCGCGCCGCCGAGCCGTCGCAATTCCACGGACAAAAGGGCGACGTGCTGTTGTTCGACGTCGAGCTCTTCGACGCGCGGTGCCTCGTCTCCTATTCGTTCGTCGACGACAAGCTGTTCCGCGCCGGCTACGTCACGGACGAATATTTCATGAACGAGGCCCTGTACTTCGACATGTACGAGAAGTTGCGGGACGCGGTGGCCGGGAAATACGGTCCGCCGAAACAGGAAGTGAGGTACGTTCCCGATGCGTACAAGGACGATCCGGGAACGGGACTCGTCAAGGGCATCGTGTTTTATTACGCCTATTGGGACCTGGGCGACGTCGAGATCCTCCTTTCCGTGGAAGGGGGCGACGCCGCCGCGCACGTGTCGGTCGAGTACACGAACAAGGAGCTCAAACTGGAAGCGGAACGGAAGGCGCGGGGAAACCTCGATGATCAATTCT
>CAZKOS010000290.1:0-3270 GCA_964554445.1 uncultured Spirochaetaceae bacterium | reverse complement strand
CGGCCCCTGCCGCCCTCATTTGACGAGGCGGAGCATCATGGAGAGGAAACCGAAAAAGCTCTTCGGGTTGTGCGACCGGTAAACGAGCGTGAGATAGTGCATCCTGAGCGCCAGATGGCCGGTTATCCGGATCCGGTTCAAGATCCTCCCGATTCCCATCTCGTGGAGGGGCAGCACCCACCCCAGGTCGATCGGGTAGAATTCCTTCTGCTTTTTCTTTTTTATCGACCGGATGATGTTCACTGCCGCCGTTCTTCCCGAGGCGACCGAGTACCCGACCGCCTTGCGGAGCTTCCGGTCTTCCCGGTGAAGCGCGGCGAAATCGCCCGCTACGTACACTTCGGGGTGCCGCGGAAGCTGCAGAAAATCATTGATATCCATCCTTCCGTCCTTGCGCGCGTCGAAATCGCCCTTCACCTCGTCGATCGAGACCCTCGTTCCGGTGGTCCAGCAGAGGAACACGTTTTCAAATGTTTTTTCACCGTTGTTGATGATTATGTTTTTTCCGTCAAAATCCGTCACCGTGCTTTTCAGGATCAGGCGGATGTCTTTTTCGTCCATCAGCGCCTTGATTTTTCCGACTTCCCTGTCCGAGAGAAAAGGCAGAATCCGCCCGGCGAATTCCACCATGGTAAGCTTGACCTGCCTCTCGTTTTTTTGCGCGAGGTACTTGAGAATGAAGGCCAGCTCGAGCCCGGTATAGCCGGTGCCCGTGATCACGACATGGGGATCTCCGGTGCCGTTGAGATATTCCAGGAAATCCTTCTGCAGCCTGAGCGCGTGATCGATCGAATCGAGCACGTGGATCTTGTCGAGGTTCTTATCGAACCCGAAGAAATTCGTTTTCGAACCGGCCGCGATCAAAAGATAATCGTAACTCTCGACGCTGTTCCGGCAGTGCACTCTTTTTCCGGACAAGTCGATGGAGACGACCTCGTCCTGGAGGAACGATACCGAAGGCGGCACGAGGGGACGGATGGGCTCGGCCGCGATGTCTTTATCGCACTTCCCTCCCGCGAGATCCGGAATCGCCGGTATCATCGAAGTATACGGATTCCTGTCGATGAGAATGACGTGATGAACAGTCGATATTCCGGCCAGCACTCTTGCCGCCTTCAAACCCGCAAATCCGCAGCCGATAACGATAATCTTCATTTTTTAATCCTCTCTTGGCTCTCTCCCGGGACGTATCCGCAAGACACGGAAGAACGGGAGACGGCTCACCTGCCATCCGCCCGTCCGGAATCGGTTTTGCGAAATCGACCGCCTCTTCGGGCAGGTCCCGCGCCTGCCGGTTTCGAAAATAATCCTTGCCCGCGGGAAAGCGAATATACCTCAACATCATTGTACCCTTGATCGAAGGATGAGGTATTGATCGCAGGTAACTTTTATCATGCCGAATCGCCAGACCAAAAAAGGAGATAGGATCGCGGATACGCCGCACCCTCTTCACACCGGCCGATTGCCTCATCGACCTCGGGCCCGGGGGCGGGGCGCAGGGCGGCCGGGCGCGCCGCCTGACGAGACCGCGCCTTCAAAGTGACAGCGGTGATTTCCAGCGGAGAAAGACCTGCCGGCGGCGGGATGATGCTTGCCGTCCGCGTCCTGGCGCGGAAGTCCGGAAAAGACCGCGGCGGCGGCGCGGCCCGGGGCCGGCAGACCCTGTTGGTCACTGTGGCCATCTTTGCCGAGCTTTTTTCGCTGGGCCTCTCCTTGGCGGCCGAATTGAGGAGAAGACGGATTCCGGCCGGTCGCGTCTTCCTGACGACCGCCCTGGCGGCCCTGTCGCCGCCCGCCGGAAGCCTGTCCGGCTGGCTTCTCGGCGGAATGCCGGCGGGAGGCTGGATTGAGGCGTTCCTGGCCGGGGGGCGGCAGTCCTTCTCTGCCTGGGGGCGGAGGAACTGCTCAAGAAAGCCCATGAGACGCCGGAGACCGCGATCAGTACCGTTCTTTTTTTCGCAGCCTTTCTCGTAATGCTGGTAATCGCCATGCTGTCCGGTAATTCCGGCGGCTGACAACCGGCAAGCCATCCGGCCGCCATGAGGATAAACAGACAAAACAAGTTTCTTTTCACAATCGTTCTCCGTATGCGTCAATGAAAGGATGCAAGGTTCGCGCGGAATGAACCCGGTGTGTTTCGCCACAGTAAGATCGCGCTACCGCACATTTGTTACAGCAAAGAATAAAAAACGAAGATTCCGGACAGGCAATCGCCGTCCGCGTGATTCCGCCTTCAGGTGGAGCTTGGCTTCGCTGGCCATGGTTTGAAAGGCTTAGCCTGAATCCTTCGCCGGTGCTCGGGACAGACTCCACCGAAGGGCTCATTATGACAAACAATCACCCTGAGCTTGCCGAAGGAGAGGGACGAGCGAACCTTTCCGCGCCGGCCATGCTCGACAGGTTCACCCTGACATTCCCTTCACCAAGAAAATAATCGCTGCTTCCATTGCAGAAACCTTGAAGGGATCCGGCCGCCATGGTATAGTTTGGAGCGCCAAGAAACAGCGAAATACAGGGGGTGCGTATGAAAATGAGTCGTATTGGCATAAGGTTATTGACGCTCTCATTTATCATATTGCTGATGGCGGGGTGTCCCGACGGTACGCAGCCCGCGGCCGGATGCGGAAACGTATTTGGATATGACACCAATAACGATGACAGTGCCTTCACTAATGGTATTTTGATCGGCGTCTCATTCAGCGTCGCCGAAACCCAGGATATCAACCGAGTCGGCGCCAAGTTGCAGACAGCCACGGCATCGGTATATATTCCGACAATGGCGGTGAGCCGGGAACGCTCCTTGCGGAAACCGGTAAGCGGACAATTTCGACGGTGGGCTGGATTGCGGCAAACATACCGACGACCCAGCTGACTGCGGGTAGCATTTTTTGGTTGGTGGTAATCGGAAATTGGGATGGCGTCTGCTGCTATGCAACAGCGGGTGTCGGTGTCAAATACTACTCGTACGACTATGTAAACAATGACACCCTCCCGTCCGGACTTTCAGGCTGGTCGGACACCGCGGACGTTGACGTGAAATGCTACGCCACGCTCATTTGTCAGTAAATAGCGCGATAAAAGTCACCGGCCAAATGTTCAGCCGCGGTGAGAACCCCCGGCCAACCGGAGCGGATGGCCTGACTTAAGCCCTCTTGCACCGCCCGACAGCCGCATTAAGGTTTCGAGCGGGGAAAAAGGAAATAGCATGCGCATTCTATCCGGCATCAAGCCTTCGGGCTCCCTGCACATCGGCAACTACCTCGGCATGAT
>CAZKOS010000289.1:0-3310 GCA_964554445.1 uncultured Spirochaetaceae bacterium | reverse complement strand
TACCGGTATTTCCGTTTGACAAATCGAACTCTCCCGCCTTACAGTTGCATTGGAGGCCGTTCGGACGCATGGAAGACCGTTCCAGCCGCGACAATATTCCGCCCCTGGAAGAGCTCCTTCCTCTTTTAAGCCGCCGGCTCGAAGGGGAAGGACGGTTGGCGGTGGTCTCCATCGACACCCGGGGCCTGTTCGATCCGGAAGCGAACGCCGGCGGCACGGCGCGGGACTTCCTCCGGCCCGCCGTTCACGCGAGCCTGCGCGAGCTCTGGGGGTGCGGGATCCGCAGGGACGACCTGGTCGCTTCCGAGCTCTCCGGCGGGGACAACTACTTTGTCTTTCTGTCCCGGGCGCGCGAGAAATGGCAGGCGGAGATCGGCGACCTGGAAAACGTCGCGCTCCGGGTCCAGGAGTTCGTGTACAATCGACTCTTCGAGGTGTATTACGGTGCGTGCGGGCGCGGCCCGCGCGTCCTGTCCGGTTACGGGGTGACTTTTCCGTCGGCCGCCGAAGAGCCCGGGAGCCTCATCCGGAGCCTGCTCGGCGAGGCCGAGTCGATCGCCCCCTTCCTGGCCCGGAAGATGGGACTCATGCGGCGGATGGCCCTGCACGACGTGATTCTCAACCGCAAGGTGTTCGTCCGCTTCCGGCCCGTCGTGCTCCTGGAGACGAACCGCGTGCTGGGGTACGTGGCCGAGACGGGCGGGCCGGAGGAGACGTTTTTGGGCGCCGCCCGCAACCTGGCCAATTTCGCGCGCGAGGCGGGTTTCGGCGGGGAGCTGGCCGGCGTCTGCCGGACGGAGATCCTGTCCAAGGCCCGGGGGATCGAACGGGACGCGCTGCTTTTCATGGATATCGATCCCGAGACGTCGTTCAGGGACGAGGCGGACGCGGCCGAATTCGGCCAACTGCTCGAACGGAACGGAATGGAAGAGGGGCGGCTCGTCTTCCAGGTCAGGATTCGGCCGACAGCCGCGGACGCGGCCGTGCTCGACCGATTGGCGTCGTCTTTCCCCAAGGCGCAGATTTCCGTCGCGCTGGACGAAACCTGGACCGGGAACGACGTCGGCCGGCTCGAGGGACGGCGGTTGAAATTCATCAAGGCGGGACGCCGGGTTCTGGCCGGGGCGCTCGAGGACGGCGGCACGCTTCCCCTGGCGCGCGCGCTCGTCGAGGCGGCGGACCGGCTCGGACTGACGCTCGTCGCCGGGGACGTCATGAGCGGCGAGGAGGCGGCCGCCGCGGCCGGTCTCGGCGCGGTGGCGGGCGAGGGTCCCTATTTCAACCGGGCCGAGTCCCCGGGCGGAGCGCTCGCCTATTCCAATGAGGACCTCAAGGACCGGTACCTCCAGAAGAAACTCCTCCTCTCCATATACCTCAAACGGGGACGGGATTACTTTCATCGGGACGAGTTCGACAAGGCGATCCTCGAGTTTTCCAAGGTGCTCGAGATCGATCCACTCAACGTCGAATCGTATTATTACCGGGGCCACGCCTTCTGCGCCGACGACGTGCTCGGCATGGCCGTCAAGGACTTCCTGAAGCTCAAGGAGCTCGATCCCGAGTTCCCCAACGCACGGCTCCTGGAGGGGCTGATCGCGGAAAAGAAGGGCGACGAGGGACGCGCCCTGCAGGCCTACCGGGAATACCTCGAATACGCCGCCAGGTCGTTCGACTCCGAGATCGCCTTCGCCCAGTCGCGCATCGACAGCCTGCGCCGGGAAAAATGATCCGCTTCCTCCAACCTTATTATATTTAACGCCCGCGCCGTCGATGTTATGAGATAGACGAGGAGACGCGTTGTGAAAAAAGCCGCCGTTTTATTTTTCCTGTTTCTCTCCTGTCTGCCGCTACTGCGGGCGGACATATTCACCTACAAGTTCACTCAGGGCGACCAGTACCGGATCGTGACGAACGTGAAAGAGAATGTCTTTTATAACGGACAACTGATGCTGAACACGGAAATCCTCGATAAAATCGCCCTGAAAGTGACGCAGGCGGCCGACGGTTCCGGTACGTTTTCCGCCCGCTTTCAAGTCTCGCAGCGTTTCAACACGCAATGGGGCGTCTACCTCGAGGAAGACGAGCAGACATCGACATATACCGTTGACCGGAGCGGTCGGTTTTCCATTGACCCCGGGTACTTCTTTCCCCTGACTCGGAACATCCCTCTTTTTCCCGACCGCGATGTAAAGCCCGGCGACACCTGGCGCTCGCCTGGGATAGAAATAAACGATCTTCGCACGCCGTACGGAATCGCGGAACCGTACCCGGTGACCGTCAATGTCGAAACGGCCTATCTCGGAAAGAGTGACGTCGACGGCCGCCAATTGGCCAAGTTCGATATCCGTTATTCGTACATGACCAAGGTCAATCCCGGGACAACGCCGGCGGGGCCTTATTTTCCCGTCATGATCAGCGGCACCATCCATAAAATTCTGTCCTGGGACCCGGCTCTCGGGCGGATGGCTTCGTATACCGAAGATTTCGACGTGTTCTATTACCTCTCGAACGGAACCGTCGTCGAATTCGTCGGTACGCACTCCGGGAGGGTGATCCCGGCGCAAACCTTCGACGCGCAGCGCGCGACGGAGGACATCGGCAAGGAGATACAAAAAAACAAGCTCGAAGGGGTGACCGTCGAGCCGACGGACGGCGGGGTGAAGATCACCCTCGAGAACGTCCAGTTCGAGCCCGATTCGGACGAGATCACCGCCCCGGAAGCCCGCAAGCTGGACGTCATCGCCTCGATCCTCAAGCGGTATCCGGACCGCGACGTCAAGCTGGTGGGACACACCGCCGCGGTGGGAACGCCGGAATCGTGCATGGAGCTCTCCATCAGGCGGGCCGCGGCCGTCGGGAACGCCCTCCTGGAGCGCGGCGCGCGCCGGGCGGACCAGATGGTGATCCAGGGCAAGGGCCTCACCGAACCGGTCGCTCCCAACACGACCGAGGCCGGCCGGAGGAAGAACCGGCGGGTGGAAATTTTCATCCTGGAGAACTGAAGACACCACTCTGGCTCAACACAGAGACACAGAGAACACAGAGAATAAAAGAAAGAGAAGTTAAGAAAGAGAAAAATAAAATGAGGGCATGCTGCGGACGAAGGAGAAGAAGAGCGATGAAGATCCCCGCCTTTTCTTGTCGATAGGGCCGGCTGGTGCTAAGTTATGGTGAGGAGTATTTTGGTGAAAAAAACAACCTGGCTTTTCGCGTTTTTGACGTTAACAACCGGCCTTTTTGCCCAGACATTTACTTTCAAATTCACGAAGGGCGAGAAGTACCGGATCGTGGCGACGGTGAATGAGAAAGT
>CAZKOS010000288.1:0-3331 GCA_964554445.1 uncultured Spirochaetaceae bacterium | reverse complement strand
TTCTTTGTCATACCGAGATGTATGCAAATCTCGATATGACAATTCAAAAACGATTGAGTATAACCACGAGGGACACGAAGTGACGAGTAGGCATTCAGGTCGGCAATGATTAAAATTGAAAACACTCTTTGGGAAAAGAGAGTAATAAAAAAAGGGATTCGGATGAGTGAGCGTGAGCGCCGACGAGGCGATGACCTCACCTGGCCCGCAGAATAATTGAAATATCGTTTTCCAGGTGATCGATCCCGCCGAATTCCGGAACGGGCAGGGAGACGATTTTCGCCTTCAGGAGCGGGGCTGTCCTCGTGATCGTCATGTTCGCCGCTCCGCCGATGCTTTCACAGTCGTCTTCGATCAACACATCGGGCAGTATTCGTTCCACCACATCCCCGTATTCTTCGCCCGTCCGCCGAAACTCGAGCGCGCCGAAAGGAAAACCCCGGCGTTTTAAAACGTATTGAACGGCGTTTATTTCTTCGCGCTCTCTCCTCGAGGTGAGGTATATAATTTCCGCGCCCTGGTTTTTCCACCGGGCCAGTTTTATCGCCGCGTCACCGATGGGTACATACGAGCGATAATCATGAATCGACGGATCGTTGCCCATTACCTGCCGCACTCTTCGCGCCCTGCTTTGTCCGACCCCGTTCTTGTGCATGATGATGGTACCTTCGGTGAATATCATTATTCTCATGCCTTTCCTTTCAGAATCCCTTGGAATCAGAGCAATTCCACCGCCCTGCGTAAACCCCGTTGCACCACTCGGTAATCGTCAGGCCGCGATTGTCGAAAAATTCAGTCTTGTCAATTACGCCCGCGTCGGCTTTGATTTCGTGTTCCGTTTCATATACACGATGGATTGTTTGATTTTGCGGATTTTCAAAGCTCCCCTATTCTTTTGGTCATTATAATATCCGGTTTTTCGAATCCGTTCGCGTCCGGAATCACGCCGACAATTTTATATCCGTTCTTTCCATAAAATTCGAAGGGATGATTGCCGTAGTAGTTAGCCGTATCAATCTCATGAAACAAACCGCAACCTCAAGTAAACGTTTTTTTCACGAATTTTACAAACGCATGTCACGACCGGAAAAGTTACAATCGTCGTCTCCGGAATAAACGAAGAATACCTTTTCAGCAAAAAGCCTTTGTGATACAATACGCTTCATTACGAAAAAGGAGGCTCCCGCCGTGGACGCAGTGAGCGATATCACCATTGAATCCACCTGGAAAAGAATGTGCGTCGTGGGAGGGATCACCGCCCTGGCCCAGGTGGCGTGCGCGTTCGTCACCATGATCGTCGCCTTCGGTGTGGGCGGCGAGCCGGAGAACGCCGGGCAATTCTTCGACTGGATGGCGCGCGACCGCTTCACCGCCGTGCTGCGTCTCGATTTCGCCTCCCTCGTGAGCATGGTCTTTTATTATTTTACGATTTTCGGCGTATACGCCGCCCTGCGACGCGTCAATGGCGCCTTTATTCTGGCGGCCATGATGTTCTCGTTCATCGGGATCACGCTCTGGCTCTCATCGCATTCGGCGCTTTCCCTTTTGAACCTCTCCAACCAATACGCCGGAACCGCCGACCCGGAGCTCAAGACGCGATTCCTCACTGCCGGAGACACGATCCTGGCGTCCAACATGTGGCACTCCTCCGGGGCGTTTGTCGGCGGGTGCCTGCTGCAGCTCTCGGCATTGGGCATTTCGATCATGATGCTCACCACCAATGTTTTCGGCAAGCTCGTCGCCGTGATCGGCGTCGTCACGCACGGCCTAGATCTGGTTCACATTGTCGTCGGCCCCTTCCTGCCGACGGTGTCCGCCGCGCTCTTGGCGGTCGCGGGGACGCTCTACCTGCCCTGGTTCGTGCTCCTGGGTTTGCGCCTACTCAAGATCGGGCGGGGGAAAGCATAACAATGATCTTGATATTTTGCTTGAAGCTCCGTCATCGCCTGTGACCTTCCTGTTGGCGCACCGCATCTCCTCGTCAACAAACGCCATCGCCCTCGTCGATTGACGACATGTCTGTATTGTTGTACGACACCGATTAGTCGACGAACGCCGACGCTTCGCCGCTCTCAGCCGAGCTTTCGTCAAGGAAC
Source organism: uncultured Spirochaetaceae bacterium (assembly GCA_964554445.1). Classification (GTDB taxonomy): domain Bacteria; phylum Spirochaetota; class Spirochaetia; order SZUA-6; family RPPD01; genus JAFGSW01. The sequence goes on along the minus strand of CAZKOS010000288.1, from coordinate 1,235 downwards.
GACCACCGGGAATCCGGCGCACCTCAATGCCTCGTCGGCAAACGACAAGCAAAAATCAGCGTACGACAGCCCCATGTCGACGCCTGCGAGCATCATGTGAACGCCCGTCGCAGGCGGGGAAATGCCGGCGCCCCGTTTATCGATATCGGTGCCGTCACGCGGCGGACCTGTCATCGATAGTATCCCCCCGTCACCTCCGCCCCAGCTGCTTCTTCCGCACTTATCCGTTATCTCTTCTCCCTTATCTGTGTCATCCGTTCTTATCAGTGTCATCCGTGGTTCCCTAAAAAGTCACGCGTCATTGAAGGCCCGCGTCAGCGGGCGACGCTCCCGCCCGTCCACGGCGTCGTGATCGCCGTCACGTCCGCGTCCGCCGTGCGCCCGAGGTCGGGAAGCCCCCAGGCGGCGAGGATCGTCTTCAAGAGCGAGTAGTGCGTGCAGGGCGTCGTGTCCCGGAAGCCGGATTTTGCCTGGGGAGAAACAAGCACGGTCGCCACCCGGCCGCCCGCCAGGAGCGGCAACCCGCAGCACGAACCGAGACTCGTGCCCTCGTCCCAGGTGAGGACGATGAGATACGGTCCGCCGGCCGCCTGGAAGGCGCGCTCGATGATCGGAATCCAATGACCGATCCACTTGTCCGCGACCGCGACGGGGCAGTCGTGCGCGTCGTGGCAGATGTTTGGCGTGATGAAGAGGAAATCGGGCAATCCGCCCGACGCGATATCCGGCTCCAGCCGGTCGAGCGGTACGACGTGCTTTTCGCGTCGCGGCCGGTCGAGACGGATGGAATTGAAGTAGACGAACGGATCGTGCTTCTGCCGGTAAGCTCCCGAGTTGCCCAGGAAACCGGGCGCGGGCAGGTTTTCCTGGTAGGCTTTCCACGTCCGCCCCGAGCGTTCGATGAGGTCGGGGAGGCAGGGCGCGTCCACGAAACACCCCGTGCAGTCGCTCCGGATGCCGAACGTGTCCCCTCCGATCAGGGCCAGGTAGTTGGGCAGGCTGGGGTGGGCGACCGCGTAGTATTGGGTGAAAAGCGTGCCGCGCTTCGCGTAGGCGTTGAAATTCGGCATGGCCGGGTTCCCGACGACCGCCCCGAATTCCTTGTTTTCGAACACGACCACGGCGATGTGCCGGAAATCCGGCACGGCCGCGCGCGGCACCGGGCCGGGGGCGGCGGGCGGATCGGGCGCGGCATTCGTCGGGGGGGCCGAGCCGCAGGACGCGGTCAGCGCGAG
>CAZKOS010000287.1:0-3358 GCA_964554445.1 uncultured Spirochaetaceae bacterium | reverse complement strand
GATACGGCGGCCGCCCGCACATGAAATACTGCGCCGATCTCCATATCCACTCGCCATACTCGCGCGGCACGAGCCGGGCGCTCTCCCTGGCCGAGCTCGCCTCCTGGGCCAGGATCAAGGGCGTCGACCTCGTCGGAACCGGCGATTTCACCCATCCCAAGTGGCGCGCCGCGCTCAAGGATGATCTCGTCCCGGACGGCCGCGGGTTTTTCGCGCTGCGCGAGGAGGCGGTCCACCCGGCCGCCGCCGATTTCCGGGCGGAGCGGGTCCCGATCCGCTTCTGCCTCTCGGCGGAAATAAGCTCGATCTACCGCAAAAACGGCGCCACCCGCAAGGTCCATTCCCTCATTTTCGCGCCCGACCTGGAAAAGGCGGAGAAGATCAGCCTCAAGCTGGCGGCCATCGGCAACGTGGCGTCGGACGGGCGCCCCATCCTGGGGCTGGACCCGAAGCACCTGCTCGAAATCGTCAAGGACGTCTCCCCCGAGTGCCAGTATATCCCGGCCCACATCTGGACGCCCTGGTTCAGCGTCTTCGGCGCGCATTCGGGATTCGACAGCCTGGAGGAGTGCTTCGAAGACCTGCTCCCGGAGATTTTCGCCCTGGAGACCGGGCTCTCCTCCGACCCCCCCATGAACTGGCGCCTCTCGTCGCTCGACCGCTACACGCTCGTGTCCAACTCCGACGCCCACTCCGGGCCGAAGCTCATGCGCGAGGCCACCCTCTTCGATACCGAGCTCTCGTACGGGGCGATGTTCCGCGCGCTCAAGACGCGCGAGGGTTTCGGGGGGACGATCGAGTTTTTCCCGGCCGAGGGCAAGTACCATTTCGACGGCCACCGCAAGTGCGGCGTGGTCCTCTCTCCCGAGGAAACCCGCGCCCTGCGCCCGGCGGAGGGCGGGGGAGACCGGGACCGGTGTCCCGTGTGCGGCCGGCCGCTCACCATCGGCGTCATGCACCGCGTGCTCGACCTTGCCGACCGGCCCGCCGGGGAGGGCCCGGCCGGCCGCCAGCCGTTCCGCTACGCCATCCCCCTGCCGGAGCTCATCTCAGAGCTCGCGGGCGTGGGGCCCGCCTCCCGGGCGGTGCAGGCGCGCTACCGGGAGGCCGTGGCCGCGGCGGGCAGCGAGCGGGCGTTCCTCTTCGACCTGCCGGCGGAGGACATCCGCCGCGCGACGGACGAGTGGCTCGCCCTGGCCGTCACGCGCCTGCGCGAAAACAAGGTCGTCGCCCGGCCCGGCTACGACGGCGAGTTCGGCGTGATCCGGGCGTTCGAGCCGGGCGAGCTCGATCGCCTGCGCGGCCAGGCCGAGCTCTTTCCGGCGGCGGGCCCCTCCCGCGGGCTCGAGCCGCGCCACCGGGAGCTCTTCCGGGAGGAAACGCCGGCGGCGCCCGGGGAACCGCCCGTTGCGGAGGCGCCCGCCCGGGACGAAAGTCCGGCCGCGCTCAATGACGAACAGCGCGCCGTCCTGACGATGACGAAGGGCGCGGCCCTGGTGCTGGCCGGGCCGGGCGCCGGCAAGACGCGCACCCTGCTTCACTGGATCGTCAACCTGCTCGAGAACGAGGGCGTCGCGCCCCGGTCGGTCTGCGTGTTCACCTTCACCCACAAGGCCAGGGACGAGCTCGTCGCGCGCCTGCGGGCGCTCCTGGGCGAGCGCGCGCGGGACGTCTCCGTCAGCACCTTCCACGCCTTCTGCTACGAGATCGTCGTCTCCTGGTATCCGGAGGTGAAGAGCCTGTACGACGAAACGGGCCGCCGCTCGCTTCTCCGCTTTCTCTACCCGGCGCTCCCGCGGGCGGAGATCGAGGCGCTCTCGTCGCGTCTCGAGCGCTACCTGGACGGCACGGATTCCTCGCCCGCGCCGGACCTGGACGGGATCGCGGCCGAGTACCAGGAGGCGCTCAAGAGCGTGCGCGGCGTCGACGTGGCCGGGCTCGTCTCGTCGGTCAACCTCATGTTCGAGCAGCGGCCGGAAATTCTCGAGCTCTACCGCGACCGGTTCCAGACGATCGCCGTGGACGAATTCCAGGACATCAACCGCACCCAGTACCGGTTTCTCGCGCACCTCATCGGGGGCGGGCGGGGGCCCGAGGGGGCGCGCGCGGCCCGGAACAAGCGGGTGCTCGTGATCGGCGATCCCGACCAGGCGATCTACGGCTTCCGGGGCGGGGATGCCTCGCTCTTCTTCCGCTTCCAGAACGACTACCGGGCCGCCTACGCCTCGCTCTCCGTCAACTACCGCTCGTCCGGTCCCATCGTGGACGCGGCCCGGGCCCTCATCGCCCACAACAGCCTGAAGAGCGGACTGCGCCTTTCCTCCATGCGGCCCGCGGGCCCGAAGATCGCGGTGAGCGGCTTCGCGGACCAGGACGAGGAGGGGGAGCGCGCGGCCGCGCTCATCCGGTCGCTCGTGGGGGGGCTCGACCTTCACGCGGAGGAGACGGCCGCCGGCGGGACGAGCCGTTCCTTCGGCCAGATCGCGGTGCTCGCGCGCACCCACCGCGCGCTCGAGCCGGTCGTCCGGGCCTGTCTGCGCCACAACATCCCGGCCTCCTTCCGCGCGGGCCGCGCCCTGCTCGCCGAGCCCGCCTCCGCCGTTCTCGCCGAGGCCCTGCGCTGGCTCATGAACCGGGAGGACGTCGTCGCCTTCCAGAACCTCATCGCCCATTTCCTCCCCGGCCTGGAGCGGGAGGCGCTTTCCGCGGTCGTCGCCGCCTTCCAGGAAGGGCGGGGCGACCCGGCGCGGATGGCCGGCGCGGAGACGCTGCAAGGGGCGCTGTCGGGCGTGGAACGCCGCTCGCTCGAGGAAGTGTTCCGCTTCCTCGAGTTCACGGAGGCCGAGATCGAGGCCCAGGGCATGGGCAAGGGAATCCTGCTGTTGATCGAAAAGATCCGCGGTTCGCGGCCGCCGTCGGAGGAGGAGCGGATCGCCGACCTGGCCCTGGTGGAAACGGCGGCGGGCTACGGCAATGACTCGGGCCGCTTCATCCGCGAGGTCCTCCTCTCGCCGCGGGAGGCCGGGTTCGGCTTTCCGGTGGAGCGGGTGAGCTTCCTCACGTTCCACGCCGCCAAGGGACTCGAGTTCCCGGTGGTCGTCATCGTCGCGGCCGAGGAGGGGATCGCCCCGCAAACCAGGGCGGACACCGACCTGGAAGAGGAGCGCCGGCTCTTCTACGTGGCCCTCACCCGGGCGGAAGAGCGCGCGTACGTCACCTACGCCCTGCGCCGCGACCTGTACGGGAAGGAGACGAGCCGCGAGCCCTCGCGCTTCATCGCGGAAATCCCCGCGGACCTGCTCGAGAAGACCGAGGCGAAACCGAAGAAGAAAGTCTACACGCAGCCGACGTTGTTTTA
>CAZKOS010000286.1:0-3371 GCA_964554445.1 uncultured Spirochaetaceae bacterium | reverse complement strand
CGTTCTGTACGCCTTCGCCTTCGTCCGCGAACGCCGTGCCGCAAACGAACGCGAGAAGCAGAAAAAGAATGATCGATTTCTTCATAATTCCTCCTTGATCACCTGTGCGTGAAAACCGGCCGGTCGATCCGCGGCCGCTATACCTAAGTCTAACGCGTTTTTCGGTTTTTACAAGGAGAATCACGGAAAGTTTATCCGGAGGAGGACCGCTCTCCGCGCCGTCATGGCACCCGCACGATCCTGGAGTGCGGGACGCCCGCAAGAACGCTCGTGTCCGGGGCGTTGGTGACGAACACGACCAGGTTCGCGGTCTTCACGTCGTCGAACTCGAGGAGGGTGGAGAGGTCGAGGGTCGTGTACATGACGATCCGCTCCACCGCCGCCAGGTTCAGGTCCCGCGACCAGTCCTGGATCACGCGCAGCGACCGGTTGGCGCTGTTGGTGACGATCTTGAACCGGGCGTAGCGCCGGGCGCGGAGGAAATCGAGCGCCCGCGGCAGGTGGGCCTTCACGTTCTCGAGCGAGCCGGAGACGTCGACGGCCACCAGGATCTTCTCCGCCGCGGCCGAGCGGGTGAGGTGCGTGCCGGCGCCCAAGCCCGCGTACAGCGCGACGAGCAGGGCGGCCCAGAGGGCGAAGGCCTTCATCGTTCCCTCCTACATTTCCGCGTTGAGGAGCGAGCCGATCTTGTTCACGATCGCCTCGTCCGTGGCGTCCATGCTCGCCGCCTCGTTCACCGCCGAGATCGACTTGAGGAGACCGGAGTTCGCCTCGTCGCCGTAGGCGATGGTGTACACCGGCACGCCGAGACCGGCGATGACGGGCGCGATGTCGGAAAAGCTTTCGAACTCGCCGGCATTGGTGTTGCCGTCGGTGAGCACGAAGAGCAGGGGCCGGTAGTCGGGGTGGGCCTTGGTGAAGTCGGCGAGCATGGAGAGCGCGACGAGAATGCCGTCGAACATCGACGTCTGGTCCTCGGTCTCCATGGCGTCCACGGCCGCCAGGAAGCGCGACTGCTGGAGAACGTCGAACCGGCCGATGGGAAGAACCAGCGTCACGTCCGTGGAGTACTCCGCCAGCCCGATGGCGTTCCGCGGGTCGATGAACTTCGATCCCTCCTTGAGAGCGGTCTTCAGATTCTTGAGCGGGTAACCCCTCATGGAACCCGAAACGTCGCTCAAGAAGACCGCCGCCACCGGCCGGCCGGAATCCTTCTTTTCCTTCCAGAGCGCCTGCGCCCGGACGAGAATGCCGCCGGCGGGAATGGCGAAGGGCGCCTGGTAGGCATTGTCCCGGTTGAACTCGTAGCGGTCGGCGAGCGCGGAGCGCGATTCCGCGTAGCGGGCCAGGGCGCGCAGCGCCTCGGTTTTTTCGGAAGACAGGGAGCCCAGGCCGTAGAGCGGATTGTCGTGCCGCACCCCGAAGGGGATGAAGCGGTACCCCGAAGCCAGGGCCGGCTCGCGCAGGTAGGTCTGGGACTCGAGGACGAAGGCGTCGAGCCGGCCGCCGCGGACGACCGATTCGCGCATCTGGATGGTGGTGAGGGCCACGTAGGGCACGCCCTTCTGGAAGGCCTCGAACGACGAAACCACCTCCGGCGAGAGCATCTTCGTCTCGTCGTAACCCGCGTAGGTGGCGAGCACCGTCACCAGGAAATTGAGCCCGGTCGACGAGGCGAAGGGGTTGGTGTAGCCCATGGCGATGGTGCCCTGGGCGGACGCGTCCAGCACCGCCTTGACGTCGACCCGGCCGTAGTTTTTCTTCAGCCGCGCGTACGTCTCCTCCTTCATGACCACGCCCGCCGTGTTGCCGACGAGCCGCTTGGAAAAGAGCGTGACGGGCGTCCCGGACGCCTCGGCCATTTTGATCCAGAGCAGGTTCGACGGGGAGAAGGCGTCGGGCACGTATTTTTTGGCGGCGATATAGAAATACCCGGTGCCCGAGTCGATGTAGCGCACCTTCACCTTGACGGTTTTGCCGTCCGGCGTCTTCACGCCCCGGGCGTTGAAATCGCGGGCCACGGTGGTGAACCAATCGTCGGGCTCCCTGGTCCCGGACTTCTCGGTCGAGCAGAACACCTCAATTGAGACGTCGCGCGCGGGATCGACGTAGGGATTGACGGTGAGCGGGAAGTGTTTGTCGATGTAGGCGACGTCGGGCAGGGTGTCGGCCAGGTCGGCCTTGCGGTCGCTCATGACGAGCTCGCGCGATTGCACGTAATCCTCCACCGGCCGGATGCGCTCCACGTCGGCGGCGAGACGGCGGAGCGCCTCGTCCCGGGGAATCTTGGCGACGCTCACCGCGCCGGATCCGCCCCCCTCGGTGCAGCTGTCGCAGCCGCCGACGGCGGCGAAGACGATCCCGATGAAGGCGATCGGAAAGATGAGGGCGATCAAGCCCTGCGGTTTCATGGCCATGACGTTTCTCCTGACCGGCGGTTCCCGCGCGGGGGGCCCGCCTCACGATTCCCGGATGGGGGCGGCGTTCACCCCGATAACCCGCCGTCGTCGAGCACTTCCTTGAGCCCCGCGTTGATGTCCTTGAGGGAGCCGGCGGCGGTCTCGAGCCCGGCGGCGTTCCCCGTCCGGTCGGCGTCGGCTTCGAGCAGCGTGAGGTTGCCGCTGAACGTCTTCAAGGTGGCGAGGGCCGAGCCGACGGCCGCCGTCTGGCTCTCGAGGATCCGCTCCATTTCCCGGCGTTGGGCCGCGTCCCCGAACGACTGCGAGCGCGTCCAGAGCGTTTTGTGATTCTTGGCGAGCTCGCGGATGTTCATGAGCATGAGGTCGAGCTCGGCGCTGTAGGCGCGGTCGGGGAATTCGGCATTGATTTTTCCGATCAGCCCGACGCTCTCGAGGGCCGGCCGGCGGAAGCGCTCGGGGCAGCCCTTCAGCAGGGCGGCCGCTTCCTTGCCGCCGCTCTCGTACGGCATGCGGTTGAGCCGCGCCCGGAAGGCCTCCGACTTGAAGGCGAGGACCACCCAGCCCGCCGCCGCCGCCAGATCGGCGCCGCAGGCCGCCAGGGTCCAGAGCAGCGGCGGCTGGACCGCGACGGTGAAGGCGGCGTGGAGACCGACGATGACCGCCGCGGCGAGCCAGGTGGGCGGGTAGGTGAAAAAGGTTTTCCAGGGTTTGACGATGGAGCTCATCGATTTCCTTTTTATGAATTGCCGGTTTCCGCTTCGGGTTCTGCATTAATGATAGAGGAACGCCGGGACGGCGTCAAGAGTTGGGGATCTCATCCGAAATAAGCCACAGAGACACAGAGGGTACTGAGAAGAAAGGAGAAGAGAGTAATAAAATGGTGGAGAAAAATAAAAGCTCTCAGACACAATTTTTTATAAAGCCGATTTTCCCCTTCTCTCCTATCCCTGT
>CAZKOS010000285.1:0-3387 GCA_964554445.1 uncultured Spirochaetaceae bacterium | reverse complement strand
TTATTTCTCCCCCCGCAGGCGGGCCAATTCCGCCACCAGCTCTTTTTCCCTGTCGCTCAGGCCCTGGGGCGTTTCCACGGTGAGCTTGATATACAAATCGCCGTATCTCCCTTTTTGGCCGTAAACGGGAAAGCCCTTGCCGGGGACGCGAAAGACGGTGCCGTTTTTGGTTTCCGGTTTTATCGTGATTTTAATCGTGCCCGCCAGCAGCTTGACGATCTGTTCGCCCCCGAGCACGGCCTTATAAAAACTGACCGGAAGATCCATGAAAAGATCGTCGCCTTCGCGCTTATAAACCGGGTGCAGCTGGATTTTCATGGTGATGAATAAATCGCCGTTCTCCCCGCCATTGACGCCCCGTCCGCCCTTGCCTTTCAGTTTGATGGTCTGGTGGTCCCGCATTCCAGGCTCCAGGGTGAGGCGGAGGTCTCTGCCGTCCAGGCTGATGGTTTTTACGCAGGTGGCGAAGGCTTCTTCCAGCGTCAAAGGCAACTCGGCGTAATAGTCCGCGCCTTTCATCGCAATCTTCCCACTCCCATGAAGCCCGCCGTGCCGGGCGCCTCCCCCCGCCATCCCGAAAATGCTTCTGAAAAAATCCGAGAAAGCCTCCGCGCCGAACAAATCATTCAGATCGCCTTCGGCATGACCGTCCGCTTCGCCGCCGGTTTCGTACCGCGACCAGTCAAAGCCGCCCGGCCGCCCCTGACTCTGGTAGTTCCGCCAATCGTCTCCCAGGGCGTCGTATTTCCTGCGTTTCGCATCATCGCTCAAAACCTCGTTCGCTTCATTGATTTCCGCGAAACGGGCCGTCGCTTCTTTCTTGTTCGGGTTGATATCCGGGTGCAGCTGTCGAGCCAGCCGGCGGTAGGCTTTTTTTATTTCTTCGTGCGACGCGTTTTTATCAACGCCCAGTATTTTATAATAATCCTTATATTCCATTCCCCATTATCCCATCGAATGATTTCCTGCTTCCGACGAAAAATCCGAAGCGCACTTTTTTTCGCCTTCCCTTCCGTTCTTGAGAGAATCATACCACGCACGGACCCGCCTGGCAACGCGTCGATCGCTCGTGTCTCCGCCCGGCAGGCTGAAACAAAAACCGTGTCTCCCGCTCCGCGGGAAACCGGCGGTATGAGCTCCGTTCGCTCCCGCCCTCATCCTCCGGCGGATCAAAACCGCGCTCGCGTTCAAATGAAAATCCACAAAAAAATAGCCGCGGCCCGTCGGTCTGGGTATATTGAGGAAAGGATCATATAATGTTGCAAAACGATGAAACACAAACCAAAATCTGCCTGATCTTCGGGGGGGACTCCGGAGTGGGAAAGGCCGTCGCTTTAATGCTCGCCCGTTCCGGCTGCACCGTCGTTATTACCGGCCGTGAGGAGGAGAGCGGCCGAACGGCCCTCCGGGAGATCATCGACAAGACCGGCAACAACTCGGTCAGCCTTATTCAATGCGATCCGTCGTCCCAAAAATCCATCCGCGTCCTCGCCGAGCGGTTCAAAAAAGAATACTCCAAGCTCGACGTGCTCATCAATAACGTGGCCAATTTCGACCTTGCCCTCACCCGGCCGGTATTGACGGAAGACGGCCGGGAGCTTATCTTCGCGATGAATTACCTGGGCCCTTTTCTGCTCACGCGATTACTTCTGGATTCGCTTTCAAACGGCAGAGCCTCGCGCGTCATCAATATCGTGTCCCGGGGGCTATCGCTCTATCCTCTCATCACCATTGAGTTCGACAACCTGAACAGCGAACGGCGCTACAGCCCCGCGCACGCGTATCATCACGCGAAGCTCGCGCTCGTCATGTTCACCTACGAGCTCGCCTCGAGGCTCACAGAGACGCCCGTCACCGTCAATTGCGTCTGGGTGCCGAATGAAAAATTGGGGGCCGACCTCCAGATCCGGATATCGCCGCTGAAAAAGTGGCTGTACTTGATTCAGGCCCGGCGCGATTTTTCCGAGGAGAATATGGCGGAGATTTATCTCTGGCTCGCCACCGCCAAAGACGCGGGGAGCCTGACGGGCCAGTGCATCGACGAAAAACGCCGCGTCGTTCGCACGCCGAAGAGCTCCTATGACGCGGAAGTCCGGCGGCGCTTGTGGGAGGTGAGCTCGAAACTGACGGGACTGCAATCCTAAAAACGGCGGCACGACGCGCTCATCATCGGCCGGAAAGACGGCGTCGGCAAACAAATGAAACGACAATTGTACGCGAAAAATCGCCTTGGCGGGATGATCATCAATTGAGGACATTTCCCGGAGGAGGCAAAATTGAGAGACAACATTAAGAACCAGTCGCCGCAGCGCGACGTTTCGGCCTCGGCCGAATCATCAAAACATGAGATCCGCGAAGTGCTGGCCTGTTTCGCGCGGTCAATTCGCGCTTATGACGCCCGTGCCCTGGAGCGCTGCTTCCGCGTCGACCGCGACGACGGGGGCGACCTGGTCAAGGCTGATATTTTACAAAACTGCGTCATCCGCCGCCTGCAGGACGCCTGGGCCGCCCGATTCAAGGGCCCGATCGTCTTCGATAAAATCTCGTTTCTCGCCTTTCCCACCCTTGACGGCGGCTTTGAGATCCTGTTCGAAAAAACGCTCGAGAATCTGGACGATGCTCACATCCAGCTGAAGGACGACCGGGCGCGCGTCCCCATCCTCTTCGGCGGAGCGGAGCACGAGCCCGCGGACAGCGCGCTCAGGAAGTGGCAGGGTGCCTGGATCGCGCTCTGCAACGACGGCCTGGAATGGAAAGTCGACCTGAGCGCCACGGTCAGGATGAACGCGTCCCTGATGTTCCATCCCGGCACACTGCCCCTGTCCGGCGCGGAAGAGGAAAAAATCTGCGCGGCGTTCACACTCGACATGAGCGAAATGCTTCTGAAAGCGGCTCAGGCCGTCGAGTCCGGCCGCTTCTCGCACGGCGCCGCGGCCTCGGAGCATATCCGGCGCGAAGCCTCCAGGATCTTCCGCCGGTACAACCTCTACGGATTATCGCTCCATCCCTGGCCGGCGAAGCCGACCTCGAGGGAGATGACGAGGTAAGCCGAGCGGCGGGATTGAAAACAGGAGATGGGCACGGCGGAAGACGATGGGGAAAGGGGAAAAGTGAGGTGAAAGGATTACCTTGGCAGCGATTAAGACAATGCGGAAGACGCGGGGAAAAAAGTCGAACGGCGGGTTGAAAAATGCGCGACGGCGATTCTGCTTGAATCGAGGATCGGTGAGAACTTCGGGGCCGTCGTCACCGGCTCGTCCGACAAAGGCACCCGGGTCCTTCCGCAGACGGCCTCGCGCGACCGGAGCGAGCGCGTGAGTTGGAGCGAGGCGAATGTTTTCGTCAATCCGACACGCGAAGCCGTCAAGCGCTCGCCGGAATACACGG
>CAZKOS010000284.1:1569-3410 GCA_964554445.1 uncultured Spirochaetaceae bacterium | reverse complement strand
CCACGGAAAATTTGCATCATTCGTTTTTTTGTCTACAATTAATTATACCGTTATGTCCGACCTAAAGCACACCCAGGATCTGAACGTCTATATCGACAACGGCCTCTCGACGGGCGAGTTCGTCCTGCACCCGAACGACGGGTTCGATCTCGGCCTCGTCACCACCCAATACCAGGTCTCGTTCTACCACGATCCGCCCACCGCGCCGGCCGCCAAGCCCCTCCTCGCGGGCACCATCCACCTGCGCAACACCTGCCGTTCCGGGACGCTCGAGGTATCGAAGAAACAATGGGAGATGCTCGGGCGCGAAAAATCGGTCACGCTCTTCATCAAGACCGACAAGATCTTCATCGTGAGCCCCACCCCGAAGGCTTAGCGTCTCGGCATTGACTCTTTCCATGGATCCGCTTTATTGAGCCTCTTCAGGAATTTATCAGGAAGCCAGGGAAGACAGGAACCCAGGAAAGGAGAAAGAGGTCAGGAAAAAAGAAACGGTATAAAAAGGTTTTCTTTTAGCATCTCTTTCATCTTTATTCTCTTTCCCTCTCTTTTCCTGGTTTCCTGCCTCTCCTGGCTTCCTGATAAATTCCTCGGGACGTCGAGCGCCGAGAATGGATCCCATGCAAGAATTGACTCATCCCCCGAACGTGATTATTATACACCAGCACAAACAGGAGGCAGCATGAGTCGGAAACTCAAGGCCGGCATCGTCGGCGCGACCGGGATGGTGGGACAGCGGTTCGTCACCCTGCTCGAGGGACACCCGTGGTTCGAGGTGTCGCTGGTCGCGGCCAGCGGGCGGTCGGCGGGCAAACGCTACGCCGAAGCGGTCGACGGGCGGTGGAACATGAACCGGCCGGTGCCGGATTCGGTTTCCGACCTGGTCGTCGTCGACGCCTCCCGGACGGACGACATCGCCTCCCGGGTCGACTTCGTCTTCTGTGCGGTCGACATGCCCAAGCCCGAGGTGCTGGCCCTGGAGGAGGCCTTCGCCCGCGCCGAAACGCCGGTCGTTTCCAACAACTCGGCGGCCCGCGGCCTGCCCGACGTGCCCATGCTCATCCCGGAGATCAACCACGACCACCTGGCCGCGCTCGACGCGCAGAAAAGGCGTTTGGGCACAAAGCGCGGTTTCATCGTCGTGAAGCCGAACTGCTCGCTTCAGAGCTACGTCCCGGCCGTCCACCCCCTCCTCGAGTTCGGACCGACCGAGGTCCTCGCCTGCACCTACCAGGCCATCTCGGGCGCGGGCAAAACCTTCTCCTCCTGGCCGGAAATGGCGGACAACGTCATCCCCTTCATCAAGGGCGAGGAAGAAAAGAGCGAGCTCGAGCCCCTGAAAATATGGGGAAAGGTCGAAGGCGGACGGATCGTCAACGCCTCCTCGCCGGTCATCACTTCCCAGTGCATCCGCGTGCCGGTGACCGACGGGCACCTGGCCGCCGTCTTCGTCTCGTTCGAGCGGAAGCCGTCGCGCGACGACATTCTCTCGCGCTGGCGGAATTTCAAGAGCAAACCGGCCGAGCTCGAGCTCCCCAGCGCTCCCTCGCCCTTCCTCACCTACTTCGAGGACGATTCCCGTCCCCAGACGAAGCTCGACCGCGATCTCGGCAACGGCATGGCCGTCTCCATCGGCCGCCTGCGCCCCGATAAAATATTCGATTGGAAGTTCGTCTGCGTTTCGCACAATACCATCAGGGGAGCCGCCGGCGGAGCCGTTCTCATGGCGGAGCTACTCAAGGCGGAGGGATTCCTCTCGTCGAAGTAGGGTCACATCGTTCACTCCGCTTGGGCAAAGCTCTCCATGGTTAAGCTTGGTTTTACGGTTGATGCCAGGTCCC
>CAZKOS010000284.1:0-1469 GCA_964554445.1 uncultured Spirochaetaceae bacterium | reverse complement strand
GCTTGGGCAAAGCTCTCCATGGTTAAGCTTGGTTTTACGGTTGATGCCAGGTCCCAATGATTGTCTTGTAAGCTTTGCCGGCGGAGCCGTCCTCATGGCGGAGCTGCTCAAGGCGGAGGGATTCCTCTCGTCGAAGTAGGGTCACATCGTTCACTCCGCAATATTTCTTCCCTGCTCCGAGTTCTCCGTTCTCTCCGTGTCCTCCGTGTCCTCCCCCTCGAAAGGTTGATGAAAGCCCGTCCTTGACCAGCCCCGCCTTTTTCACCCATCATACCGGCAGGATGAACATCGAAGGAAAACACTACACCACCATCTGGCTCGACGAACACGATCCCGAAACCGTCAAGATCATCGACCAGCGCTCGCTGCCTTTCCGCCTCGTCGTCGAGGACCTGCGCACGGTTGAGGAAGCCTGCGCCGCCATCCGGGACATGCACGTGCGGGGCGCGCCGCTCATCGGGGTGGCGGGCGCGTTCGGCATGTACCTGGCTTTACTCCGCTCGCCCCGCGGGCGGGAGGCCGCCGCCCTGGAGGAGGCCGCGGCCGCGCTCGTCGCGACCCGGCCGACCGCCGTCAACCTGGCGTTCGCCGTGAACAAGGTACGCTCCGCGCTGGACCGGCGGGCCGCGCGCGAAGAACTGATCGCGGCCGCCCTGGCCGAGGCCCAGCGGCTCAGGCGGGACGAGATCGATTTCTGCCGGCGCATCGGGGAGCACGGGGTGGCGCTGATCGAAGGGATCGCCTCCCGCAAACCGGGCGAGACGGTCAATGTCCTCACCCACTGCAACGCGGGGTGGCTCGCCTGCGTCGATTACGGGACGGCCACCTCCCCGATCTACCTGGCGCACGACCGCGGCGTTCCCGTGCACGTCTGGGTGGACGAGACCCGGCCGCGGAACCAGGGCGCCCGCCTCACCGCCTACGAGCTCGGCGAGCACGGGGTGCCGCATACGGTGATCGTCGACAACGCCGGCGGGCACCTCATGCAGCACGGCCGGGTGGACATGGTGATCGTGGGGAGCGACCGCACCACGGCCGCGGGCGACGTGTGCAACAAGATCGGCACGTATCTCAAGGCCCTGGCGGCCGGGGACAACGGCGTCCCCTTCTACGCCGCCCTCCCCTCCTCCACCATCGATTTTTCAATCCGGGACGGCGTGAAAGAGATCGAAGTCGAGGAAAGAAACCAGGACGAGGTGAAATTCAGCGAGGGATTTCACGGCGGGGCGATCGTTTCCACCCGCGTGACGCCCGAGCGCAGCCGCGCCGCCAACCCCGGCTTCGACGTGACGCCCGCCCGGCTCGTGACCGGCATCATCACCGAGCGCGGCATCGCCGAGGCGAGCGAAGCGGGATTACGAAAATTATTTCCGGAAAAATCGAAGCCGGCCCGATAGTCTTCAATTGTATTCGGCTGGATCGATGCCGGGGGGATTCACCCCCCGCGACCCGCTTCCTCCGATCAACCG
>CAZKOS010000283.1:0-3415 GCA_964554445.1 uncultured Spirochaetaceae bacterium | reverse complement strand
TTCGTGGGGCCGGTCAACTTCCTGGTGCAGTACTTCATCTGGCACGCCGTGTTCCAGACCCGGGGGAGCATCAACGGCCTCACCCTGCAGCAGATGATCGCCTACTACGGGGCGGCGGCGGTCATCAACTACATCCTCTACGACTCGGCCGACTGGAACCTGAACATGCTCATCCACACCGGCCGGTTCGTGACCTACATCATCCGCCCTCTGTCGCACCGCTGGTTCGCCTTCTCGCAGAAGGTGGGCCACCGCTGTCTCGGCATCGTCATCGAGGCCGTGCCCGTCTACCTCATCATCACCTTCGTCTTCGGGGTGCGGCTCGTGCCGGCCGCCCCGCTCTGGGCCGTCATCTCCATCCTCTTGGGCTTCGCCATGTACTTTCTCATCAACTACGCGATCGGCATCATCGGCTTCTGGCTGGTGCGGGCCGAGGGCGTGCGGCGCATGGTCCAGGTGGTCTCCATGGTGCTGCGCGGCTCGTTCATCCCGCTCGTCTTCTTCCCGGACGTCGTGCAGAAGATCCTCTTCTTCCTCCCCTTCCAGTACGCCATGTACGTCCCGGTGCGCGTCTTCACCGGCTCCTACGAGCTCGCGGGCTACTCGCTCACCCTGCCGCAGATCGTCGGCATCCAGGCGCTCGCGGTGGTCGGCATGTTCCTCGTCACCGAGGTCCTCTGGCGGCTCGGCGTCCGCCGCTTCACGGGGGTGGGCGTATGAAGGGGTCCCTCCGCCTGTACGGCGCGGCGCTCAAGAACACCCTCGCCTCGCGGCTCGCCTACCGCATCGACTTTTTCATGAGCGTCTTCATCATGCTCCTCTTCGAGCTCATCATCCCCTTCGCCACCTTCCTCATCTACCGTTCGGGCGGCGCCTTCCCCGGCTGGTCCTTCGGCGAGGTGCTCCTGGTGCAGGCGGTCTTCCTCCTGGCCAAGGGCGTCGTCAACCCCTTCTTCGCCGGGATCGTCTGGAACACGCTCATCCGCGTGCGGGAGGGCACCTACGACCTCCTCCTCATCAAGCCGCGCAGCGTCCTCTTCATGACGCTCCTCACCTCGATCGACGTCGAGGACCTGGGCAAGCTTCTGGGCGGCGTCGGCGTGCTCGTCCTGGCCTTGAGCGGCCTGCCGGCGGCGGCGCCCGAAAACTGGCTCGCCTTCGTCCTCCTCTTCGCCTGCTCGGTGTGCGTGTTCATGTCGTTCTCCTTCTTCATGGCCGGAAGCTGCTTCAAGTGGGTGGGCAACTCCCGGGTGTACGAGATCTTCGACGCGCTCTCGGCCTTCGCCATGTACCCGATGAGCATTTTCTCCAAGGGCCTGCGCGTCCTCGTCACCGCCGTGATTCCGCTCGCGATCATGGCCTTCATCCCCGCCTCGGTCCTCCTCGGCAAGTCGATCGAGTACCTCGCCTTCGCCCTGGGAAGCGGCGCCGTGTTCCTGGCCGCCGGGGCGTTCTTCTGGACGAGGATGCTGCGGTCGTATACGTCGGCGGGTGGATAAAGCCACAGAGACACAGAGAGCACAGAGAAAGAGAAGAGAGGTAAAATTGAGAGAAAAGAAAAATCAAAGGAAAACAAGAGGCTGTTTTTTCGATCTCCACTCCTCCTCTGTGTCCTCTGTGTCTCTGTGGCCTCTATTTTGAAAGGAAAGCCCGTGATCAAGATCGACAACCTCAAGAAAACCTACGTCACCTACCGGCGCGGCGAAAAATTCCTCGATGTCTTGAAGAGCATGTTCGTGCGCAAGAAGGTGCTCGTGGAGGCGCTCAAGGGGATCGACCTCACCATAGAGAAAGGCGAGCTCATCGGGCTCCTCGGGCCCAACGGGGCGGGCAAGTCGACGCTCATCAAGATCCTGACCGGCATCCTCTACCCGTCCTCGGGCACGGCCGAGTGCCTGGGCTACGTGCCGTGGAAACAGCGCCGCTCGTACGTGGCGCGCATCGGCGCGGTCTTCGGGCAGAAGTCGCAGCTCGTCTTCGACATCCCGCCGATCGACTCCTTCCATATGAACCGCGCCATCTACGGCATCCCCAGGGACGCCTACGACCGCAACCTCAAGCGCATGGTGGAGCTGCTCGACGCCGGCGACATCATCGGCAAGCCGACGCGCGGCCTCTCCCTGGGCGAGCGCATGCGCTGCGAGTTCATCATGGCCATGCTCCACGACCCGGAGGTCGTCTTCCTCGACGAGCCCACCATCGGCCTCGACGTCATTGCCAAGGAGTCGATCCGCGCCTTCGTCAAGGAGATGAACTCATCCGGCGTCACCTTCATCCTCACCACCCACGACCTGGACGACGTCGAGCACCTGGCCAAGCGCGTGGTCGTCATCAACCACGGAGAGATCGTCTTCGACGGCGCCATGGACACCCTTAAAACCCACCTCGGCACGAAAAAGATCGTCCGCCTCTCCACCCACGAGCCCCTCCCCCGCCTCGACCTGCCCGGCGTCGCAATGGTCACGCGCGTCAGCGACTACGAGGCCGACCTCGAGCTCGACCTTTCCCGGATCGAGCTCAACCGCTTCATCAAAGAAGTGAGCGAAAAAAACACCATCCGCGACATGGCCATCAACGACCCGCCCATCGAGACCGTGATCAAAAAGCTCTACGAGTGAGGGCAGGCGGTGACAAGCTCACGATGAGCGTGTCGCCGCCCAGTCGGCAGTGATGGGTTCAAATTCCCAAGGGGAAAAACATGTTGAACCTTATCGCCGGATGAAGCTATACTTTAGTTCATCACCGAATAAGCACGATTGGGGGTTCGGATGAAATTAAAATTCCTTTCTATTTTAACGATAACGGCTTTTGCTTTCGGTCTCAACGGTTGCAGCATCACATTGGGATATACAAGACCGGAAATAAAAATGGCGGGCGGAAAACCTATCGTGCTTCGCGTGATGGATACGCGTCCCGCGAATGAAGGAGGAGAAGCTCCGGACCTCGTCGGCAATGCAAGAAACAGCTACGGCATGCCGTATCCGATAGAAGCCAAGGGGACTCCCCCCTTGGAAATTATAACCGATCTTGTTTCAGACTCCTTGAGGTCGGCGGGCTACGATCCGGTTGAAGAAGGAAAGGATCTGCCCATATTGAATGTTTCGATCACGAATATGTGGTTTGACGGTTATCTGTACTATTCGGTGATTCTTGACATGAATCTCGAGCTGAAAGATTCGTCGTCATCGAAGATAATCTGGAATACTTCCGTCGGCTCCTCGCGAGGCACGGGATTTATCTGGTCGCAAGCCGACATCGCCCGTCTTTTCTCCAGAGTCATGAACGACACTCTCAAAAAAATGATCGATCTATTTTCAGACCGGAAATTCACGGACGCGTATAACACGGAAAAATAGGAAAAAGGAAGATTTTCCCCTTCAATCCTCGTCACGGCCGTCGGCGTTTCTCCCCTTCC
>CAZKOS010000282.1:0-3420 GCA_964554445.1 uncultured Spirochaetaceae bacterium | reverse complement strand
CAGCTCATCCGGCAGTTCATCGAGCAGCTCGTCCTCGAGCTCGTCGGGCGGCGGGGGGAACACCATCGTCGTGACATCGGAATCGGCGTTGAAATCGGCGGTTTCCGCCGCGCAGGCGGGTCAAGTCATCAGCGTCAGCGGTACAATCAGGTTGACTTCCACCTTGAAATGCACCAACAGCGGAACGTCAAGCTCAAAAATCACCTTAACGGGCGGGACGCTTGACTGCTCGGGGTTGCCCGCGGACACCAACAGCCGCGGGGTGAACGTCACGGGGAGCTATTGGAATATCACCAATATGAACATCATCAATGCCTATGACAACGGGCTCTTATTGCAGACCGGAGGTTACAATACCGTCACGGACGTCACGATCTCGGGCTGCAAGGATTCGGGTCTGCAGATATACAATTCCGGACACGACAATACGATCACCAACTGTCATTCCAACAACAACTACGATACGCAAAACGGCGGTGAAAACGCGGACGGTTTCGCGTGTAAATTATCCGCCGGCCGGAACAATAAATTTTCCGGATGCACCGCCAGCGGGAATTCGGACGACGGTTGGGATCTCTACGACCAACCGTACACCGTCGTCATCACCTCCTGCACGGCCGCCAACAATGGGCAGGGAAGCAATGGCGATGGAAACGGATTCAAACTCGGCAGTTCCGGCCAGAACGTTCCCCATACATGCACGTATTGCACCGCCAACAACAACAAGGGCTACGGGTACACGGGGAACGGCAATGCCGGTCACATCACGACGACCGGGAGCGGTGGAAGCGGTAACGTCAAAGGTTTGTGGGATAGAATAAATTAGGGCCCGATCGCCGTTGACGCAATCGACCGACCGGCCGCGGATGAAAAGACGCGGCCGGTTTTATTTTGCGCCCGCGTCCGCCAGGAACCGAATCACATGCTCTTCTTTTGTCCTCTGGGCATGAATCAGCGGCGTGTCGCCGTTTTCGTCTTTCGCGTTCACATCGGCATGGTGCGCGATCAGCAGCTTCACCATTTCCAGGTTTCTGCTCTTGCAGGCCGCCATCAAGGGAGTATCCCCATTCTTGTTTCGAATATTCACATCCGCCCCGTTTTTGAGAAGCAATTCCGCCAAACGCGTGTTTCCCTGGTACGCTATCAACAGCAGCAGCGAGTCGTCGCCGAACTCCTTAAAATCGACATTCGCCTGATGATCAATGAGCATCTGTGCGATGCGTGGTTGATCGTGAAAACAGGCGTACGCCAATGCCGTCAGGCCTTCTTTGGAGACGGCTTCGATGTCGGCGTGGCGGCGCAACAAGAGTTCCACGATGCGTTCGAATCCGTATGCCGCGCCGTACATCAATGGCGTGATGCCGTCCTTGTTCGCCGTGTTGACGTCAGCCTTATATTCGATTAATAACTCGGCGATACGATCGTACCCTTTGGAGGAAACGACCGAGAGCGGCGATTCTCCAGAATTGTCGGGCGAGTCGACGTCGGCGTGATTTTCCAAAAGTAATTTCGCCATTTTTTCATATCCGGAAGCGCAGGCCAATCCCAATGGGGTACGCCCTTCGGGACCTTTTTTGTCAATGACAGCCCCGTGACGGAGGAGCTGTTGAGCACTCGCCACATCATCGGTTTTGACGGCGGCAAAAAGATCGGCGGGTGAAGGTTTTGAGCATGAGAAGATGAACATGACCCCTGAAAAAAGAAGCTTCGTTACGATACTAAAGGAATTCATCCTGTTTCACCATCGTTGCCGTTCCTTCGACGACATTCAATCAATGAATCGACCGGCGCCGGTCATCCATGACACGAGCACCCGCCGACATCAAAACCAAACATACCATCCATTATAAGACGCCGCAAGCCGGAGGATCGTGCGGCGCAATGATGCACTGCAACGGCAGCAACGGCAACGTATATCCGGCCTTTGACGATGTACCGACCGCCAATGCGAGCTTGTTTTTAGACGCCCTGAAGAACGGCGGCGCCGGCAAGGCCGCCTTCTTCATCATCGGCCGGCACATGCCGGAAAACTCATCGGTTTTCATGTGCAATGGATACAGCGCCCGGAACCACAACCAAACGCGCCCGCACATGACCGGCTGGAGCCGGCAGCAGGTCTATAACGATTTCGGTTTCGGTTTCGTACGTTATGAAGGCTTCGAATGTTTATGGAAAGTCGCCCGCGCAAGAAGCGGGCGCCTCATTATCTCATGACAAATGTAATTACCGATCATGACATGACAAAGCGGCACGCGCTTTTTACAATAAGGCACTTTTATATAGATTTTCCGGATCGTGTAATAGATTCGGAAACACGAGTGCACTTCTGGCTTTCCCAAGGCAGCGTCGAAGACCGGAGCATTCCTTCACGATCAGACGTGGAAGAATCTTATGGGGAGAATTGAAGGTTCTTGGCCTTCGGCGCGATTGGGAAATTAGAATTCTCATTTATCGCCCCCGGCTCTTCCCTCGATTACGCACGGAGATATGCCGCACAGAACCACGCCCGGTTTGAACCGTCGCCGATCGTGCAAAAAGACCAAGCAGCGACTTCCTCCCGATGGCAAGACAAGATTTTCCGCCCACACGCGAAATGCCGGTTTACACGCGGAGCTCTTCATCCAGGGAGCGGCCGTCATCACGCTGCCGAACGACCGGATCGCGCAGCAAGCCGACAGCGGCTCGCGCGGAAAAGGCAAATTCGACGACATGTACGGCGACGGCGACGCTGCGTTCGAATATCCCCGGCTCTGTTTCGAGGAATATTTTTTACCGCCTCGTCACCGGCCCGCATCCCGCGATGCGACGTCATCTCACGCTCTGTTTATTCAGGGAAAGGTGTTGAAGATCTGTTTTGCATGTACGGTACGATGCGGGTGTTTTTCATGACGCACCACTTTTGTCATTATCATGTACGACGTATGTAAATCGAATGAATTTAAACGACAACTCTTGAATAATAATTTTTTTTACTATAAATTTTTAGTAGACAAAAAAAACATTCAAACTTCATTGTTGAAAATAAAATCATTGAAATCATCAATTCCATGAGTATAAACGAAGCGCGATGAGGAAAGTCATGCGTCTATCCTGTTTAGGGGAGAGGAGGTATGCATGGGGAGTATTATAAAAATCAAATTCATTCGTTAGGCCCTTCCTTTTCGATATCGTCCCTAAGGGAAGGGCGCACATCCGCTCATGAATGTAATCGTGGCAGAAATAAATCGAGTGATGTGGGAAAGGGTTGTAAAAACCGTTACGAGGCAATCATGGATTGTCTCAACTGACAATTTGGAGGATGATATTTATGAAGAATATCCTGATCATTCTTCTCACCGTTCTGGCAATAGGACTTATGGGAAGTTGCGCCCCGGCCGCGGTGGCCGGAGCGGCCGACAATGGCGGCGGGAGAACCGCCAA
>CAZKOS010000281.1:0-3420 GCA_964554445.1 uncultured Spirochaetaceae bacterium | reverse complement strand
TACGTCAAGCAGCCTCCCTCGGCCACGATCACCTTCAACAGCCCCTCCACCACGCCCGACCCCTACGGGGACGCGCCGCTCGCCGTCAATGTGAGCGCCACCGTCGTCCACAACGACCCCTTCATCGAGGGCGGCGAGGACAATGACGGCAACTCGACCGACTACACCTTCACCTGGACCTTCGAATCGGGCTCCACCAATTCCGTGAACATCGCCGGCGCTACGCACACCTATACGACGCCCGGCACTGAGATCGTCGATCTCGACCTCGTGGACGACTACGGGTTCACCGGCACGGTTTACCGGAATGTCTACGTCACGCCGCTCGCCACAATCAATTTCCCGCCGGCCCAGGTCCTGCCGTTCGACAAGGCGCCCGTGATCGACGGCATCGTCGAGCCGACGGACACGAACGGCGACGGGACCGAGGACGTGATCGAAGTCGGCTGGAACAACGCCTTCCGGGTCACGCACGACAACGGCACGGACACGCCGGTGGCCATGCAGGTGTTGCGGCACCAGATCGGCGCCGACAACTATTTCCTGCTTTCCTTCGAGGTGGCGGGGGACGCCGTGTACGACAGTAACGACGTCATCGTCCTCACCTTCCGGCCGGACGCGACGGCCGTCGTTCCGGCCGATGACCGGCGCATCTGCGTGTTCCCGGTCTGGGACGACGCCGGCGCCTGCGACGCGGGCGGCACGGGCGGGAGCCTGACTCTGCAGCGGTACGACAAGCCGCCGAAGCAGGTCCTCTATTATTCCAACAGCGGCGGCTGGACGCCGATCACCTCGAACATCACCGAGGCGGCCACCGAGGCGGCGACGGGCTTCTATTACCGCGTGCACTCCGCGCCCGACGGCACCGGGTACAAATGGGACGTGGAGATGCGGATTCCGCTCACCAAGACGGCGGGCGGGTCCAACTGGCTCGACCTCGGCACGCAGTTCCTCTTCTACACGAACGTGATCCGCGTCACCGACCGCAGCCAGAGCTTCGGCACCGCCGGCTACGCCGCCCAGTTCACCTGGCCGCGGGAGGCCCCGGACGCCTCGGGCTCGCTCGACGGGCCCACCAATGCCTACACCTTCCCGGTCTGGCAGTGGGGGAGCGCGGTCAGCAACTCGAGCCTGACCGACGCGCAAGGCGTGTACATTGAAAACCACTCGAGCATCGGGTTCTGGGACGGAGCCAACATCGTCAACACGATCCACCTCGGGGCCCTTACCCCCGACGCGTCGGGTGACGTCACCGTACCGCTGGTGGCCAAGGTGCAGAACAATTCGTCCGGCCTCATCGACAACATCAGCGTGCTCATGCGCGTCGCCTACTGGGGCGCCACCCTGGGCGTGGGCGGCGACTGGCGCAAGGTCGACGTCGCCAACAGCTCGGCCTGCCCGTCGAACCACGCGAGCGACCCCTCGACCTACGACCACAACCCCACCTGTTCCTTGAGCGTCCCCGCCCAGAGCGGCGCTACGCCGGGGAGCAGGAATTTCAGGATCGACTGGAAGCTCAACACGGCCGGCACCGAATACGACCATCTCCGGAACGTGCAGAACCACCAGTGCATGTACGCGGAGATCAACGCGACCTCGGGCAGCGTGAACATCATCCGCAAGAGCTCGTGGAACAACCTCATCTTCTACCCGTCGTCGAAGGTGGACGACGTCGCCCGCATCAGCACCGTCGGCTGCGGCAAGCCGCCCGCCGGCATGAAAAACCACCGCGTCATCCTCGAGGTGAAGAAACGGGTCTGGCAGGAAACCACGCAGGCTTCCGGGAAAGACCGCAAGGCGGCCCTCACGCACCGGGATGCACCGGCGCAGACTACAACGACCTCGTACATGGAATACCTGGTGTACGCCTATTACGACAACGGCAAAACCCTCGACATCAATTCGCAGCAGTATTTCCTCTTCGACCCGATCGCCTCGTTCGGATACGTCTTTTACCATGACTACGAGGTGTCGAACTGGATCAGCTCGATCGAGGGAGCGAAAAAGATCAACGACGGCCTGTACGTGATCGACATCGCCCCGGAAAGCTCCAAGGACATCGGAATCCACGTCGAATCCGTCGAAGCGCGCTTCTCCCTCTCCCTCCACGGCGGCGCGGCCGTGCCGCTCGCCAACTTCGCGAACGCCTACTCGACCGGCTTCTGCGCCATCCTCGACTTCGGCTACGAGCTTACGCCCAACTGGTCGCTCATCCTCAATGCCGGCTACAACTATCTCCCCGGCGCGAACGCGTCCGTCCCGGCCGTGTCCATCCTCAACCTCGGCCTCGACGTCCGCTTCACCCTGCCGTTCGGCCGAACGCTGTATTCCTATATCCAGGCCGGCCCGAACGTCTACCTGCAGGACTTCTCCGCCTTCAGCGCGGGCTACAACGGCGGTCTGGGCCTCGGCCTGAACCTGCCGCCCCGCCTCAGGCTGGAGCTGGGAGCCGACTACCACTCCACCTGGGACCAGCACAACTGGTTCCTGCAGACGCACCTGGGAGTGATTTTGAAACTCTGAGTAAATAGCGATAGCAGATCGACGCGCCCTTCGCCCCTTAAGCGAAGGGCGCTTTTTTCAGACGGGCAATAGATCTTGCGGAGTGCCCGTTAGCCCGCCACGAGAGTTGTAATAACCTTCCGCGGGATCTCGCTCGACGACTGAAGCCGGCGGCGATATACGGAAAATGAAAAGAAGATCGACATGGAATAACCTCTCCGTGCTTCGTCTCTCCGGTGTTACGGCGCCCTTGAAACCGGCTTTTTTTTTGATCAATATGGAGACATGCGGCTCTGGAGCCTTCATCCCAAATATCTGGATGGTCCCGGACTCGTCGCTTTGTGGCGGGAGGGGCTTCTGGCCCGTCAGGTCCTTGCCGGCCGGACCCGCGGGTATCGCAGTCATCCCCAGTTGGAACGGTTCAGATCAACACGCCGTCCTCTCATCGCGCTCGACGCCTACCTGTGGACGGTGTTCGCTGAATCGGTCAGGCGCGGATACCGGTTCGACCGATCCAAACTGGGACGTCGGATGCGCCCCGGGAAGCGAATGACCGTGACCGACGGTCAATTGCGCTATGAACTCCGGCACCTGCTCTCCAAGCTCCGGAAACGCGCCCCGGCGCTCTTCGCCCGCTGGCGGTCGCTCTCAACCCCGCGCGTCAATCCGGTTTTTATGATAAAAAGGGGCGGTATCGCGTCGTGGGAGCGGATCCCCTTTTCCCCGCGGCCCGGTCCGGAACCCGCCGTCGATGCCGAAGGTGACCCGTAGGGCGTTGCGCTCACCGCGACGGCCGTCGAGTGGTTCTCAACGCTGAAGAAAAAGTAATTGCTCATGGTCGTGTCCTCCGATATAATAGCGCAGGGCGTTTTAAAAAAGAGAATCCGTATGGTTAAAAATATTTTTCCGCGGTCGCCC
>CAZKOS010000280.1:2005-3420 GCA_964554445.1 uncultured Spirochaetaceae bacterium | reverse complement strand
CGCGATCGTTCCCAGGATCAGGACCGCCGCGCAGATACGCTTTGTTTCCGACATTGCGTGCTCCTTGTATCCGTGATATTCCGTTTCTCCGGATTCCCCGTGCCGAGGCCGCGGCACAATATGGAAAAAATGCGGCCAAGATGGCGTACGGCCGCCCGTGGGCCGGCTCCGATTGAGGGTACCAACCGGTTTTCGTTCATGAGAAAAAAGAAAATAAAGACCAGGATGAGTACGGGGTTCTCGCCCCGATAGGTCAATTCACCGGAGTGTTGGGCCCTTTTAAGAAAATCGAACTTCTCGATCAGCGGCTGCAGATCGTCCTTGAACGGCGTCAGACCGATATTCTGGTACTGCATCCAGTGGAGGACGGACATGAGGGGGGGATTGCTTTTCATGTAGGAAAGTATCGCCACGCAGAACGCGAAGAGTTTTTCCGCAAATGACGCCCGCGTCTCAATCCGTTCGACGAGGAGCGCGATAAAGTGGTCCCGCTCCCGTCTGATCGTCTCCTTGAGCATGGTATCCCTGTTTTTGAAATAGAAATAGAGGCTGCTCTTGTTGATGCCGATCCGCTCTGCGATCCGTTCCACCGAGGCGCCGGAAAGGCCCGCCTCACCGATGACCGCCTCCACGGCTGAAAATATCCGGTCCGGTTCCGGCAGATCGGCGGGCGAAATCCAGCAGTCGGCACTGATGGCGGCCATGGCCGCCTCGTCCAGGCCGGCCCGTTGGCAGTAGCCCTCGAGGCAATAAACGACCGCCTGGTCGCGCACTTTCACCATTTCCGAGCGGGGTATGCGTTTGCGAAAATCCAACAGCCGGGATTCCGCGGCGGCGTTCCGCTCCCGCCGGTAGAGTTGCATGACCCAGAATATGCCGTGCATCTGGATGAACCGCGACGCCGCCGCCCGGGAGACGGAGTCGCGGTTCGGCGCGCGCGTCTCCAGCAAGGGCCTGAAATACGCGTTGAGCGGTCCCCTGAGCGCGGAGAGCGACGGGGGGAGGACCTTTATTCTGCGGAGGACGTAAAAGAGCAGGAAAGCCAGGTAATACCGCCGGGCCGTGAAAAAATCGAAAAGAAAACCGTAGTAGTCGCGCACCGCGGCCTCCACCGAGTCGGGAGCGGACCGGTCCAGGAAGCCGGCAATGCCGCTTTGCAGGTCGCCGGCGAAAGTCGCCACCATGGTGTCGAGTAACTCGTCCTTGTTTCGAAAATAGCGGTACAGGGCGGGTTTTGTGATCGACAGCTTGGAGGCGATCGCCTGCAGACTCATGGCGGTGAAATGGGTTTTTCCCCATTCGATAAAGGCCGTGGAGACGATGGCGGTTTTCTGTTCCCGGTGATGATCGTTCATATTGTCAGGAGTATATTGTTACCGAACGGTCGTTAACAATATTCCTTTGATTATAATGGA
>CAZKOS010000280.1:0-1905 GCA_964554445.1 uncultured Spirochaetaceae bacterium | reverse complement strand
TCGAGCTTTTCCTTCTCGATCGGTGTCGTGGAAAAATTCCGGCAGGAATAGCGCCGGCGTATCGCCTCGTATACATCCATTCCATTCCCCTTGCCGCCAGTGTACCCGCGGCTCGACCGGCGTTCAAGACAAGGGAACGGAAAGTATGGTACGATCACTCATGGGTGAGCGGTTTGACGCGCTCGTCGCGGGACACATCTGCCTCGACATCATCCCCGATCTCTCCGCCGTCCGAACGCGGCCGGGGGAGTTGTTCGTTCCCGGACGACTGGTGAGGATCGGAGGGGCGGCGATCTCCTCCG
The DNA here is from genome assembly GCA_964554445.1 of uncultured Spirochaetaceae bacterium. Classification (GTDB taxonomy): domain Bacteria; phylum Spirochaetota; class Spirochaetia; order SZUA-6; family RPPD01; genus JAFGSW01. Next base: position 1,603 of record CAZKOS010000280.1, on the reverse strand, counting down.
GGGGGCCGGTGTCCAACACCGGTCTCGCTCTCCGCAAGCTCGGCGTCCGCACCCGCCTGGTCGGCAAGACCGGGGACGACCTGTTCGGCCGCGCTCTCCGGGGAGTCGTGGAGGCGTACGGTCCCGGTCTTTCCGCGGGCCTGGTCGCCGACGGGAAGACCGAGACGTCCTACAGCATCATCTGGAGCTTGCCCGGGACGGACAGGATTTTTTTTCATCACCCCGGCGCCAATGACGAGTTCGGCGCCGACGACGTCCCGTATTCAGGGCTCGCCGGCGCCCGTCTGTTTCATTTCGGTTATCCGCCGGTGATGCGGCGTATGTACGGGGACGGCGGACGGGAATTGGCGGCGGTCTTCCGCCGGGCCAAGGCCGAGGGCGTCGCCACGTCGCTCGATCTGACCCTGCCCGACCCGGCTTCGGAAGCCGGTCGCCTCGATTGGAAGGATATCCTCGCGCGCACGCTGCCCTTCGTGGACGTCTTCCTCCCCAGCTTTGAGGAAATTCTCTTCATGCTCCGCCGCCCGACCTTCGAGCGCGCCGCGCGAACTCCCGGGGGCGTGCTCGCCGCCGCGGATTCGGGGCTTCTCTCCGCCCTGGGAGAGGAATTGAACGGAATGGGACCGGCGATCGTCGGGCTCAAGCTGGGAGACCGCGGCTTCTACCTGCGGACGGCGGGCCGCCGGGCGTTCGAGGACATGGGCCGCGCCCGCCCGGCCGACCCGGGCGCCTGGGAGCGCCGCGAGCTCCTCTCGCCCTGCTTTCGCGTGAACGTCGCCGGGACGACCGGCGCCGGAGACGCGGCCATCGCCGGATTTCTCGCCGCGCTGCTCGAGGGGCTGACGCCCGAGGAATCCGTCGTCATGGCTTCCGCGGCGGGAGCGTGCTGCGTCGAGGCTCCCGACGCCTTGAGCGGGATTCTCCCGCGGCAGGAAACCCGGGACCGTATCGCTGCCGGTTGGGAGAGAAGGGAGACGCCTCCGCCCGACCCCGGCTGGTCCTTGAGCGCCCGCCACGGGATCTGGGAATCGGATCACGGTTGCTAATCAGAATCGATTCTGATTTTCATCCTTGGGCGGCAGCCGTTTGCGATGCAGGGGTCCCGGATGCCCGGTTCCCAGGCCGTTTCCCGGCGCGTGCGGGAACGGCGGGTACAACTTATGGGAGTAATACGGCGGAACGGCCGCTCCGCCCGGCCGATCCGGGCTTGAGAGGCTCGGGCCGTGGTACGGTCGCACGTGCGCTCCGTCCGGCCGGTCCGGTTTGACGCCGTCAGGCCCCCGGAACGGAACGATGGTGACCGGCCCTTTCGGGACAATACCGCGGTTCAGGTCCGGGCGCGGTCCGTTATATTGGTAGAAGCCGAACCCATGATGCCTGAAAAAGGGCGGATACCGGTAATAGTAATATGGCGGAACGGACGGATAATTGCCGCCCGTCCAGAGGTGAACCTCCCGGGCGGTGAGGATGACGTAATTGTACGGCTGGCCGTTCAGCGGCCGGCTTTCCACTCCCTGCACCGGCCCGGCGACGGTGATTTCCCTGCCCGGCGCGTAGACGGACGGATCCAGAAAACCGTCGAATTGGGCGATGAATCTACCGT
>CAZKOS010000279.1:308-3422 GCA_964554445.1 uncultured Spirochaetaceae bacterium | reverse complement strand
TGTCCGAAGTGCCGAAGAACGCCTTGATGCGCAGGTGTTGTTTGATCCATTTGAAAAACAGTTCCACCTGCCATCGTGCTTTGTACAGTTGCGCAATGGTCAGCGCCGACAGCGTGAAATTATTCGTAATGAACACATAAACGTTTCCCGTTTCCGCGTCGCGATATTTGATGCGCCGCAAGGGCGCGGGATAATCTGCGGCGCTGTGGACGCCGGTTAAGCGAACAGTCTGGTCGCAGAGGATTCCCGTTCCTTTGGCGACCGGCCGCGACTCCGTGACGCGAAACTGCATGTTTCTTTTGCTGCGCGTGACGAAAAAAGCCCCCGCCAGATGCAGCCGATAAAGACGCGCGAAATCCAAGTAGCCGCGATCAAAAACATAGAAGGCGCCGGCCTCAAACACGAGCACGTCCAGCACTCCGACATCATGCCGCCGCGCCTCGGAAATGAGAATGAAAGAAGGGATATTGCCGCGCAGATTCAAGAGCGTGTGCAGTTTGATGCCGCCTTTGCAGCGGCGAAACCGCGCCCACGGAAAAAGTTTCAGGCACAGATCAATCGTGGTTGAATCCAAGGCGTAAGCCGCGCCGCTCAAATCGGCACCCAAGGGATCGTGCGCGTAAAGGATGTGGGCCTCTTGGATGAGTTGTTGTGCAAGGTCGGCGAAAATTCTCCAGTCGCGTTGCTCGTTGGCATCGGCCAAAGTGCTGCGGCGAACGTGGCCGCGAAAACCCAAGTGATACAACTTGGCCGGTTGCGCGCTCAGGCAGGCTTCGAGGTCTCGCAAACTTTCGCGATAGGTCAGTTGCGCAAAAGCCAAACACAGAAATTGATCCAGACAAGAGAACCGAATCATTTTGTAGTCGCCGCCGTAATGACGCACGATCGTTTGGAATCTCCGCTTCGGCAAGTAGTCCATGAGTTGTGCGAAAACTGTCCTGCCCGTATTCATCGGCCACTCCTTAAACTGCGGGAAAAAGGAGGCCGAAAATTAACTTTGATTTGAAATCGATGCAGGTCGTTTTTTTCTCTAAGCGGCGCTCGTTCTATACATTACAAGATATTTCGTCTTCAATGACCGGACAGCAGTGACCCTTACTTTTAGTTTTAAGTGTACCCAAATCGTTCTACTCGTAAAATCGTTCCACAACCTCAACCTCGCAAAATTGTCGCGTGTTGTGAGACTGTAGCATAAACACCGGCGTCAGCCGCATTTTAAGCGCGCCTCGTGGAGCAGTTGAAGGGTGCGGCGACCGTCGGGAAGTTGCGCTTCGCGCAACAAATCCAAGGCCATGCGCCCCTTGAGAATCGTGCACGTCCGCACCCGATAGACGGACTTCTGCATTTTGCGGTGCCGTCGATTGCCCCGTTCCACCGCATTCGAGGTGGCCGGCAAACACCGGTCATCAAGAAAAGTCAGGGCCTTATCCAAGGCCGGCGAGAAGATTTTTTTCAGCGCTAAGCCCACCTTTTGGAAACGGCGAACGCGACTACGCAAGCGCCCCAACTTTTTCAGCGCGGTGGCGGTACGACAACGCCGATCAAACAGCCGATACACCTCCTCCATGATTTCCCGCAGTGTCCGCAACTGCGGTTGGCCGCGGCTGATTTGCTTCAGTTTTTTCCGTTCGATCGCCGTCAACTCGCGTTGCACAAACAAATAACGTCCGTCAAACAACTCCGTCGCCCGCTGCTGCAGCCGCTTTTTTATTTGGACTTGTCGTCGGGCGTCCCCTTTTTTAGGCCGGCCGCGCGGCAGTTTGGGACGGCGCGCCAGTATTTCTTTGCGCACTTTCGTCACCGCTTTCAGCACCGCCTTGGTCAACTCCGCGATAATATGGAATTGGCAGATTTGATGCGGCACGTCGCCGAAAAGCTCCGCCAAGGGTACCGGATACAACGGCGAGGCGTCGGTCGTGATGCCGCGCAACTTCAACCCGCGCGCGTCCAGCACGGCTTTCAACCGCCCCAAAAACCGCCGCAGGTCGTCGTGGGTGGGCGAGTGTTCCAACACTTCGTAAAGCAGGCGGCGGCAATGCCGATTGTCCACGACCGACAACACGCAGAACGGGCCGTCATACAATTCGTCGGCGGCCACATATCCCGAAAAATCCGCCAAGGCCCAGTCCAGATATTCGCTCTCTACGCGCGGCTCACTTTTTTTTTCCCGCCGCCTCCACCCAATTTTGAATGGTGGCAAACGGGACAAAGACCCGATGGTCGCGCCATAAATGCCAAGAAGCCGTACGGTACGGCAAGCCGTCCTCGACGACCAACCGCACGGCCGTGGAAACCACGCGGTGCGTATAGGAAGCGCCCGGCAAGGCCAAGTCGGACATGTCGGCATTGAAGTATCGGCGGCACCGCGAACAATAATGCTGGGAATAGCACAGGTGTAAATCCACGGGCCGGTCGGCGCGGGGGTCGCCCAAATCATGCAAAACGCGACGCAGGCGCTTGTCCCGATAGGCGCGGTGTCCACACTGGGTGCAGGTGTGATGCGCCCGGTCCCGGCGGCACTCCACAACTTTTGGTTTCGGCAGGTCTTCCAAACGCTGTGCGGCGGTGGTGCGGTCGGGGCGGTACTCTCCGGGTTGGGACATGACGGTTTTCTCCCAGCAACCAAGGAGTTGTTGAGATATATCGTCCTGTTTCCTCTGAAACTGAAGATTGTTCGCCGGTGTTTATGCTACAGTCTCAGGAAAGGCTATTTTATAAACGGCTGCACTTCAGCGGATTTATCTTCGGACCGTTTCATTTTACGTCATATAGTGTCCAGCGCAATGCCGACCGGCGCGGCGGTCGTCACGGCGGTTCCTTTCAAATCGGAGGCTTTTAAAAACTATTCGTCACCGGACCAGCGGCGGCCATTCCCCGTGACAGGGTGTGGGCGTGATAGTGCATCGCGCAGGTGGCGATGAAATAAAGCCACAATGCCGGATCAAACCGCTTGCACAGGAAATACCGAAACTGCCGACGATAGATTTCGACCAAGCGGCGCTCCGGCAGCCGCTTGAGAAAATGCCGGTAAAACAGGAACGCCTTCGCGGCGTTGCCGGCTTGCGCCGTAAAGTGCCGCCACGGATGCTTCCGCCAATAGTTCTTCTGCCCGCG
>CAZKOS010000279.1:0-298 GCA_964554445.1 uncultured Spirochaetaceae bacterium | reverse complement strand
GACGAAAAAGGCTTCGGGGTCGTACAAGCGGTTCATAACCCGCACGTAGCCGTCCCGCAGTTCTTTCCGGCTCAGCCGCTTGGGAATGACGTTGGTTCCATATTCCGGCACGTCATTCGGGTCCAGCCGGCCCTCGCGCGTCAACCGCTCGTGCAACGGCGTGCCGGGAATGGCGTGAAGCATGCCCACCATCGCCGTGGGAATGCGCGCTTCTTCCAGAAACTTCACGTGCGCGTCGAAAATGTTCCGATCGTCGTGGTCGAAGCCGAGGATCATCCCGCGGGTCACTTCCAGCCCC
>CAZKOS010000278.1:0-3448 GCA_964554445.1 uncultured Spirochaetaceae bacterium | reverse complement strand
GCTACTCGCGCGCCTTCAGGATCTGGGTCACGGTATTCATGACCGACTTGATGTCCGCCAGGTCGAGGGGGAGGACGATCTCGGTGTTCGACTTGGCGAGCTTCTTGAGCTCGTTGATGTAGGCGTCGGCGACCCGCAGGGCGATGGCGTCGTCCCCGCCTTCCCGGTCCAGCGCCCCGGCCACGCGCGAGATGCCCTGCGCCGTGGCCTTGGCGATCGCCTCGATTTCCTTGGCTTTGCCTTCGGCCTCGTTGATGAGCCGCTGCTTCTCGCCCTCGCTTTTATTGATCGCCTCGCTCATGACGCCGAGGGAATAGTTGATGCGCGACTCGCGCTTGCCTTCGCTTTCCGCGATCCGGGCGCGCTTGACGCGCTCCGCCTCCATCTGCACCTCCATGACGTGGAGGATGTCCTTGGGCACGTCGATGTTCTTGATCTCGTAGCGGGTCACCTTGACGCCCCACGGCTCGGACGCCTCGTCCACGCTCTTCACCACCTGGGCGTTGATGGCCACCCGTTCCTCGAAGGTCTTGTCGAGGGCGAGCTTGCCGATGACGGAGCGCATGGTGGTCTGCGCCAGCTGGATGACGCCGACGAGGTAATTCTCGATCCCGTAACTCGCGAGCTTGGGGTCGACCACCTTGAGGTAGAGAATGCCGTTCACCTCGACCCGCACGTTGTCCTTGGTGATGCAGCGCTGGGAGGGAACGTCGATGGCGCGCTCCTTGAGGGAGTGGTGGTAGCGTATCCGGTCGATGAAGGGGGCGAGCACGTGAAACCCGGCCGAGAGCGTCTTTTTGTACTTGCCCAGGCGCTCGACCACCATCGCCGACTGGGCGGGCACGATGCGGATGCTGCGCAGGAACCCGATCACGAAAAACAGGCCCGTAATGCCGAGCAGCGTATAGAGCAATACCGCGCCGATCATGATTTCCTCCCTTTGCCCGCGATTCTCGCCGGCGGTTCCTCGTTCTTGTCCGGTTCCCTGCTCTTCGGCGCCGCGGACGCCGCCGGTTTTTCAGTGGCCCCGAGAACGAGGGTGCGGACGATCGATTTGATGTTGGCCAGGTCCCCGGGCAGGATCTGCACCGCGGCCGACTCGATGATTTTCCCGAACTCGGCGATGAACTGCTCCGCGATCCGCAGGGCCATCGCCTCCTTGCCCTTGGGCCCGTGGATGGCGTCGGCGACGGCCGCGATGCCGTCGGCGGTCGCCCCGGCGACCAGCTCGATGGCGCGCGCCCGGCCCTCGGCCTCGTTGACGCGCCGCTGGCGTTCGGCCTTGGAGAGGTTGATGGCGGACTCGCGTTCGCCCTGGGAGACATTGATGAGCGACTCGCGCTCGCCCTCGCTGGTGAGGATGTTGGCGCGCTTCTCGCGCTCGGCCCGCACCTGCTTCTCCATCGCCTCCACGACCGTTTTGGAGGGCGTGATGTCGCGGATCTCGTAGCGCGACACCTTGATGCCCCAGGGGTCGGAGGCCTCGTCCACGGCGCGCACGATCGAGGTGTTGATCATGTCGCGCTCGGAAAAGCTCCTGTCCAGCTCGATCTTGCCCATCTCCGAGCGCATCGTGGTCTGGGCGAGCTGGCTGGTGGCGAACCCGTAATTGTCGATGCCGTAGCTCGCCTTGACCGGGTCGGTCACCTGCATGTAGAGGATGCCGTCCACCTCCACTTCGACGTTGTCATTGGTGATGCAGCGCTGCGGCGGGACGTCGATCACCTGCTCCTTGAGGGTGTGCTTGTAGGCCACCCGCTGGAGGAAGGGGAAGACGAGGTGGAAGCCCGCCTCCAGGGTCTTCTGGTACCTGCCCAACTGTTCGATAATGAAGGCGTGCTTCTCCGGCACGATGCGGGCGATGCGCGAGATGAAGAGCGCGATCAACCCGAAGCCGGAGAGCCCGATGAGGATGCCCAGGAACGTGTTTGCAGCGTCCATCGTTCTCTCCTTTCCCGTGTGGGATGATTTTATAAAGGCGGGCGACGGCGCTGCGTCATTCCCGCTTGGATACGATCAGGGTGAGGTTGTCCTTTTTCATGATTTCGACCGTGTCGCCGGGGGCGATGTCCTCGTCGTAGGTGATCGCCTTCCAGGTCGTGCCCTGGAAGCTGACCCGGCCCGATTTTTTCTGGGTGATGGCCTCGACCACCTCGGCGGTTTGCCCCACGTACTGGTCGGTGCCGTCGTCGGTGATCTCCTTGCCGCGGAAGGTCTTCGTGAAGAAGCGGCGCAGGAGCCCGAGCGAGAGAAGCGAGCTCCCCGCCCAGATGAGGAACTGGAGCAGCAGGGAGTCCCTTATTCCCGGAATGAAGGAGAGGAGCCCGGTGATGATGGCGCCGATCCCGAAGAAGATGACGACGAAACCCGGCGTGAGCAATTCCAGGCCCATGAGCAGCACGCCGGCCAGAAGCCAGATAAAAGGCAGGAAATCCACACTGACTCCTTCTGGACCGGAGCGGCGCGTCCTGACACGCGCTCGATCCCGTCCTCCTTTATTAGAACGTCAGACTATGAACACTAAAATAAAAAGTAAAAGCTCACTTAAAAATATGGCGAACCGGGAAAAAAGTCAATTGAGGGAGTCGGCGCGGTCCACGCCGGGTCTACCGAGATCAATGCCATGACAATAAGAACGCACACGGTCGTCGAAAAAGTCGGGCTTTTTCAACAACCCGCTCATGCGTTGGCTGCTTTCTAAAAGCCGGTCCGGTGTTGAGACCAATCGCTGGAAAAGAGGACACGTTTCCCGCAGCGGAGTTGCCGGCGGGAGCGCGAAGGAAACGAAGATTGCGAAGAAAAAAGCCACGGGGTCGACCGTATTCCGATCCTATCCCACCAATTCGATATACTCGGAATTCCAGCTCTCGATGGAGCGCATGACCTCGAAAACGCTGTAGAGCCTGTTTTTCCCTTTCGGCGTTCCGTCTGCATAATAATCATTTTCCCACGTGTTCGGGTCGTAGACGGAAAACCATTTTTGGTCCTCGGAATAACCTTTGAGGAGGATGAAATGGCCGGTGACCTGCTCGTAATACCGGTTGTATTGCGTCTCCGGAATTTGCGCCGCTTCGGTCAGCAAGGACATGTTCAAACACACAATGACGATGTGCCCTTTGGATAAGGCTGAAAAAAGCTGCTGCGGGAGAAACAACCGGTTGGTTCTATAACCGACCTCGAATCGGGTCAGGGCTCGTTTCACATCGTCCGCCGACCACCAGCCGCCCCGGGCGCCGGTCAATTTTCTGATATCGGCTACCGGAATATCCACATTCCGGTAATATTCGGCGGCCATGGCGACGTTGGCGGGACCGCAATTGGCGCCGGCGTAAGGGCCCGTTCCCGATTGCGTTTTATACCACTCATAATCCCTGTCCAGATCGGCGGAGGGCGCGAACGAGTAGATTCCCGTATCGAACAGGAACGGAAATCCGCAGCCCGATGCAAA
>CAZKOS010000277.1:0-3478 GCA_964554445.1 uncultured Spirochaetaceae bacterium | reverse complement strand
TCAATCGCTTTTGATTTGTCATACCGAGATTTACATAAATCCCGGTATGACAAAGAGTTGTAATCGGGGATACCCGACAAAGCGTAGCTTTACGGGTATAAATCATTTATTCATGCCGACCGTTTACGAAAAATACTGAAGATGCAGAAAGAGCATAAAGTCCCCCAGCCTGTCGATGCTGATGTCATGAACGATATGAGCGATCGGCTGTTCTCATAATGATCGCCGGAAAACCGATCCGCTAGGCGTGCCTCACGCTCATAACCGCGACGCAGTGGAAAATACGCGCCGGATAATTTCACTTTGGTGTGTTAACGTAAACATGAGGCAAAAATCGGTATTTGTTTTCAGAAAACGACCTTAACACCCTTGATCCGTATTTTGATGTAATGGTATTTTTAAATAAAATATAGTTGTTCTTTCCCGGTGAGAAAAGTCACACGATTTAAATTTGCATCCTGCAGCTTACCGGGCGGAAGCTGTGAAAATGCACATTACCTCGAAGCTGGGGATTGACGAGTGGCCGTAAAAAAGCGCTTTACCGTAGGCATGGGATTTCTTCCCGATTTCCTCTTCGCAAACTACTCATACGACATTTTTAAAAGCGTCTGGGAGGCGTGCCGGGAGGCGGATCTCAATTTCATCGGCTTCGAAGGCGGATATACCCGCGTTCCGGCCGAAGGGCTCTACCTGCAGAAAAAGAACGCGGTCATCGATTTAATCGACACGCGCAATCTCGACGGGATGATCCTGCTCGCTGAAGACGCCGCGAATACGATGACGGACGCCGAGGTGAAAAGGTTATATCGAAATCTATCCGGAGTGCCGATCGTCAGCATCGGACGCTCGCCGAAGGCCGAGACCAGCGTTCTCATCGACAATAAGCGAAGCATGCGCGATCTTGTCATGCATTTGCTCGGTGACCACGGGTACCGCCGGATAGCGTTCCTCAACGGCCCGGAAACTTCGACCGACGGCCGGCAAAGATTCGAAGCCTACAAGGAAACCCTGGAGGAATTCGGCGTCCCGATTGATAAAAAATTAATCGTATTCGACGGCGATTTCTATTCGAGCGGGGAGGATGCGGTGAGAACGCTCCTGGACCAACGCCGGGCGGATTTCGACGCGCTCGTCGCGGCCAATGACGCCATGGCGATCTTCGCGATGAAGGAACTTCAGCGGCGCGGGATCAGGGTGCCGGACGACGTCGCCGTCGCGGGCTTCGACGATTGCGAGAACGGCCGCCTCCTTGTTCCCGGGCTCACCACCGTTCGCCAGTCGTTTTACGACATCGGCAGGGAGTGCGTGAACGCCATGCTCGCCATTTTGACCGGGAAGAAAGTCCCGCGGCGGATCGTCGCGCCGACCCGCCTCGTCATCCGGGAGTCGTGCGGGTGCTCGAACGTCGAAAAACTGAATCGAATTCTGTCCAGCGGCGGCCGATCCTCCGCCAAGCCCCGGCGTCCCGTTCCCGGCGCGGCGCCGGACGGCGCTTCCCGGCTGACCGCCGCCGTTGAAAAATCGATGCCGTTTCTGTTTGAAAAGCCCCGGGTGAGAGCGGAGGTCGAGGAACTGGCCCGCAGGCTTCCCCGGGTCGGAGACGCCGACGGGAGGGGGCTCTTCATCAAAGACCTCGAAGCGCTGTGCAATCATTTGTTCGAAATGAAGGAGGATCTGGAAACGGTTTGGAAATTCATCGCCTCGTTTTTCACGGCGGCGGGGCGCGACGACGGCGGTCGCGAGCGGTTGGAACAGCTGAAGGACCTGCGCCGGGAATCGATGATGCTCGCGGTCTTTTCGAAGCAGAGGTATCAGGAGGGCCGATGGGTATTGTTCAGGCGGATAAAAAACTACCAGCCCATCGTCAATGAGGATTTTTCGGACCAGCTCAACGTCGAGCAGCTCAGGGAAACGGTTTTTATACAATTGCAGAAAATGCAATTCAAGCAGTTTTACGTCTTCCTGTACACTGATCAATCCCGGCAGACGGCCAAGCCGTTGCTGCTGAGCCACGCCAGGCCCGGCGCGCCCCCGACGCTTCACCGGGCGCCGTTCCCGGCGAAGCAGCTCCTCCCGGCCTCGCTGAAAAATCACAAGTGCTCCGCCCATATCGTGTCGGCCCTTTACTACCGGAACATCGAATTCGGGTACATCGTCTTCGACATCAGCGACCTGGTTGTCGAACCGGTGTACGACAATCTCGCCACCCAGATCAGCACCACCATCAACAGCGCGATACAGGCGAAGGCGATCCACGAATACGCCGAGAAGCTCGAGGATAAAGTGAAGGAGAGGACGCGCCAGCTCGAGCAAGCCGCCCGGGAGCGGACCGATTTTTTCAACGGTATCGCCCATGAAATCAACAACCCATTGACGATCATCAGCAATTACCTCGACGCGTACATCGAAAAGCGGGGGATGTCCGACGAATTGAAGGTGCTGAAAACGAATTTTGAATCGCTCCTCGGGGTCATCGAAAATTATCTTTCCCGGGAGAAAATCGAAAGCGGTCGTATCGCCTACCGGCACGACCAGGTCGCGGATTTCTCCGACATCGTGCGGAACGACGTTATTTTGTTCAGGGAGAGCGCCCGCCGCCGGTTCATCCGCCTCGACGACGAGATCGATCCGGAGGTCGTCGTCGCCGCCGACCCCGAAGCCCTCGAGAGAGTCGTCGGAAACCTGCTTCAAAACGCCATTCGCTTTACGAAAGCGGGCGGCGCCGTCAAGGTCTCATTGCGAAGAAAAAAAGACAGGGTGGAATTTTCGGTGAAGGACACGGGAATAGGCCTCACCTCGGAGCAGATGAAACACATTTACGAACGGTACTACCGGGCGCATACCGGGGGCGACGGCGCGGCCGGGAACGGCCTGGGGTTGTACCTCGTCAAAAAAATCATCGATGAGCTCGGTGCCGGGATCCGCGTGACGAGCGCCAAGGGGAAGGGGACGACCTTCACCTGCGGCTTTACCCCGGCGCGGACCCAGGCGCGGGTGAGAGCCCCGCTCGGGAGGGCCGTCCCGGCGACGGAGAACGAGGCCGACGGCTCGGCCCTGGAAGAGCGCGGCATTGTGCTCCTCGTCGAGGATAACGCCGAGCTCCTGGCGTACCTCGTCGAAAACACGAAGAGATTGTTCAATGTCTTTTACGCGACCGACGGCCTCGACGCGCTGGAAAAGCTGAAGCACGTTCCGAAACCCAATATCATTGTTTCCGACGTTCTGATGGACAAAATGGACGGCTACCGCTTCTACGAGGAATTGATGAGGGACGACGCCTACCGGGACGTTCCTTTCGTTTTTCTGAGCGCGGTCAAGTCGCGCGCGGATCGGCTCAAGGCGCTGAACCAGGGGGCCGTCGACTTCATCACGAAACCGTTTCTCATGGAGGAGCTGATCGCCAAAATCAAGTCCACCCTGAGAATCCAGGACGCGTTGAAGAAAAAAAACCTCCTCTTCCTGGGAAGCAAGGTGTACC
>CAZKOS010000276.1:0-3497 GCA_964554445.1 uncultured Spirochaetaceae bacterium | reverse complement strand
GCTCGCCCTCCTGCCCGATGAGGAGGAACGCCGCCGGGCGCTTCCCCTTTTTTTCGGCCACCTGCTCCGGATCGGTTTTCGACACGGCGAGCCGCGTACGGCGCGGTTTTTTTCTCACCCTGACCGGGAAATTTGAAAAACCTTCAATTATCGGTTAGACTCTACCTATGAGAATCCAATCGAAAATCACGCTCGTCGTGCTTCCCATACTCATCGTCACGCTCGCCATCTCCGGCGCGTGGGCCTATTTTTCGGCCACGTCCGGCATCTCGCGCATCGCCGACAGCCTGTTGAGCTTCAAGGTGGAAACACTGAAAAAGTTCGCGGACAGCCAGTGGGGGCTTCTGGTCGACAACAACTTCACGACCGATCCCAGGATGCTGGGCGCGGCCCGCGCGGCCCTGGCTTCCTATTCCATGAGCATCACCACCGGGAGCCCCACGGAGCTGGTCTTCGCCTACGACAAAGACCTGAACGTCACCATGAAGACGTCCCCCTCGCTCTCAATCCGCGACAGCGAGAAGCCGCTCCTCAGGAAATATTTCGACGAAAAAAAATCGATCCTGGCCCAATTCCCCCTTGACGGCGTCGACCGGGTGGGCATGGGGTTTTTCTTCGAGCCGTTCGGCTGGTACGTGTACGTCACCGAACAGAAAAAGACCTTCTACCAGGACGTGGAGAAGATCACCCTGCAGACGGGCGGCACCCTGGCCGCGTCGGTGGTGGTCGCGGTGGTGCTGCTCTTCTTCATCGCCCGGGTCCTCACCAAGCCCCTGCGGCGGGTGGTGGGCACGATGAGGGACATTATCACCGACGCCGACCTTTCCCAGCGGGTGCCGGTTGAATTTCAGGACGAGACCGGGGAGTTGGCGCACACCTTCAACATCATGGTGGGCGAGCTGGAAAAAGCCTACAATCACATCAAGAAGTACGCTTTTGAGGCGGTCCTGGCCCAGAAGCGCGAGCAAAAAATCAGAAATATCTTCCAGAAATACGTCCCCCAGGAGGTCATCAACCAGCTGTTCGAGAATCCGGAGGCCGAGCTCATCGGCGACAACCGCGTGCTCGCCATCCTGTTCTCGGACATCCGCGACTTCACCACGATTTCCGAGCGCCTGCCCCCGGACGAGGTGGTCGCCTCGCTCAACCGCTACTTTTCCGTCATGGTGGACGTCATCCTCTCCCACAAAGGCATCGTCGACAAGTACATAGGCGACGCCATCATGGCCTTCTTCGGCGCGCCCATCAAGCACGAGCGGGACGCGGTCGAGTCGGTGTACGCCGGCCTCGAGATGACCGAAAAAGTGGTCGAGTTCAACCAGCAGCAGGCCAAGCTCGGCAAGCCGTCCTTCCGGATCGGGGTGGGCATCACCTACGGGATCGTCACCGTCGGAAACATCGGAACCGAAAAGAAGATGGACTACACCGTCATCGGGGACAAGGTGAACACCGCCTCCCGCCTCGAGGGACTCACCAAGAAATACGGGCAGCAGATGCTCATTTCCGAGGGCCTGCAGATGAAGGTCAAGGACCTGCTGCCGTGCCGGGAAATGGGAAAAGTGCAGGTCAAGGGCCGGACCGTCGGGGAGAAGATTTTCACCGTCAAACGGTCGCTGACGCCCAAGGAAAAGGAAATCTGGGACATGCACAACGCCGTCATGCCGGCTTATTACAAAGGGGATTTCAAGGAGGCGGCGGATAAATTCGACGAAATTCTCAAGATCGATCCGGAAGACAGCGCCGCAAAACACCTCCTCGGCATCTGCCGCGAGTACATGAAGAATCCGCCCTCGCAATGGAACGGCGTGGAAAAATTCGACACGAAATAGGGCGGCGGGACCGAACGGGAGACGAACGATGAAAAAAAGGGCCAGTGATGCTACAATAATAGAAAGGGGAGCGACGGGAATCATGAATAAATCGGGCCTGTTCATCGCGATTCTGCTGTGCGCGGCAGGGACCGGGGCCTTCGGACAGGCGAAGACCGGCCTCACCGACCAGTTTTCGCTTTTCTGGGACGTGCGGGCGGGGGACGCGACGGAGACAAAAAACTACACCGGCATCATCACGCGCTCCGCCCTCATCGGGTTTCAGGAGAAGGGCTTCAAGCCCGTTCCGACCGGCGCTCTCGCGGAGATTATTCCCGATCTCGATCGGTCGCAGCCCCTGTCGCAGACCGTGATCCCCAAGCTCGCCGCCACGGCCAAGGACCAGGGCTCGAGCTTCGTCGTCCTCGTCTCGTACGCAACCGACCAATCCGGAGCGCTCTTCGACGTGCGCGCCTGGGACCTGTCCGGGAAGATGCTCTACGAAACAAGAGATCGGGTGCGCAGCGGTCTCGAGTTGTACAACCGGCTCAATGACGCGACCGCCGCGCTGGTCGCCCGCGTCGGCGCGACGGTGAAGACGGCTCCGGAGACGACGCCCCGGGGAGAGCAAACGGCCAAAGGCTACGTCCAGCGGGTCGTGGTCCTGTCCGGCGACGAAGGCGCCGAGATTTGGGTGAACGGCGTGATCCGCGCCGGCGTCATCGCGGACGGGCGCCTCGAGCTCCCCTTCCAGCGGCTGAACCTCGGGTCGAAATTCACCGTCGTGGAGCGCAAACCGGGCTACTTCGACGATGCCGAGGAGTTCGTCCTGGACAAGGAGTGGATGGAGCTTCCCCTGCGACCCCTTGAACGGAAGGTTGAACACGAGCTTACCTTCGTGTACACCGTCGGCCAGTTCGTCGGCTTCGGGGCGGGATATTCTTTTTACGCGATCCCGCGGCAGCTGTATTTCGGCGCGGAAAACTACGTCTTCCTCCAGCTGTCGGACACGATGGGCAGTCATGTCGTTTTCCACGACGACCTGCGCCTGCTGGTCGGTCTCTACCTGATCTCGGTTCCGGGAGTGCCCTTCAAGGTGGGAGTATCCGCCGGAGCGGGCTGCATCTTCACCGTGATCTCGATGCCCGGCACGCCGCTGTATACGGACATTTATTTCAACCTCATCAACATCAATGTCGAATTCAGGCTGTGGGAAATAACGTTCTTCGTCAGGGAGGAGATGAAACTGGGCCTGGCCATCACCAACAATCTTCTCGGTGGGGGATTTTATTTTATCCGGGGTGAGATTCCCATTTTCTCCTTCGGGGCGAAGATCGGGTTATAGGAATGGAAGCTTTTGAAAAACCGAAAACGGTTTTTCAAAAGCCTGCGAGGAGGCGGAATATGCGATCAAGGTGGAAGATATTACTGCCGGTGGCGATTGCCCTCTTGGTCGCCCAATGCGATCCGAGTGAAGCCGGTCTCTTTTCGGCCTTCCTCACCGATGTATCGCACACGCGGAATTTGTCGGACGATCTCCCGGGAGTGGCAGGTGCGACCTATTTCATGTACGTCATGCGGTCGGACAGCCAAAACAGGGATTTCGTCTACGTGGTGCAGGTCTCCCCCGACGGGAGCCGGAGGGTGGCGGTCTTGAACGGGGCTCTGACGTTGATCGGCGTATACGAC
>CAZKOS010000275.1:0-3502 GCA_964554445.1 uncultured Spirochaetaceae bacterium | reverse complement strand
CGGGCTCGTCGAGGAGCATGAAGTGGGTGCGGTTTTGAATTACCCGGTAGTCGATGCGCTCGTTGGAGCGAAAGAGCTCCGTGTCCCGATCGTTCAGGGGGAGGATGCGGTCCTCGGTGCCGTGCAGGATGGTGAAGGGAACGTCCACCCGGCGCACGATCTCGGTCAGGTCGTCGCCCGCGACGCCGTCGCTCATCTTGAAATAATTGGCGACCATCTCCGGTGACTGGATGATGGGCTTGAAGATGTGCGCGTACCTGACCCCGTTGGCGGCGACGTCGAAGATGAGGTTCCTGAACTCGGAGAGCTGGGGATCCTTCTTCGTCATCTGCTTCGATCTCATTTTAAGAAACTGCCGGGCCAGGAAATGGTTCCCCGCGGCGCGGAGCACCGCCAATATTTTTTTCGCCTTGTCGATATCGTCGTACTCGAGCTTCGACGCGTACGTCCAGTCCGCTTTCCTGTAATCGACGGCGATTCCGACGATGGACTTGAATTTTTCCGGGTGCCGGTCGTAATAGGCGAGCACCACCTTGGCGCCCTGGCACCAGCAGAAGAAATGGGCCTTTTCAATGCGTTCCCTTTCGAGCACGGCGTGCAGGGAATCCACGTACGCCGGGAGCCGGCACTCCTCTTCCGACAGGATGCGGCCGTCGTCATTGTGCGCGTTGTACTCGATCCCGATCACGCGGCACGTTCCCACGAGCCCTTCGAAGAGCGTCAGACAGAACTTGATGGTGGGAAACGGGCTCGCCACCACCAGAATTTCCCTCCGGAGCGGATCCGTTTCGTCGCCGGTCGCGCTTTCAGAAAAACCCTGCATGTAATAGACGACCTTTTTATCGTTCCCCTGGATGACGTAACGTTGTTCCATCGTTTTCCCTCTTTTTTTGCATCATGAGCCCGATTTTGCTCAGGAGCGGACTCGACGCGTGCAGTTTCTCGTAGGCGGAGATGAAGTCCGGCGGGCATCCGTCCAGGTAAATCCCGCGCCCGCCGTCTTTTTGCCGACAGGTTCCGAAGACCAGGGTCTTGGCGGGGGGCGTATCCCCGGGCGCCTCCTCCCCGCCTTTTCCGGTGAGAATGACGGAGCCCCGGTACGCGCCGGAAAGCAGCGGGTTCGCGAAGCAGGCGTGGATCACGTTCAGGCAGGAGGAGCACGCGCCGTCGGCCAGGAGCCGGATGTTGTGGCGGCCGAAATCCGGGAAGGCGGGTTTTTTAAACTCGCGGACGGCTTCCGCCGGGCTCAATCCGGTGAAGGTCGCGTTTTCAAGCGCGAGCGCGGCTTGATCCAGCAGCCCCAGGTCGGCGGCCAGCTTGAGATATTCGATGTCCGCGGGCTCGAATCCCATCGTCTTGACGGCCGCGATTTCCGCGGCCTCCGGGTCGTTTGAAAAAATAAGAATACCCTTGTTGGCGGGATTGCCGTGGAGCGGGCCGTTTCCCTCCATGCCCACGGTGCCGTCCATGACGACCAGGTGCGGCCTGACGATCCGGCTCAAGGCCAGGACGGGAAAGACGAGCCCGTGCCGGTGGAAAGCGAGCTTGTCCTCGTCCCGGATCAATCCCTTCAGGTTCTTGAATCCCAAAGTGACGCCCGTCAGGATGTGCGTCTTCATGACCGGCACGTTCACGATTATGTCCGCCCGGTCGAGAATCGCGCTGACGTTGACGGCGGTCATGCCCGCTTTCGCGCCCGCCGGACCGGGGAGCGGGCGTTCGCGGAAAGCTCCCTCCTTCACGTCGAAGAGCGCCGCGCCTTCCAGGGAACCCTCGTCGAGCTTGTTGAGCGCGAAGGCGGGACGGGTGGAGGAGAGGTTGGCGCTGCCGCCTTCGGCGATGACGACGGCCGCCCCCCGCTGGAGGAAATAACCGCTCAAGGCCCGCACGAGATGCGGGTTGGTCACCGCCCCTGTCTTGAAGGAGAGCCGGTCGCAATAGTTGGGTTTCAGGAGCACGGTCTTCCCCCGCACTTCCCCCTTCCCCGCGTACGGGTCCAGGCCCTCCTCGACCTTCAGGCGAAGCTCCCCGCGCGACGATTCGGGAGGCGCGTCCACTATGGATATCCAGGTTTCGTTCGGCACGGGATCTCCTTTTTGCTTATCTATCACACCATCAACTTGCGTGTAGAGTGCCTGTCATTTCGCCGAAGTGGTGAAAGCGGGCACGAAGGACACGAAGAGGACGAAGCACACGAAGAAAGAGAAGTATGAGGAATATTCTACTAAAACATTCTTCACTTTCCTTATTTCCCCCTTCGTGTTCTTCATTTCCTTCGTGCTCTTCGTGTCCTCTTCACGATTGTATTCCCTCCTACAATTGAAGCACAATCCGCAACTCAATTAATCACTAGTGCTTTCCGGGATCGGCGTAAAACCGCGCGCAGGCCGTGCAGATCGGAAAGAGCCGCCGGCGGACGTGGCTGCGGATGGCTTTCAGCCGTTCGCCCTTCCAGATGTCCAGAATATTTTCCGTGTAAATATTTCCCGCGATGATGTCGTACTGGGTATGGCAGGGGGTCACGTCCCCGTTGGCCGCGATTTCCGCGTAGAGCCAGGGGAACGGGCAGTACTTGTGCCAGTCCTTCATCTTTTCCCAGGCCGCGGTGAAATAATTCCTGATGTTATCTTCTTCCGACGTTTTGGGATAGGCGATGAAATAGATTCCCCTTTTCCCGCATTCCTCCTTCACCCTGTTGATCTGCCGGGCGATTTCCCTGAAATCCATTCCGGAGAAATCGGCCGGGTCGCGGATGAGCCCGTCGGCGATCAGACCGGGGGGGCTGGCTGTCGTCGCAGCCGCCGCGGAGAGCGGCGCGTCATCAGTTTTGGGAAAAAGCTCTTCCATCACTCCTCCGAAAGCCCTCACCCTCTCCGGGGTCGCGTACTGCATGAACTCGATGCTCAGGTGATCCAGCAGCGAGAGATCGATGGTGGAGAGAAAAAACTCTTCTATAAAAAGATGCGTCTCCGGAGTGACGATGAAGGTGACGCCGATGCCGGGGAACTTCGCGCCCCGGGCTTGCCGCAGGGCGTGGAGCGTTTGAATCCCGCCCATCACTTTTTTGAAGACCCCGGTTCCCCTCTGCCGGTCGTTGACGGGCTCCGGCCCGTCCAGGGAAATCCACAGCCGGTCCGGGGGGACCTCCACCAGGTCTTGGGCGTACTTCTCCAGGAACAGCCCGTTCGTGGGAATATCCAGGCCGCAGCCGCCCTCCTTGATGAGCCTGATCGCCTTCAGCACCTCCGGGTACATGAACGGTTCCCCTCCGAAAAACCCGAAATAGGGTTTATAGGGCAGGCATGCCCCGATCGCCCTTTCCAACACCGCGTAATCCAGGGCGACGGTCTTTTCCTTTCGGCGGTACGATCCCGCCCTTCCCCACTCGTAACACATGCGGCAGCGCAGGTTGCAGGCTTCGGTGAGTTGAATCACCATCCAGCGGGGAGCGTCCATCGCGGAAGGGTTTGATCCCGTCGTCATGAAATGCCGTCGCCTCCTA
>CAZKOS010000274.1:2215-3572 GCA_964554445.1 uncultured Spirochaetaceae bacterium | reverse complement strand
ATATCGATCGTGATTTTTCCTTACGAACCCTTCCCGCTCCAGCTCTTCAAGCACGCTCTGTACGACGTCGCCTCCTCTCCCCAGCTCTTTTACGATTTCACGCACGCTCCTTCCCTGCCGTCGACCGGCCAGCAGTCTCAACGCCGCCCCCCTCACCTGCCGCCTCGATCCCTCAAACTTGGACTGCTTTTTATAATGGGCGCTTTTCTCCCCGAGTCCCGGCCGCATCGATTTCAGGTACACGCCGTAATCGAACAGCGCGAAATACCATTCCCTGGGATTCTTTGCATCAAGCGTCGACTCCACAATAGGGAGTATCTCCCGATCGCTCACTTTTTCCGCCTTCGGAAAAAAGAAGTCGATGAACGCGGCCCGAACGTTCGTTTCTATGAAAACCGAGGGCAGGTTGTAGGCGAAGGCGACGACCGCGCCCGCCGTCGACCGGCCCACCCCCGGCAGGGCCAAGAGCTCCTCCGCCGTCTGCGGCACTTTCCCTCCGTGTCGCCGGACGATCTCCCGGGCGCAGAGAAGCAGGTTCCGGGCGCGCCGGTTGTAGCCCAGCCCCTGCCAGGCGGCGAGCACGGCGGCCAATGGGGCGCGGGCCAGGGCGCGGACGGTCGGGAAAGACTTCAGGAATTCCGGATATTTTTTCTTCACCCGCTCCACCTGGGTCTGCTGGAGCATGAATTCCGAAACGAGGACCCGGTACGGATCGCGCGTCCGGCGCCAGGGCATATCCCGGCCGCTGGAGCGGTAGTAATTCAAGACGAGACGCTTGAAAGTTTCAATCTGCTTTTTCGAAGCCACGTCGTATTCCCAAAGCGTAAAGCGATTGAGGCGATGAAGGTATCGCCACTCACGACAAGCCTGATTCTATCCGGCTGTATCCTTATGTCAATGCTCCCGGGGCATCGGCTAGTGACACTCAACACGCAGTGTTCGCTTCGGCTACGCTCAGCGAACGTTGTTACCCATGTCTTAACCACTCAGTTTTTTTTCTTCGCATTCCTCCTTCTTCGTGTTCTTATCCTCTCTTCGTGGTCTTCGTGTCCTCCCCTCCATCTTCCTTCTCCGTGTTCTCCGTCCGCTCCGTGCCCTCCGTGTCCTCCCCACAAAGTCCGGGAGAGTGAGCCGCCCTTTGACTTTTCACGGCCCGGCGGATATGCTTTTCCCGCACGATCATCTCTCCGGAAAGGCGGTTCCCATGGAAGACAGCATGAAGGTCATCGGCGAAAGCCTGGACGCTTTCCAGGCCGCGCTCAAGCAGGGCGGGAGCTCGCTCGAGGAGTTCATCCGAGACAACTACGCCGCCCGGTGGCTTTCGGACGAGCTTCTCCACGCCCTGGCGATCCGCACC
>CAZKOS010000274.1:0-2115 GCA_964554445.1 uncultured Spirochaetaceae bacterium | reverse complement strand
TGAAGGACGAGGGCGGCCGGCCGCTCTTCCCGGACACCATGGGCGGCGGCATCGGCATCGAGCGCGCCCTCTACGCCCTCCTCCGCGGTCCGAAGATCGCAAAGGTCGACGACGTCTGTTTCTTCGGGAAGAACCCGGACTCGCACCCGCTGTATTTGTTCTAGAGCGGAGGTATTTTTGTCAGGCCTTGCATTGACGAAGTCCGCTTGAAAAGAATTTCTAAGGAAACCGGGAAACCAGGGGAATAAAGGAAACCCAAGGAAATCATACCTTATGAAAAAAGTCATTATCGATTTCCATTTCTTTTTTCCTTCATTTTTTCCTTATCTTTCCTGGATTCCTGGTTTCCTTATCGCTCTATTCAAATGAAGGTAACTACAGGTAATTCAGGAGGAAGACGATGAACAACGCCCGCATCAAGGACATTCTCGCCGCATCGCCGAACGAGCGGGAGATCACCGCCAAGGGTTGGGTGCGCACGGCCCGCGACTCAAAGGATTTTTGTTTCGTGGAGCTCAACGACGGTTCCTGCCTCGCCAACCTCCAGGTGTTCATCGACAAGAAGAGCGCGGAGCTGGCCGCCCTGGTGCCGCGCCTCGCGACCGGCGCGAGCATCGAGGCGACGGGCGCCCTCGTGAAGTCGCCCAAGCCCGGGCAACCGGTCGAGCTCCGCGCGCGGACCATCCTGGTGCGCGGGGATTCGCCCGGCGAATACCCGCTGCAGAAGAAGCGCCACTCCTTCGAGTTCCTGCGCGAGATCGCCCACCTCCGTCCCCGCACCAACACCTTCGGGGCGGTGACGCGCGTGCGCAACGCCCTCTCCTTCGCCATCCACACCTTCTTCCAGGAGCGCGGCTTCCTCTACGTGCAGACGCCGATCATCACCGCCTCCGACTGCGAGGGGGCGGGCGAGATGTTCCAGGTGACGACCCTGCCGCTGGACAAGCCGCCGCTCAGCGACGGGGCGGTCGATTACGCGAAGGACTTCTTCGGCAAGAAGACCTCGCTCACGGTGAGCGGCCAGCTCGAGGGCGAAATTTTCGCCTGCGCCCTGGGGGACGTGTATACTTTCGGCCCCACCTTCCGCGCCGAGCATTCCCAGACCAGCCGCCACCTGGCGGAATTCTGGATGGTGGAGCCGGAGATGGCCTTCTGCGACATCAATGGGGACATGGACGCGGCCGAGGATTTTCTGAAATACGTCATCGGCCGGACCCTCGAGACCCTGCCTGAGGACATGAAGTTTTTCGACACGTGGGTCGACAAGGGCCGCCTTGCCATGCTCGAACGGGTGGTACAATCGACCTTCACCCGCATCACCTACACCGAGGCGATCGACGCCCTTCTCAAGTCCTCCGAGCCGTTCGAGTACCCGGTGAAATGGGGAATCGACCTGCAGTCCGAGCACGAGAAGTACCTGACGGAGAAGGTCTTCGACAATCCCGTCATCATCACCGGCTACCCCAAGGAGATCAAGGCCTTCTACATGAAGCTGAACGACGACGGCACAACCGTGCGCGCCATGGACGTGCTCGTGCCGCGCATCGGGGAGATCATCGGCGGGAGCGAGCGCGAGGACGACCACGAGAAGCTCCGCGCGCGCCTGCGCGAGTGCGGCCTCCCGGAAAAGGACTACTGGTGGTACCTCGACCTGCGCCGCTACGGGAGCGTGCCGCACGCGGGCTTCGGCCTCGGCTTCGAGCGCCTGGTCCAGTTCGTCACCGGCATGCAGAACATCCGCGACGTGATTCCCTTCCCGCGGGCGTACGGCTCGGCGGAGTTTTAGGGAAAAGCGAACCACCGATGTCGCCGCTGAAGAAACTGTGGAAAAGGGCACCACGGAGACACGGATAAGAGAGGAAGGGAAGCTGAGGAATCCAGGAACCCATGAATAAAGCGGGGAATGAGAGGGAAAGGCGGAGGAAAAAAGAAAACGGAAAAAACTAAAAAATCCTTTATGCTCTTTTTTGGGGTTTCTTCTCTTCTTCCCGCTCTGCATTTCCTGGTTTCCTGGGTTCCTTATATTCTCTCATTTCCCATCCGTTTTATCCGTTCCCATCAGTATTATCCGTGTTCCCGGCACTCCCAGGCATCGGCCGCCAGGTGGTATTCGAT
>CAZKOS010000273.1:0-3572 GCA_964554445.1 uncultured Spirochaetaceae bacterium | reverse complement strand
ACAGCGCCTTGTACTGCGAGCGGATGAGCTCCGCGTAAGGCCCGCTTTTGGCCAGCAATTCCTCGTGCCTGCCGGACTCGACGATCTCGCCGTCGCGGACGACGAGGATCACGTCCGCGTCCCTGATCGTGGAGAGGCGGTGGGCGATCACGAAGGTGGTGCGGCCGCGGCGCAGGCGGTGCATGGCGGCCTGGACGAGCTTCTCGGTGGCGGAGTCGATGTAGGCGCTCGCCTCGTCCAGGATGAGGAGGGCCGGGTCGCGGAGCAGGGCGCGGGCGAAGGCGACGAGCTGGCGCTGGCCGAGCGACAGGCCGGTGCCGCGCTCGCCGGTCTCCGTGAGGTAGCCGTCGGGGAGCGCCGAAAACATGGCGTCGATCCCGAGCTCGCGGGCCACCGCCCGCGCCTCCTCCGGGGAAGCGGACGGCCGGCCGAAGCGGATATTGTCGAGCACGGTGCCGGAGAAGACGACCGCCTCCTGCATGACGATGGCCGTCCGGGCGCGATAGTCGCGCAGGGAGAGGCCGCGGAGGTCCCGGCCGTCGACGAGCACCCTCCCCGCCGCGGGCTCGTAGAAACGGCAGAGCAGGTTGGCGATGGTGGTCTTGCCCGCGCCGGTCGGGCCGACGATGGCCGCGGTCGCGCCGGCGGGCACGTCGAAGGACACGGATTTCAGGACCGGCTCGCCGGGGGAGTAGCCGAAATCGACGCGCTCGAAGGTCACCCGGCCCGCGACGGCGAGCGGGGCCGGCGGGCGCGGCGGCTCGTCGGTCTCGGGGCGCTCGTCCAGGATCTCGAAGATACGCTCGCAGGAGGCCATGGCGCGCGAGAGGAGATTGAGGAGGTTCGAGAGCCGCTGCATGGGCTGGAAGAAGCGGGTAACGTAAACGAGAAAGGCGGCGATCACGCCGACCGTGACGAGCCCCTCGGAGAGCAGCAGGCCGCCGCCCAGGAGCACGAGCGCGGTCGCAATCCCGTTGAGGGTGGTGACGCTCTGCCAGAAAAAAGCGTTCAGGGGATAGAACTTTTTCGCCTGGCGGTAATACTCGCCGTTCACCTTCCGGAACTCCTCCATGCTCGTCTCCTCCCGGGCGAAGGAACGGATCACCTTCACGCCGGTGATCGACTCGTTGAGGAAGCCGTTCAAAGCGCCGAGCCTGGCCTGGATGCCGCGCCCGGCGCGGACGAGCTTGCCGCGCAGCCAGAACACGACCGCGCCGAAGAGCGGCAGGATGACGGCCAGGACGAGGCTCAAGCGCGCGTCGAGGGCGATCATCATGCCGATGACGCCGACCAGGAGCACGAGGTCGGCGAAGAGGGTGTTGAGACCGCCCTGGAGGAGCTCGTCCAGGACCTGCACGTCGCTCGTCAGGCGGGTCATGACGCTCCCGGTGCGGCGCTCGTCGTAGAACCGGAAGGGGAGCGACTGGAGGCGGGCGAAGAGGTCGCGCCGCAGGCCGAAGAGCACGCCGTAGCCGATGCGGGTGAGGATCGCCCGCTCGATCCGGGAGGCGGCGAAAAGGACGAGGACCGTGACCGCGTAGGCGGCGCCGGTCGCGAGCAGGCCGGGCACGCTCCCCGCCGTGATGTGCACGTCGATGGCGACCTTCATGATGTACGGCAGGAGAACGCCCGCGCCCGATTCCAGCAGGGTGAAAACCCACATGACCGCGAGCCGGCCCCGGTACGGGCGGAGGAAGGCGACCAGGCGCCTCAAGAGTCCCCACTGGAACGGAGCCGCGACCGCGTCGGCGACCGCCTCATCCGTTCGCGCCGCAACCGCCGCGGCTGCGCCTTTCTTCATTCCTGCACCTCCTCCGCCGGTCCGCCCACGAGCTGGGCCTCGTACGTCTCGCGGTAGAGCGGGCTCGTTTGGAGCAGGCGCGCGTGGGAATCCATGCCCCGGATCGTCCCCGAGTCGAGAACGATGATCCGGTCGGCGGGGGCGAAGGCGGCGAGCCGCTGGGCGATGATGATGGTCGTCCGGCCGCGCATGAGCTCGACGAGCTGGGCCTGGATCCTGCGCTCGGTGACGGTGTCCAGGCTCGAGGTGCAGTCGTCGAGAATGAGGAGCCGGGGATCCTGCAGGAGGGTGCGGGCGATGGCGACGCGCTGGCGCTGGCCGCCCGAAAGCCCGACGCCGCGCTCCCCGACGATCGTGTCGTACCCCTCGGGCAGGGAGTCGATGAATGCGTCGACCTCCGCGTGCCGGGCCGCCTCCCGCACCTCCGCGAGCGACGCCTCCGGCCGGGCGAAGGCGATGTTCTCGCGCAGGGAGGCGGAAAAGAGGAAGGTCTCCTGGAGCACGATTCCGATCTGCGAGCGGAGCGCCTTCAGGTTCCAGTCGGTGATGTCCCGGCCGTCGATCTCTATCCGGCCCGCGCTCGGGGCGTAGAAGCGGGGGATGAGCGAGATGAGCGTGCTCTTGCCCGCACCGGTCAGGCCGAAGAGGGCGACCTTCTCCCCCGGCTCGATGGTGAAGGTGAGGTCGGAGAGCACCGGCGTCCGCTCGTCGTAGGCGAAGGACACGCCGCGGAAGGCGAGCCGGCCGCGGAAGGCGTCCGTCGCCGTGCCCGTGTCCGCCCGCGTCTGGTCGGGCGTGTCCAGGATCTCGCCGATGCGCCGCGCCGCCCCGCGGGCGAGGGCGATCATGGAGGTATTGAAGGCGAGCATCCCCACCGGGAAGTTCATGAGCCCCAGGAAGGCGACGAAGGCGAGGAGGACCCCGAGGCTCATGAGTCCGCTCACGGTCAGGTATCCGCCGTAAATGACGACGGCGAGCGCCGCCAGCCCGTTGGTGAGCAGGAGGAGGGGATTCAGGTACGCGGCGAGGAGGGACATTCCCGTTTCGCGCTTCTTGAGCTCCTCGTTCTCGACGGCGAAGCGGCGGATCTCCTCGTCCTCCATGGCGAAGGCCTTCACCACCCGGATGCCCGTCAGGTTCTCCTGCAGGCGCGAGGCGAGCGCGCCCAGCTGCCGCTGCCGCGCGTCGACCGCGACGCGCATCCGCTTCGAGAAGCGGAGAAGGATGAGAAAGAAGACGGGGAAGACGGTGTAGACGACGAGCGCGATCCGCCACTCGGTGACGAGCATGAGGACGAAGATCGTGGCGGTGATGAGGATGATGCGCAGGCGGTGCTCGATGCCCCAGGCGATGAAGCTCCGCAAAAGCTGGATGTCCGTCGTCACCCGGGACATGAGGTCGCCCGTCCGCGCCCGGTCGTAGAAGGAGAGCTCGAGGTGCATGAGCTTGCCGTAGAGGGCCTGGCGCAGGTCGCGCACGAAGCACTCGGCCGCGCGCCAGTACAAGCGGATCATGATGTGCGAGCACCAGCCCCGCGCGATGCCGACGAGGGCCAGCGCGCCGCAGGCGAGGGCGAGCGTTCCGACCATCCCCGGCGCGCCGATACGGGGAAAGACCGAGTCGGTGAGCCAGCCGATCCCGGCCGGCAGGACGTACCCGACGATATCGACGAGCAGCATGAACAACACGGCCGCGGCCATGGTCCCGCGGTACGGACGGAGGAAGGAACGGAACCTTTTCAAGACGGAGAGCATGAATACTCCGGGGGAAT
>CAZKOS010000272.1:0-3586 GCA_964554445.1 uncultured Spirochaetaceae bacterium | reverse complement strand
TCATTCGATCAGCAGAATCGCGAAGCGGTTGATCACCGAGGGATTGTCCGCGATGACGTGCACGTCGAAACCGGCATTGCGGACGGTCGAGTACACGTCCACCGCGAAAGCCTCGGGGCTGGGGCGGGCGGCGGCCTTGTCGACGCATTCGACCCGCGTGCCCGGACAGTCGGCGCACGCGGCGCAGCAGGTCTGGTTGAGAAGGAAGGTCTTCTGGTGGCCGGATAAAAACGTCTCCCGCTCGACCTCCAGCAGCTTGGCGGTCATCTCCTTCGACCACGCGGCCGGATAGGCTTCCTTGTTCGCCTCCACGCCGAGGCGGAAGAGAAGGGCGGTCTCGTATTCCCGGAAGAAGCGGCCGCAGTCGGCCACCGACGGGGTGTTCGGCGGGCAGGCGCCCAAACCGTAGTCGGGGCAGCCGAACTCGCATTTCACGCGCACCCACTGCGCGGTCACGATCGCCTTGGGATCGATCCACCTGAAGTCGGAGAGGCCCCGCTTCGCGGCCATGGCTTCGATGCGCTGCCGGTCGACCATGCCTTGTCCCTTCGGCCCGGTATGGGTCAGGCCTTTTCCGCGTTTTCAACGCCCTTCGCCTTCGCCCGCGCCGTCTCGGCGATCCGGATGTGCAGCTCCTCGAGCTGCTTCCTGGTGGCGGGCCGGGGCGTGCCCATCATCGTCTCCTCGGCCTTCTGGTTCATGGGGAAGGCGATGACGTCCCGCAGGTTGTCCGCGCCGGCGAGGAGCATCACGAGCCGGTCCACGCCGGGCGCGATGCCGCCGTGGGGCGGGGCGCCGTACTTGAAGGCGGTGAGCAGGGCCGAGAAATTCTTCTCGACCTCCTCCTTTTGATACCCCGCGATCGCGAAGGCTTTGTACATGATCTCCGGCGAATGGTTGCGGATGGCGCCGGAGGAGAGCTCGATCCCATTGCAGACGATGTCGTACTGGAAGGCCTTGATCTCGAGCGGGTCCTTCGTGTTGAGGGCCTCGAGCCCGCCCTGGGGCATGGAGAAGGGGTTGTGGGAGAAAATGACGCGCTTCGCCTCGTCGTCGAACTCGTACAGGGGATAGTCGACGATCCAGCAGAAGCGGAAGGCGTTTTCTTCAATGATGCCCAGCATTTCGCCCACCTTCGTGCGGAGCTCTCCCGCGATGCGGACGGTCGTTTTGGGCTGGTTGCAGACGAAGAACATGACGTCGCCCGTCTCAAGACCGCCGGCCAGGCGCAGGTTTTCCAGGTCCGCCTTCGGCAGGACCTTGGCGATGGGGCCCTTCACCTCGCCGGTCTCGGTCCAGACGAGATAGGCGAGGCCGCCCGAACCGAGGGCCACGGCGAAGGCGAGAAGCTCCTCGTAGAAGCTCTTCGGCTTGCCCGCGATGCCTTTCACCGGCAGGGCGCGCACGATGCCGCCCTTGTCCACGATCTTGCGGAAGGCCTGGAAGTCGCCGGCCTTGAAAATGTCCGTCACGTCGATGAGGCGGAGGGGATTGCGCAGGTCGGGCTTGTCCGTCCCGTAGGCGAGGAGGGCTTCCTCGTAGGCGAGGCGCGGGAAGGGCGCGGGCGTGACCGTGCGCGTCGAAAATTCGGAGAAAATCCTGGTGAACACGTGCTCGATGACCTCGAACACGTCCTCCTGCGTGACGAACGACATCTCGACGTCGAGCTGGTAGAACTCGCCGGGGGAGCGGGTGGCGCGCGCGTCCTCGTCGCGGAAGCAGGGCGCGACCTGGAAGTAGCGGTCGAAACCCGCCGTCATGAGGAGCTGCTTGTACTGCTGGGGCGCCTGGGGAAGGGCGTAGAACATGCCCGGGTGCAGGCGGGCGGGCACGAGGAAGTCGCGCGCGCCCTCGGGACTGGAGGCGGTGAGGATCGGCGTCTGGTATTCGGTGAAGCCGAGCTCCTCCATGATGCGGCGCAGGCGGGAAATGATCCGCGAGCGCAGGACGATGTTCTCGTGCAAGCCCGAGCGGCGGAGGTCGAGGTAGCGGTA
The DNA here is from genome assembly GCA_964554445.1 of uncultured Spirochaetaceae bacterium. GTDB lineage: Bacteria > Spirochaetota > Spirochaetia > SZUA-6 > RPPD01 > JAFGSW01. The sequence goes on along the minus strand of CAZKOS010000272.1, from coordinate 1,592 downwards.
GGCGAGGCGGGTCTCCTCGGGACACTCCTCCTCCGGGAAGACGGAGATGGGCGCGTTGTCGCACTCGCCCAGGATTTCGTAACGCCGCGCCGCCAGATCGATCTCCCCCGTCGGGATCTTGGGATTCAGATTTTCCGCGTCGCGCGCCTCCACCGAGCCTTCGAACATGACGACGGATTCCTTGCGCAGGCGCGACGCCTCGTCGAGGAAGCCGGACTCGGGGCGCACCACCACCTGGGTGATCCCGTAGTGGTCGCGCAGGTCGATGAAAAGCACGCCGCCGTGGTCGCGCTTGTTATGGATCCAGCCCGACAGCCGGGCCTGGGCGCCGATGTGGCTCTTGCGGAGCTCGGCGCAGGTGTGGGTCCTGTACGGATGCATACGTTCCTCGTTCCGTCCGTCATTGCGAATACCGTGAAACAGCGGCAATTGCGAACGAGCAGATTTGGTGCAGGTCTTGCGAGTTTATTATGGAAGGGACGGTTTGTCAATGAAGGGGGGTGGGGCGCGGCTAACCCGGCAGACGTTCCCCGAGCCCTTCGGCAAAGCTCAGGACAGCCTCCGTCGAAGGGGCACCGCAATCGTCTCGTTCGTTTTGGCGAACCAATTCTTGTTTAGGGATTTACAACTACATTGGTATATGAGGTAAAAAACGCATGAATAAGAAAAGGAAAATTACCAGGTAACATATTTAGAAATAAATTCATTCCAATCAGTATTCTGACTTAATTTGTAACTTGGGTAGTTGGCAGAAAAAGTACTCCAATCGCTTGGATTCACCGGGATGAGGACGCTTACACCGTGGGCGTTACCAATATAAATGGCAGTATTTACATCTCGAATGACCACGGAGTTGAGATCCGCGATAAGCGTCGCGGCTGCGCTCTCGACCGAACTCCCCGGGATGTTAATGATGAGTTGCTCGGCAAAAGAATAGAGATCGACGTAGGATAGCGGTCCCGCACCACTCGGGAACAATGTTGAAGTCGAATGGCTGCTGATGACTGCCGATTGATCCGCTGGATTGATATTGTTTAATGACGTGGCAAAAGTTTGAAAATCGGTAATGAGTTGATCGAAATCAGATCCCAAGCTGATGGCTGAATATGTTCTATCCCACCCGCTGGTAGAATACGCGTCGTACCACGCATCCACGATCGCGATCGCCTCATCCCTGGCGGAAATGGGGGTGTTCTTTATGCTCTGGAGAATTCCGTAGTAATTATTCCCGTCTTCAGGAGATGTCGCTTCCGATCCGATCAGGAAATCGGCCTGGTCTTTCCATTCATAGGCGATTTCCAGCATCTGCATCGAGCACGCGTCCGTATTGATGATGTCGATTTTTTTCCCGGTCGTCGCCCTGGCTTGCTCAAGCGCCGTTCTTACCTCGGACGGCGTCAAAAAATTATAGCCGGGGGTCGTGTCATCCTCACAAATTCCGTCAAGCACGCCGTTGCCATGGTCCCAGAGCGTGAGAATGGTATGATCGACCGGGTTGAGTTGATTGCATCTTATTATGAAATTCCGCAAGGTTGCCGGATCGGACATGTCCAACTCGCCGTAATCGTCAATCACCTGCGAATTGATTTGAT
>CAZKOS010000271.1:1494-3601 GCA_964554445.1 uncultured Spirochaetaceae bacterium | reverse complement strand
CCCCTTACATCTCCGCGACGATCGCCTCCAGCTTCGGCCGGTCGAAACCGACCACGAATTCGGATTCGCCGTCGTCGTACGTCACCTCGGTGACGGGAACTCCCATCTGGCCGGACCGGCGCACGAGGGATTCGGCTTCCTTTTGGTCGTCGTCGACGTAGACCAGCTCATGGGGCGTCTTCCGCTCGTCCAGCCAGGCTTTCTCCATCTTGCAGTACGGGCAGCTGTGCGTGGAATACAATTTCAGCTTTACCGGCTTCAAGGGTCCCACGCCCGCCGCCTGCTCCACGACGCCGCGCAGGGCTTTTTCCGCCTGGACGGCCAATGACTGGAGGTTTCCGGTACCGGCCGCGTTGGCGAGCACCGCGGGCAGGGCGGCTCCCACGCTCACGGTTTCCCCTTTTTCGAGCACCATCACCGAACAGGGCAGGAGACCCAGGAGCGCGGGATCGGCGGCAACGAGCGTTTCGGCCCATTCCGTCCGGCAGACATTGAGAACCGTCGTCGTTCCCTTGTTCAAGACGGTTTCCCCGCCGAGCTGGAATCCCGCCTTGTCCGCCGCGGTTTTGAGGGCGGAAAGCGTTTCCTTGGCGCTGCGGGAGCTTTTTCGGAAATAGGCGATGTTCACGAAATGCCTCCTGTGTGTTGAGATGCATTAATTTTATTCAAACTTTGGACGGGAGGGAAATACTTATTGGAAAATTTTTTCAACCGAGCGGCCCGCGTTTCCCTTGCGGCGGCGTTTCCCGAAGCAGGCGCCGATTACCCTCATCCCTCCCCGAAGAGGCGCGAGACGTCTCCGGACGAGAGCCGGCGTGACGACTTTTTCTTCGCCTTGCCGAGCAGGTCGTCCGTTTCTTCCTTCAAAACCTTCCCTACGAAATCTTCTATTTTCATTCCCCGCAGGATGAAGAAGAGCTCGGGCTTCTCGTCCAGGCGTACGGCCGCGCCGTAGAGGGCGGCGGCCACGTGCTTGCACATGCTGGCCCAGTCCGGGCAGGTGCAGTCGAAGTGGATCTCGCGCGGGGCGGGGAAGAGGCCGTCGCCGCGGGCGAGGAATTTCTTTTCGAGGTCCTTGGGGAATTCGCCGGACAGGAGGGCGGGGAGCCCGGTGAGAGAGGCGCGGCAATTCTTGACGAGCCGGCCGCGCGTGCGCGCGTTGAGGGGGGCGATGGTGACGCTCACCTCGTACGGCTCCTCGGCGGAGCCGGCCACCAGGGCGTTGACGACCCCGCTTTCGATGGCGAGGTCGATGACCGCGCCATGGCGCACGTAATTCCTCCCCCGCGGCAGCCGGCTCGAGTAGTCGGCGTAGCCCTCCAGGTTCCTGATCCAGGATTTTCCCCACCAGGTGTGCGCAATGGCGTACGATTCCGGGCAGGCCGGTTGGAGTTTGCGCTTCTTGGAGACTTTTTTTGCCGCCCTGGCGGCGCGCGCCTTTTTTTGGGCGTTGGAAACGTATTCGCCGAAGTCCTCATAATAAGCCATGATCTTCACTCTCCCCGAATCAGGATTACAAAAAAATGCCTTGAAAATTCAAGCCTCGTATATTCGTCATTGCGAGGGCCGAACCATTCTTACGCTAAAACGCGAAAATCGGCGGCCCGAAGCAATCTCCATACACCGTAATCCTATTACGGATACGCGGGTTTCCGTATGCAACCGGGCGGAAAGCCGCGAAGATTCAATGTCATACCCTGCATGTGGTATATAACCTCGTCACGCAGAGATTGCTTCGGACCGACACGATTCGGTCCATCGTTTGAAGCGCCGGGTCCTCGCAATGACGGGTGATCGGACTCGTTTCGGTATTGTTTCCTCAATGACGACTGAATACCGGGGTCCGTACGCGAAATCTCACCCGTCACTTGAATCCGTACGTGAACATCGAAACGATTTCCTTGTCCGAGAGCGAGGTGATCGCGGCCTCGGCGCTGCCCACGACGTCGGCGGCGAGCTCGCGTTTTTCCTCGATGAGCCTATCGATTTTTTCCTCCACCGTGCCCCGGGTGATGAACTTGTGCACCAGCACGTTCTTTTTCTGGCCGATCCGGAAGGCCCTGTCCGTGGCCTGATTTTCCACGGCCGGGTTCCACCAGCGGTCGAA
>CAZKOS010000271.1:0-1394 GCA_964554445.1 uncultured Spirochaetaceae bacterium | reverse complement strand
CAGTAGCGCTTGAACTCCGCCGCCGTGCCCAACAGGCCGGGGTTGGCGAAATCGAAGAGCGACCAGAGGTCGGTGAGGCGGTTTTCCACCGGCGTGCCGGTCATGATGAAGCGGCGCGCGGCTTTGAGTTTCTTCACGGCGCGGGCCTGCGCCGTGCCCGAGTTCTTGATCGCCTGGGCCTCGTCCAGCACCACGCAGTCGAACTCCTCCTCGAACAGCCAGGAGGCGCGCACGGTCATTCCGTAGGTGGTGATGAGGAGATCGAGTCCCGGCAGCCGCTCGCGGGCCTCCGCCTGAGCGAGGCCGGACGAGTGCAGGACGTCAAAGCGCAGGCCGGGCGCGAAGCGCTTCAGCTCGACCTTCCAGTTTTCAATGAGCGAGGTCGGGACGACGACGAGGTGCGGCGGACGCACTCCCTGCGTCTTTCGTTCCAGGAGAAAGGCGATCATCTGCACGGTCTTGCCCAGGCCCATGTCGTCGGCCAGGCAGCCGCCGAAACCAAGCTCGGAGAGGAAAGCGAGCCACTGGAAGCCGTCCGCCTGATAGGGGCGCAGCTTGGCCGTGAGCCCGGCCGGGAGCGGCCGCGCGCCGATGCGGCCGGGATCGTTCAGCTTGTCGAGCACGCTTTTCAGCCACTCCCCGGCGGAAATCTCAACAGGCAGGTCCTCGCCCTCGAGCCCGGGCATGTCCTGGTCGAGCAGTAACTTGAGCGCCTCCTGCAGGGAGAGTCCCTCTTTTTCCGCCAACGCTTTCGCCTTCTGGAACTGGGTGCGCACCTTGTCGAGCGACTGCCGGTTGACGGCCACCCATTTGCCCTTCAGCAAAACGAGGGGCGCGGTGTCGTCCAGGATGCGGCGTATTTCGTCCCCGGAAAGCTCATCGCCGTCCAGGAGGAGATTGACCCTCACGTCCAGGAGCGCGTCCTTCCCGATCTTCGTGCGCGCGCCGCCCACGCTCATCCCGATCTTGAACGCCTGGGCGCGCCGGCTCCACCATTTGGGCACCTTGCAGAGAATGCCCGCGTTTTCATAGAGCTCGACTTCCTCGAGGAAGCGGTGCGCCTCGGCCACGGTGAAGCCGAGCGCGTGGAACAGGTCTCCCGATTCCAGGAGGTCGCGCACGAAGACGCTCTCCTTGGCCACCCGTTTGACGGCGGCCAGAAGCGAGAGGAGTTTTTTTTGTTCGCCTTGCAGATTTTTGAGCGCGTGCGAGAGCGGAAATTGTTTCAGCTTCCCGGACGCGGCGTCGGCGGCCGAATAGGTGGCCAGGAAGGCGAACGGACGCTCCTCGTCCAGCCGGTTTTCCACCAGGTGGAAATGCACCCGGTCCGCGTGCGACGACGTGAGCGAGATCGAGGTGAAGTATTCGTCCGCGGAACCGAAGGAAGGCTTGTA
>CAZKOS010000270.1:2278-3623 GCA_964554445.1 uncultured Spirochaetaceae bacterium | reverse complement strand
GCCTGCGGGGTTGCAACTCTGATTCCTTCGATGAGCATTTGGTCAAGCTTTGCAGCTTCCCAATCGGCAAGGTCTTTCGTGATCTGTTTACGGGTATCGATGACAGTCGTCATCTTCTCATACAGACCGGGTTCCTGAAAAACCTTCACACGTTCGGCAATCGTGATCTGCGAAGTTGAATAAGGGATCACGTCCCCTGATTGTTCAAGAAGTTCACCGGCAGAATTCGCATCGGTATTATCAACCCGCCTCAAAGGAATTTCCACATACTTCCCTTTTTCCATTTTTGATAACGGGTTAAAGATCACAGCGTTTTCATCGCCAGGCTTCCCGATAAACTTGGAAAACTTGACGAGATTGGCTGCCTGTCTCACGACTTCTGCGGACTGAACTGTACGAATAGCACTGGTATTTATACCAGTTGTGCTCAGTGCATCAGACATAATTATTTACCTCCATTGACAAGGAGGCTATTCGATTTCTCCTGCATATATTGCATTTAAAACGACGTCGCGCTCCTCGTCTTTTAATGAACTCATAAATTCAACACGTTGTTTTTGATCTGTTAATTGAGCGTAGCGTTTTACAACATCGCCGGCTGGCTTTCCACCGGAAGCTGAAAGAGTTTTGTCTTCGGGAGATTTTAGATTCCGTACAAATGCAGCCTGTCCAATTTTAGGTGTTTCTCCTTGAAGCATGAGAAAGTAAGCATCTATAGCCGATTCAGTAGTCGGGTAAACTATTCTCCCGAGCCTTTTGTTTTCACGCATACCAAAAGCAGCAGCTTTCATAATCACATCACGCTGTATTTCAGGATCATCAATCTTTTTGATCCGTTCATGTGAGCTTGCGATATGACTGATTTCCTGCTCCGTGGACATCTCCATTGCTATTTTCTGCGCTTTTTCCGAAACTTTGGTGTCAAACTCGGAAGGCATGGTTTCGATTTTCTTTTCAAGATCAGCTATTTTTTTCTTTAGCTCATTTTCTTCATCCCAGTCATCTTTGTTTTCCGGTGCTGGCTTGGCCTCTAACTTTGCTTGAAGTTCAGCCAATTTCTTTTCGGCTTCTCCTCTTACTCGTTCACTTTCACCGAGTTTTGTTTGAAGTTTCTCGTAATTAGAAAGCCTATCCGCCATATCCTTTGCTGTTAAACGCCTTGCACCACTGCCATCACCAGGATCAAATTCAAAGTCGTATTCTGGTTCTGGTGGGACCTCTCCACCTTTGGGAGTTGGGTCTTTCGGTGGTGTTTCTAATTGTTGCGCAGCCAGTTCTTCGGCTGTCAATACTTCTTGTTCTTCTGGCATCATTACCTCCTTGACCACTGTAAGTTGGGTCGATT
>CAZKOS010000270.1:0-2178 GCA_964554445.1 uncultured Spirochaetaceae bacterium | reverse complement strand
TTAACATGCTTTGGTAAACCTTTTCGTTTTGTATTTGCGTAATGTCTTAACTGCCTGATGGTCATTGATTCATACATTTTACGGGCTGCGCCATTCAACATAGCCACAGGAATTTCACCTTTTTTAGCTTGATAGGCTAATCCTGCGGCGGACTGCTGTGCCTTACTGAGGCTCGGCAATTTGACCTCCCTGCATTGCCATTTGACTCTGCATTTTTTCTTCAATCTCTTTCTGTGCGTCTTCCATGACCTTGTCTCGATCCGGTATTTCCTGAGCTTCCATCAAATATTTAAGACCAGTTTTCACGGCGCCCATCTTAATTAAGAGTTGTGCAATGCCCTGAGCGTTTTCAGCTCTCTGTTGCCGTGAGGCTTCGGCCATCGGGTCTACTGTCAACTGCACATTATAATTACCAAAAGTCATATCGTTTTCAATGACTTCTATTTTCGAGTCTAAAAGATCATTAACTGTTTTCTTACTTAAAAACCAGTCCGCCAGAGATATTCGTTCATTGCCTTTTCGTATGGAAACCATTTTAAGTTTTTCTGCAATTTCCCTGTCCCCGACTTGTCCTGCTGTGTTTACTAAAGCCGTCAGTTCTTCATTTGTAAGTTGGCGGTTAATTATAATGCCTTTATCAACTCCAATGCCCTGATCATCGACAGGGAGTTCCATTTCGTCTGTGAGTTTGGTTTTGGCATGATGATAAAGTATTTGACCGATTCTTTTAAGTGGTCCCGAAAGTTTTTGTTTTGTGTAATAGGAAGGCTGCATTCCCTGAGCAATCATTAACTGCGCCTGCTTCCCGGACGTTACTCCGGGCTGTTGTTCGCCCTTAATCAGGTTTTTCACTGAAACCCTGTCAAACTGTTCAGGAATATAATTAAGCATGTGTAGCCAATCGCCGCTGACTTGTCCGGGAGGTTCACGTTGGGGACGTGCTATATTCGGAGGAAGTTGAGCAGCCAACATCTCTTTAGTGTACTTCCACTTTATTTTACCGCCGGGCTTGCTTGCGTCTTGATCAAACTGATCTTCATTCACCAATGAACCCTCGTAAAAGCTCCACGGGCTGTTCATCTGACGTGCCATATTGTCGATGGTCATTGACACCATAACATTCCAAAGGTCTTGAAGTTCTTTCTCGGCCTGAAAGTCAGATGAAGAATAAGGTATGTCGTGCATGGGATCGTTTGAGAACAATACTTTCTGCCAGCATCTTAAATCGTTAATCGGCGAAACATAATCGATCAGCTTCTCATATCCAGCCGCTAAAGCTATTCGGTATTCGGGGACCATAATCTGAATTTTATCATTTCCGACTTCACCTTCTTTTGGAACCATTCTCCGGTATTCATATTCAACGACTGTGATTTCTTTTTTATTTGTAGACCTTCCGGCATTCAACTTAAAGTCCGGATGGTTTTTGTCTTCAATGTCTCTGAATATCTTACTGACATTGAGCTTCTTGCCATCGGGAAGAACATGGTTTCCCCATTCTTCTTCAAATTCTTCTTTGGTAACATGATTGACGTAACTGCATCTCTGGCCGTCAAGAACACTGGATTTCCTCGCTCTGTCATGAGGAAAGCAAAGTCTCGGGTCTAAAGACTCTATAACAGTCATCCCGATAGTGTCCATACTCGTTATGAAGGCTTTGTCAAATCTTGCCCTGAGCCATCCCATACCAACAAGGTCATAATTATGTAGACAGTTTAAGTATTCCTCATAAAACCCGGACTCTTTCAGCATCCAGATTATCATGTACCGCCAGAGTTTGATTCTCTCCCGATCCGAAGCGTCTTTCCCGCGTCCATAGACTTCTACTGTCGGCATTGCATTCGTGAGAATTCCCATGCGGGTTTTGTGTGATTCCCTGATCCTGTTGATCTGCACCCAGTAACTCGTACCGGAATCAACTGTTGTTGGCATTTGATTTGTTTCAAAGTATTCGTAGGCTTCATCGGGTTTGGCTCGTTTGTCCCATTCGGAATGAGCCATGACATCTAAACGATGATTCTCAAATATGTCTTTACCGTCCGGAAGTGAGCTTTTCTTTGGTTCTTTTGGTTCTGTGGGTTTGTCTTTCTTTTTGAAGAGTGCCATTTAATCTCCATAAAAAAAACCGAACCTCAGAATCTTTCGATTCCAGTGTTCGGCTTTCATTTGAGTGGCCGT
>CAZKOS010000269.1:0-3645 GCA_964554445.1 uncultured Spirochaetaceae bacterium | reverse complement strand
AAAGCTTCCGCGGCGGCGACGGCCTTTTTCCAGAGCCGGTATTTTTTGGCGGTCGTCGCGGCGTCCGGACCGGGCTGAAAGACTTCGCCCGGAGCGCACAGGCGTTCGATTTTCGGAATGCCGCTCCACACGCCGGCCCCCAGTCCCGCCAGGAAGGCCGCGCCCAGGGCGGTGGTCTCGAAGACGCGGGGACGCGTCACGGGGCGTCCCAGAACATCGGCCTGGAACTGCATCAGAAAATCGTTCCGGCAGGCCCCGCCGTCTGCCTTCAGCGCGTCGAGCGGACGGCCGCCGTCCTTTTCCATGGCCCCGACGAGATCCCTGGTCTGGAAGGCGATGCTTTCCAGCGCGGCGCGCACGATCTGGCTCCGGCCGGTGCCGCGGGTCAGCCCCACCAGGGCGCCGCGGACGTCGGGACGCCAGCGCGGCGCGCCCAACCCGACGAAGGCCGGCACGAAGACGCAGCCGCCCGTGTCCGCCGCGCCCGCGGCGAGCCGGCTGCTGGCCGCGACGTCGTCGAGAATTCCCACCTCATCCCGCAGCCATTGCAGCGCGGCCCCGGCGACGAAAATCGAGCCCTCGAGAGCGTACTCGAACCCCTTCCCCAGGTCCCAGGCCACGGTGGCGAGCAGCCCGTTTTTGGAAAGAACCGGCTTTTTCCCCGTGTGCATGAGGAGGAAGCAGCCCGTTCCGTAGGTGTTCTTGGCGTCGCCCCGACGGAAACAACCGTGGCCGAAGAGCGCCGCCTGCTGGTCGCCCGCCACCCCCGCGACGGGGAGGGGACTGCCCGTAATTTTATCGGTGTACCCGAAGACGCCGGAGGTGGGAAAAATGGCCGGCAGGACGTTCCAGGGGATTTTCAATTCCCTGAGGATCTCCTCGTCCCATTCGCCGTTATGGATGTTGAACAGCATGGTCCGGCTCGCGTTCGACGGTTCGGTGGCGTGCGCCCCGGTCAGGTGAAAAAGAAGCCAGGAATCGATCGTTCCGAAAGCGATCTCACCGTTGTCCGCCCTTTTCCGCAACCCCGGGACATGGTCGAGCAGCCACATCAGCTTGGTCGCCGAAAAATAGGGGTCGATCAGGAGCCCGGTTCTCTTCCGAATCTCATTTTCCAATCCCGCCTTTTTCAGTTTTTCACACAATCCCGCGGTCCGCCGGCACTGCCAGACAATGGCCGGCGCCACCGGGCGTCCGGTTTTTCGCTCCCAGACGACGGTCGTTTCGCGCTGGTTGGCGACGGCGACGGCCAATATTTTTCCCTTTCCCTTGAGGGCGGTTTTGACGGCGCTTTTGGCGACCGCAATCTGGCTTTTCAGAATCTCTTCGGGATCGTGCTCGACCCATCCTGGACGGGGATAAAATTGCCTCACTTCCTTCTGCGTTTTGGCGCAGACGTTCCCCTTGAGATCGAAAACGATAGCCCGAGAGCTCGTGGTCCCCTGATCCAAAGCCAGAATATATTGTTTCATAAAAGCCATTATACAAGAGAGAGACTTCCCGCGCAATGAAAAGCGCCTTTTATCAGTATGTATATTTTTTCAGCCAAAAAAACATAAAAACAGATATTATTTTGTATACATAGTGAGAAACAAGTCTGATCTCAGGCAATCTGAAAATGTATAAAAAAATATATCTTATTCCCGGTTCAGGAATCGATTGGTATCCCCTTATTTTTATGTAATGCACAGCCGAACATTGATTAGGAAGCAAAAAATGAATATACTTTGAACAGGAGGTAGTTATGGCGATTGAAGGGATCGATCCGTATTTTGCCACACCGCCCGCGGCGACGCCGCCGCCGGAACAGACGCCCGCTCCCGCCCAGGAACCGGAAGTCGTCACCGAAGAGAACACCGGAAACACCATCGATACCTCGGCGTAATTCCGGCTGAGCGATGCCTCCGTTTCTCACCGTCTGCCTCAACCCGACCATACAAAAAACGTATGTCTATTCGGATTATAAACCCGGCTTGGTCAATCGTACTTCCACCACGTCGCTGGACATTTCAGGCAAAGGCGTAAACGTCACGCGGGCGCTTCACGCCCTGGGAGAAAAGGCGATCCACCTCACCCACGCGGGAGGCGAGTTCGCCGCTTTTTTCAGAAACCGGGCGAAGGCGGAAGGGCTTCGCCTGAGGGCCGTTCCGTGCGCTTCCGAAATCCGATTCTGCGTCACCGCGATCGACGGGAAAACCAGCCGCGTGACGGAAATGGTCGAGGAGGGATTTCCCGTCGGCACGGGGACGGAAGCGAAGATCCGGCGGGAGTATCGGCGCCTGCTGCCCGGCGCCCGGGCCGTCGTTCTGTCGGGCGCCAAGGCCGGCGGTTATTCGGACGAGATTTTTCCGGAAATGGCGCGCCTGGCCCGGGACGCGGGCGCCTTCGTCCTGGCCGACATCCGGGGGAGCGACCTCGTTCGCTCGCTGCCGTTCGGTCCCCTGGTCATCAAGCCCAACTTGTCGGAATTCCTGCAGACGTTTTTTCCCGGCCTCGACCCCGAAAGCCGGGACGAGGCCGTCCTGGAGCAGGCGGGCGAAAAAATGACCCGGCTGGCGTCCGACCAGGGCGTCGCGTCCGTCGTCACGGACGGCGGCGGGCGCATCATGTATACCGACGGCGCGACGCTCAAGGCGATCCTGCCCGAACCCGTCGCGCCGGTCAACACCACCGGCTGCGGGGACGCGTTCGCCGCCGGTTTCGCCTCGGCGTTCGTGAAATCCCGAAGCATGGACGAGGCGGTCCGCTTCGCGGTCCATTGCGCCGCCGAGAGCGCCCGCACGCTCCGCCCCGGGTCCCTCGGCCGGCGGTTCGAGCCGCGATCTTGAAAAAAAACCGCTCTCGTGTATAGTGAAGGTCGCCGGCGGAAAGGCCGGCCCGACCGAGCATGGGCGGCGCGTCCGCACGACGAGGCCGCGGCGATCGCGGGGAGGCGACGATGAAAAGACATTTCTTCCTCCTGTTGTTTTTCTTTTCCGCCCTGATCCTCCACGCCCAGATTCCCGATATCCCCCCGCATTCCATTTACTTCGTGCAGGGCGAGGGCGGCTGGGACCTCTACATAAAAACACTGCCGGGCGTGGGTTCGATCATTCTCACCGAATCGCAGCGGGACCCCGCGTTCAAGGTCACCTCCTACAGCCTGCGGGCGGTCGCCGCGAACACCGTCAACTCGTCCGAAAAACGCATCCTGGACGGCAAACAGATTAAAAGCCGCGACGCGACGATTTACCTCATCGATTCAACGCCTGAAAAAATCGGGTCGCTCGGCGAATTCTACCATTTCTTTTTGACGAATGAAGTCGTTTTCGGTTATCCCTGGGCGCGTCAGGGAAAGCTGAAAATCGCGTCCGGCGTCAGAATCAACGCCCGGCTGTTCGCGAAAAAATACGGCGATTACTCCGGGCGGTTCAAGGACCAGTGGATCGTGCTCACCCCGCGAGCCCTGCCGGAGGAGAAGGCCAAGGTCGAAACGACCATCGTGCTGCTCCACTCCTCGGACGTCGATACGGTAAACGCACCATCGCCTTCGCCGGCGCCTTCGCCGTCTCCTTCGCCAGCGCCTTCGCCAGCGCCTTCCCCCGCACCCGTGCCATCGCCCTCACCTTCGCCGGACGCGACCGCGCTGACGGCGGAGGCCGACAG
>CAZKOS010000268.1:0-3652 GCA_964554445.1 uncultured Spirochaetaceae bacterium | reverse complement strand
TGGAGCAGGTTGGCGGGCAGGCGCTCGCAGCGAAACCCGTCGAAGTAGCACAGGGCCGAAGCGAGGGCGGGCACGGGGATGCCGTTGGCGAGGGCCGACGCCGCCACCCGGCGCCAGCCGTTCTGACTCGAAAGGACTTTCTCCTTGAAGAACGGATCGAGGAGGAGGTTGTCGAGGTCCGGGTTTTTGTCGAACGCCTCCTTGATCTTGCCCAGGAAGACCGAGCGGATGATGCAGCCGCCGCGCCACATGAGCGCGATGCCGCCGTAATTGAGGTTCCATTTGTATTCCGCGGCGGCCGCGCGCATCATCACGTAGCCCTGGGCGTAGGAGACGATTTTGGCCGAGTAGAGCGCTTGGCGCAGGTCTTCGAGAAACGCCTTCTTGTCCCCGGTGAACCCGGGTTTCGGACCGGTGAGCGCCTTCGCGGCCGCCACGCGCTCGTCCTTCATGGCCGAGAGGCAGCGGGCGAAGACCGCCTCGCCGATCAAGGTGAGGGGCGCGGCCAGGTCGAGGGCGGCGATGCCCGCCCACTTGCCGGTGCCCTTCTGGCCGGCGGTGTCGAGAATCTTGTCGAGAAGCGGCTTTCCGTCCCCGTCCTTGTAGGCGAGGATGTCGCGGGTGATCTCGATCAGGTAGCTGTCGAGCTCGCCTGAGTTCCATTCCGCAAAGACCTCGTGCATCTCGTCCGCGCCCATGCCCAAAAGGTCGCGCATGATCTGGTAGGTCTCGCAGATGAGCTGCATGTCGCCGTACTCGATGCCGTTGTGCACCATCTTCACGAAGTGCCCGGCGCCGTTCTCGCCCACCCAGTCGCAGCATGGTTGGCCGTCGTCGGTCTTGGCCGCGATGGTCTGGAAGATCGGCTTCACCTCGGGCCAGGCCGAAGGCGATCCGCCCGGCATGATGGACGGGCCGTGCAGGGCGCCCTCTTCGCCGCCGGACACGCCCGTGCCGATGTAGCGGAAGCCTTTGCCCTCCAGGTAGGCGGTGCGGCGGATGGTGTCCGGGAAGTGCGAGTTGCCCCCGTCGATGAGGATATCGCCCTTGGAAAGGAGGGGGAGGATCGATTCGATGAAATCGTCCACCGCCTGCCCGGCCTTGACCATGAGCATGATCTTGCGCGGCGTTTTCACGAGCTTCACGAACTCCTCGAGCGTGTGTGCCCCGAGGATGTTCTTGCCCTTGGCCCGGCCGGAAATGAAATTATCCACTTTACTCACCGTGCGGTTAAAGCACGCCACGGTGAAGCCCTTGCTCTCCATGTTGAGGATCAGGTTCTCGCCCATGACGGCGAGCCCGATCAGTCCGATATCGGCCTGTTTCATAAGTGCTCCTTTTGGTGATGTCGATACGGTCATCGGAAACAACCCGCCCGTCATGGTTCCCTTCGGCGACCCCGGGGCTGGCTTCAGCTCACGATGACCCTATCATCCTGAATCCTTCGGCAAGCTCGGGACAGGCTTCGTCGAAGGGTGACAAAAAAACGATTTTCAGCAATCACTCCGTTCCCGCCAGCCTGGCGCGCGCCGCCCAGAGGCCCGCCGCCGGCCGTGAAATGTAATATATTTTTTCTCCGTCGGGGAGGGTGTTGAAGCCGTCTTTCAGCTTTTCGGGATCGTACTTTCGAAGCATGGCCGTGAGATCGCCGGAACGGTAGCCGACCGCCTCGATCTCCTCCCGGGTCACGTGTCCGGGGCAGTAGACGACGTCGAACCGCCCCTCGCTCGAGCCGTGGATGAGGTGGGCGGCGGCCGAAAGGTTGTTCCTGAGATCGGCGTTCTCTGTCACCGCCCTCAAGACCGCCGGGGTGCCGCGGTAGCCGTACTTCCGGATGAGCCGGTCGATCTCGGGATCCTCGCCGAATTGCTTCATGCCCGGCGCCAGGACGACGAGGGTGCCATTGTCCGCCATCGCCATGCGCGTCCGGTAGATCGCCTTGTTGCAGAGCCAGGCGCTTGTGTACTCCTCGGGGTCGAGACGCACCACGATTTTGGCGAGCGGCTCTTCTATGACCGTGAAGTTGACGCGGATCGAAAGCTCGGCGGCCCGGCGGAAGCAATCGGCGTCGTCCCCGATGAAAAGCCCGCGGATGACATTGTCCCCGCAGTCGTCGCAGCCGAGGACGGTGAGCGCGTAGACGATAGGGAGGTTATTGAGGAAACGCTCCTGCGCGTAGTCAAACACCCGGCGTACGGGCGTGTCGGCGCGGCCCATCATGTTCTCCATGCCGTAGACCGCGCCCAGGAAGTGGCTCTTGTTGATCGCCTCGGCCCCGCCCGCGCCCACCAGGACGTTCTTGGTGTAGTTGGCCATGCCCGTCACCTCGTGCGGCACCACCTGGCCGATGGAGAGGACGAGGTCGAAGCCGCCGTGCGCGATGAGCCTGTTGGTCTGGACCGGCCAGGAAAAATCGCAGGCGCCGCCCGAGGTCTCCCGGACGAACGCGGCCGGCACCTCACCGAGAGTCACCGCGTCGTTTCTGAAGTCATGGTCGACGAACAGGTCCGGGGATACGGCCCCGAACATCGCCTTTCGGTCTTTCTCAGTCATGGGACGGTGGGTGCCCGCCGCGATGAGGACTTTTTTAAGTGAGGCGCCGTAGTAGTCGGAGACGATCTTCGTGATCTCGCCCGCGCGGGAGTGGAAGCGGGTGAAGTCCGGCGGCACGGCCAGGACGTTTTTCCTCGGCCCGATCTTATCGAGTGCCTCCCGGACCGCCTGGGCGAGGTCGTTTGAATCGATGACGGCCTCCGGGCCGCCGAGAGAGAGGTAGGTCATGCGTTGCGATCCTTTATCGTGAAAGACCGACCGCCCCGGCCGGAAACCGCGCGCCGGAGGGGAAGGCCGCCGTTCACGAAACGGGTCCCTGCAGCTCCCGGTAATGTTCCTTGACGGCCGGTTTGTTGAGGATGACGAGCATGATCGTGGGCAGCACGCAGCTCAAGAGCGGGGAAACGACGATCATCGCCTTCAATATCGTGGAATAAAACGACCAGAACGACGAGACATACGCCGCGTCCATGATCCCTTCCATGTTCTTCAGGAACGGGATAAGCATGCCGAAAAGGGCGATCCCCGTGACGACCGCCTCCAGGTAGAGGAGCGCCGCGAAAACCGTCGCGCCGGTGCGGGTCCAGGGCCTGTTTTTCACGATGCCGATGTTCATGATCAACCCGAACAAAAAGAGCGGAATCCCGATTCCGGCGAGCAGGAGCAGCCAGGGCACGAAGCCGCCGTACAGATCGGTAAGAAAAGTTCCCGATAATGAGTTGTACGATCCGTATATTCCGCTCATGGATCTGCCCAGCACCGTCATGAGCGGAGCGAAAACGGCCGCCTCCACGGCGCCCGCCAGTCCCGATGCGGCGTACACGATTCCGATAACCGCGATGACGGTCAAAGCCACGGGGCGTCTCTTTTTTGCGGGAAGAACGTGCATATCTGTCATTGTCGGTCCCCTTCGTTTTTCCTTTTTGGATCCTGAGTAAACGTACTAAAACCGCCGCGCTTTGTAAAGAATGGGGCGGTGGGAATCAGGACCTCTGTCGAATTTACCGCCGAGACATTTGGCGGTGAAGCAACAACATCGAAAAAGCCGAGGGTTCGAGAGTGCCCCCAAGATTGTTGCGGGCGAATGATGGGAAATCGG
>CAZKOS010000267.1:0-3681 GCA_964554445.1 uncultured Spirochaetaceae bacterium | reverse complement strand
TCAATCGTCCCTTCGCCCCGCGCGGACACGCTACCCCAGCGTGAAGAAAAACGTCGCGCCCTTGTCCGGCTCGGCCTCGGCCCAGATCCGGCCGCCGTGGCGCTGGACGATGCGCTGGACCACGGCCAGGCCCACCCCCGTGCCCTCGTATTCATCAACGCGGTGGAGGCGCTGGAACACCCCGAAGAGCTTGCCCGCGAACCGCATGTCGAATCCCACGCCGTTGTCCTTCACGAAAAACACCCCGGGGCCGGCGGGCGACGCGCTCTCCGCGCCCGGGCCGTGAGCGCGGAACCCGATCGCGATCCGGGCCGCGTCCCGCCCGCGCGTGAACTTGAGCGCGTTCTCGATCAGGTTCACCCACACCTGCCGGAGGAGGAGCGGGTCGCCGCCGCCGTCCGGCAGGCTTCCAACCTCGATCTCCGTTCTCCGCCCGGCGAGCTCGGGGCGGAGAACGTCGAGCGCCTCGCGAACGAGCTCCGCGTGCCGCACCTCCTGCCGCGCGAGCGGCTGGCGCGACAGGCGCGAGAATTCAAGGATGCCGTCGACGAGGCGGCCCATGCGGCGCGCGTTCTCGCCGATGCTCTCCAGGTACCGCGCCGCGACCGGCGGCAGGTCCTTCCCGAAGTCCCCGCTGAGGATGGCCGCGTAGCCGTTCATGGCGCGCAGGGGGGCGCGCAGGTCGTGGGACACGGTGTAGGAAAAGGCCTCGAGCTCGCGGATGGCGGCTTCGAGCTCGGCCGCGTACTTGCGCTGGCTTTCGATCCGCTCCCGCTGCTCCGCCTCGATCCGCTCCTTCCTCTGAAAGAGCTCCGACCCCATGAGCGAGCTGGCGATGAGGATCTCAAGGGTGTTGTAGACCACTCCATCGGTCGGGCCCAGCTCGAAGAGCGCGTAGCCGAGACGGTGCTCCCGGAAATAGAGCGGGTGGACCGCGTAGGCGAAGCGCCGGCCGGCCGGAAAAAAAGGTTCGCCCGGCAGGGCCGGGAGGTGTCTGACGGAGCCGACGGCGTTGACGACGCCGGCGGAGTCGTCGGCGATACGCTTCCCGCCGGCGGCGGTCCGCGTTCCTTCAACCATGGAGAGGTATTCGACGGTGCCGGCCGCGGGATCGTCGCCGCTCCGGTAGACGGAGATATGGCAGGCGGGTATGCCGAGCCGGGGCAGGCGCCGCACGATGACCTCCTTGAGCTGCTCGAAATCGAACGTGGTGATGAGCTCCTGTCCGGCCTCGACCAGCTCCCTCGTCTGTTTTTCACTCCGCGATTTCTCGTAGGCGGCTTCCAGCGTCGTCGCTTCCCCCACCAGAACGCAGGCCTGCAGGGCGATGTCCTCGGCGCGGGCGACGACACCCGCGTTTTCCCAGAGCGAGCTGATCCGTTTCCTCAGTCCGAAAAGCGCGCTTTGCCAGAACGCGATCCCCTCTCCCTTGACGATTGCCTCCTGCGTCAACCGGCCGAATTCGCGGATGAACGCCCCCGGCCGCCTCGATTCAACGTCGTCGATGAAACCGGAAACGAAGCGGCGCAGTTTTTCTTCATCCTCGTCCGGCGCGAAGGCGGACAGTTCCCGCGCGATCGCGGCGGCCGGGTCGGCGGTACCCGGCGCCGGACCGCTTTTCTTCGCGCGGCGCGGCGCGCGGGCGGGGCCGACGGCCCCCGCCACAAGCGGCGACACGCAGCCGCACGACCGGCGCACGACCATGGGGGCGGGGACGGAAACGCACTCGGGGGCGTCCCGGCCTTCAATGACGTCGCACAGCATTTCGAGGGCGGCGGCGTGGACCTCGTCGAACGGCTGCCGGACGGTGGTGAGCGGGGGCGCGAAGGCGGCGGCCTCGGCCGTGTCGTCGAACCCGGTGACGGCCGCGTTCCCCGGCACCTCCCTGCCCCGGGCGCGCAGCGCTTCGACGGCCCCGATCGCCATGGCGTCGTTGGAGGAGACGATGGCGTCGAAGACCGTATCCGTCTCATCGAGCCAGTGGGCCACCGCCCGCACCCCGGACTCGACTTCGAACTCCCCCTGGAACACGAGGGCGGGGTCGTACGCGATCCCGCATTCCGCGAGCGTCTCGCGGTACACGGCGAAGCGCTCCACCGAATCGAGGTACCCCTCGGCTCCGCCGATGAAGGCGATGCGGCGCGCCCCGTGAGTCCGCACCAGGTGGAGGACGACGTCGCGCATGCCGTCCCGGTTGGGGACGCGCACGCTGGGCACGCCCGGAAGCGAGCCGAAGGCGAGCACGACCGGCAGACCGAAGCTGAGGCAAAACGCCCGAAACCGCTCCTCCGCGACGAACGCGCCGACGACGTCATTGACGACGAGCCCGTCGAGCTTCCCCGAGCCGGCGAGATCGTAGATGAAGTTGACATTGTATTCGAACCGGTTGTACGGCGCCGTGTCGATCGCCCCGCCGGCGAAGAGAAGCAGGTTGATGTCCTTTCTCCGGGCGGCGTCGACCATGCTCCGCCACACCATGTCCTGAAATCCGCCGGGGGTGGTCGAAAACTGGATGAAATACCCGACGGTGTATCTTTCCCCGGATTTCCGCTGCACCATGCAATCGGCCTCTCTTCTCCACCGCGCGTCCCGTCCGCCGCGTCCGTTTCTCCGCCGGGCGGAATGCGACCCTTCTCATCGGAACCGCGGAGTGAGCGTTACGACATTTTTCCTCGACTAATATAAATTATTGTTTATTCTTGCCGGGGATTCCATCTTTCTTGACGATTCGGCTGCTTCGGCGCGAACCCACCAGACGGGCTCCTAGTCTATCATCAATTGATTTGAAATAGTGTCCGACTAGTGGGAGGAAACAACCGTTACGAAGAGGGCGCGAAGGAAGAAAAGAAATGAGTCATTTCCCCGTATCGTGGGATTCATTTTCCCTCTTTCTTCCTTTCGTGTTCTTCGTTTCCTTCGCGAGCTTCGTGTCCTCTTTTTCAACAAGCCGCTAGAGCTCCCGGAACGTTTTCGAGCGGAAGACGTTCTGGAAGAGCGAGTAGAGCGCCGCGCCCGAAATGCGGTAGGCGGGGTGGTAGAAATCGATGACTTTCATCTCCCGGTGGCGGAACACGCGCGTGCCGTAGGTCGTTTTCACGTCGAGGCCGGGGCCGAAGATCCTGCCCCACAGCTCGAAGTCCCCAAGCCCGCCGACGACGACGTCCGGCGCGATGATGTCGATCTGGTCGAGGATGAATTTCCGGTCGCGCTCCAGCCGGCGCGCGAACCCTTCGGGAACCGTGACCCCGCCTTCGGTCGTCTTGACGAGGTGCATGAAGGCGACCTTGGAAAGGACCGGGGGGATGTCCGAAGGCGCGCGCGGGATGTCTTCGAATTCGGGGAAACCGTTGAAAACGCCGTACGCCCACTCGTAAATCCTCGTCGCGGACTCGAGATGGATGTGCGAACGGTTTCGGGCCGCGGTGTCGAAAACCTGCGCCCCGGTTCGGTTGGGCTCGCGGGCCACGAAGAGCAGTTTCGGGTCGGCGGCCGCGTACGCCTCCTCGTCGAAAATGCCGTCCTCGTGAAAGCGGCTTCTCACCGCCCCGGTTTCGAACACCCAGCGCCGGAACAAATCTTCCAACCGTTCCTTTTTCAGCGGGCCTTTTTCACTCATATCGGAATAGAATTATATCGAAACGCGGTTTTTTTTCCAGCGGTCCTCTTCTCTCCATGTCCTCC
>CAZKOS010000266.1:0-3682 GCA_964554445.1 uncultured Spirochaetaceae bacterium | reverse complement strand
GGGGTGCCCCCAAGATTGCGATTGAGAGTGTATCCTAAAGAAGACATCTAAACACTCCGGCGATGAAAATCTGTCTCGAAATCGCTTTCGAGCAAGCCGCCGTCGCAATCTTGGGGGCACTCGCGAAGTCACACCGCCACGATCGCCGGTTTCAGCCGCGCGCCTTGCTCTTTTTCCCGTACATCCGCCCGATCGCCTCGAACGGTTCCACGTCCAGGATCCGAACCTTGGGAAATAACCTGTGCGCCGGGTTGATGAGAAAATTGCGTTCGCCTGCGACCACGGCCGAGGGCACTTTCAGAACGAGCTTCTTGTTCTTCCGCACCCAGGCGCTGCCCATGTCCGCCAGCGCCTCCGGCGCTGGATAGCGGTTCCAGCCGGCGGGGAGCCGGTCGGGGGTGAACTCGTCCGCCTCGGCGTCGGCGGGCAGGGCCAGGCGCGTGATGTGGACGTCCTCCGGCACGAGGGAGATGGGGACGTGCACCAAAAACTCGACCACGGCGAGCGAGCGGCTCTCGGACGCGTAGAGAAGGGCCGTGCCCTTCCGGTTCCACCGGCCGCCGAAAAGCCGGGCGCCTTCGCCCGAAAGCTCTCGAACGTACTTTTCCCGGGCAATGCGGAAGACTTGGGTCACGAAACGACGCCCCGTTCGATCCGCCCCAGCTCGTCGAGCACCATCTCCGCCCCGAAGCGCGAGGAGAGCAGCTCGAGCGGCGCGCGGCCGCCCAGGGCCCGGTTGGGCAGGCGCAGCCAGGCGTTGAGCTTGTCGTCGCTTGCGAACGCCACCCCGCCGCGCGCGTACACTTCGGCCAACTGGAGCGCCTGCTCGGACACCGGCCGGCTCAAGCGGTCCGAATCCTTCTTCCGCTGGACGGTGCGCTCGGTGATCCCGACCAGCTCCGCGATCACCTTGAGGGACAGGCCCAGCCGCGCCGCCAGGTTGAGGAGCGCCTTTTTCGGGATGCCTTTCCGCCCCGCCTCAAAGA
This sequence comes from uncultured Spirochaetaceae bacterium, assembly GCA_964554445.1. GTDB lineage: Bacteria > Spirochaetota > Spirochaetia > SZUA-6 > RPPD01 > JAFGSW01. Next base: position 2,696 of record CAZKOS010000266.1, on the reverse strand, counting down.
GGTCCAAATTCGAAGTAATGGTGAAGCCCAAAAACCCGGCTCCCCCCAGGAGATCTTCCACCGAATGGTCTGTCACAGCGCATCCTCCTTCATGACATTTGTCTTAAATATAACGACATTTGTCACGAAAGTCAAACCACTCGCGCATCGGCCGCCGCAGCGGCGGGCGGCATCGCAGGTGCCGAAAAAAAGGAGCGGCGCGGCCAGCGGCATGGCTCTGAATCAGCCGGTGAAGGGCTCGCGGCCGAGGAAGGCGGTAACCGTTCCTCCGTGTTCGGAATAGTCCTTTACCCACGATCTGTCACTCGGGGTCTATCATTCGAGGTCTTGTACTGGAGGCCGCTTATTCAAGGTCTCCGGTTTTGAGGGGGACGAAGACAATGCCGCTCACGCCCGCCTTCAGGAGCGCTTCCGCCAGGGGGCGGGTGACGATGAGCGTTTGCCGGGCGCGGGCGATCCGGTGCGCGCCCAGGTCGAGATCGGCGACGGGGGTTTTCAATTTCTTCGACTGATCGAGCAGCCTTTGCGGACGGATCGCGGCGACGACGTTGAGGATTTCGTATTCGCCGTGCACGGCGTCGACGGTGACGGGCAGCCGCTGGACCGCGTCCGGGTCGGCGAGCTCGACGATTTCGGCCGTGGTGCGGCGGACCACGGGAATGCCGGAAAGCGTGAAACAAAAATCGAGGCGCGCTCCCTTGAGGTACACCGGGACGTCGTACACGCCTTCCGTCTCGATCGGCTTGGCGTTCAGGCAGAAACCGCGGCTCGTTTCGCGGCCCTTTTCGTCCCGGGGCTGGTCGAGAAGCCAGCGCGTGGTGGACCCGGAATCCGCGAGGCGGAACAGGTTGCCCTTGAGGAGCGCCGGCCGCGGGCGCCGGGGAGCGCCCGTCGGAAGCGGCTCGATCCGGCCGTTGACCCGGGCCTTGCCCAGAATGAAGAATTCGGCGTTCTCGAAGCCGGCGGCCACCACCGGCTCCCGCGCCCCGAGCTCGGGCCGTAGGACGTGGCACAGGTGCTGGCCGACGAGGACCGCGCAGCCGACGGCCAGCAAGCGCCGGACGGGGTCGTCGTGGATCGGGCCCTGCGGAGAGAGGAGGGTTTTAAAGATGCGGGAAGAGGCCAGCCGGGGCTTGGGGTACTTTACGTCCTCCCAATCCCAGGCGGTGGGCTCATGCCCGTGGCGGGGAAGAACGGCGGCGGAGAGGTCGAAGCCCCCCTTGGGGAGCTCGACGACGCCGAACCAGAGACCGTCGCTGGTAATGGGCGGACCTTTCGGGGACCAGAGGGTTTTAAACCACTCTTCCAGGCGGCGGAGATCTCGATTGACGGGAAATTCAAGGATGGCGTCCAGGTCCAGGTCCGCTCCCTGGCGCTGCCAGAATTCGGCGAGGGTTTTGACGCCGGCCGGCACGCTCACCCGGTTGCGGACGATGGTTTCCAGGTATTTTTGCACATCGGCGGAATGAGCCGGCTTGTCGTTTTCCATAAGGCTCGTCATTCAGGACCCCCCGAAGAAACCAATCGTGAGAGCGAAAACTAAAGCCCATCCTTCTTTTATATGCCCTTTTTATTGATAACATGTTCCGAAATTCATGACAATAGAAAATCAAGGTAAAATACGGGAAAAACTTGAATTTTCGGCGAGAAGCGTGCTTCTATTTTGCTGATTCTGCGAATTTCGCAACATTATCTATTCATAGCCCGATTCCCGCCTACGGATACCATGTGAGGACAATTTTTCGGTTCAATGCGCTTATGAGTCACAATTTTGGGGGCACCGAAAAAACGATCGGGAAATATCGCCGACCGGACATCCCCGGCGATGCGATCACACGGACCCTTTCTTCTCGGGCAATCCCAGGTACCGGCATTTCACTCATGACCCGGAAAACCTTATATTTAGGTATGACGCGTTCCGTTGGAGCGGGATGAAAAAGACATCGGGAGGAATAGCATGGCGATTGATCCCATATGCAAGATGAAAGTCGATGAGAAAACGGCGAAATTCAAAAGCGAGCACGAGGGAAAAACGTACTACTTCTGCTCGGCCGGCTGCAAAGCCGATTTCGACGGGGACCCCGGAAAATACATCGAGAAATAGCCGGACTGCCGGGAACACATAACAGAATATTCATTTCCAACGGGCGGCGGGGAGCCGTAAAATATTCGACGGCGGCGGGTGGCTCAAAGGCGGTTCGATGAAGCGAACGCCGCGTCGCGTTTTTCAGGGCGAATTCTTCACCGCCAAGGTTGGGCCGTACAATTTATCCGTTTCCATGATATGGTGGGTGAGCCAGCCTTTCAGGAAATCGAGCAACTCGACCGAGATGAGAACCTGCTTCGTTTCGAACTTCGTCTTGTAGTCCAGAACCTGCCTGGTCAATTGTTCGTGCTCGCGCCGGTGCGCCTCAAGCCCGGAGAACCCGTATTGCTCCATCGCGCTCTCTTCGTCGGCGAAGTGGTGCACCGTGTAAGCGACAAGCGACTGAAAAACGCGGCCCATCACCTCCGCGCCCTTGCCCACCCGCATCGCGTCGTGCAGGTCATTGAGCAATCCCACCAGCCTTTTGTGCTGGCCGTCGAAAAAATCGACGCCGACGCTGAACGTGTCATTCCATTCCAAAAGCGGCATATCGATCCTCCACGTAAAATTTTATGGAAATTGCGCCGCCGTGCAATGGATTTTCATCGCG
>CAZKOS010000265.1:0-3683 GCA_964554445.1 uncultured Spirochaetaceae bacterium | reverse complement strand
GCGCGCGAGGCGCCCAGGGCGGCGCCGATCTCCCTGGCCAGCTCCTGGAGCAGGGCGAAGTTTTTCGGGTCCTTGATGCCGCGGCCCCCGGAGACGATAAAATCCGCCTCGACGATGTTGACCGTGTCGGTTTTCTCCTCCACGAACTCGAGGACCTCGTAGCCCGGCGCGGGAACCTGAATATGGTTCATCGCGACGATCTTTCCGTCCTTGTTCCCGGTCTTGGGCGCGGCTTTCATCACCTTGTGGCGCACGGTCGCCATCTGCGGCCGGTGATTCTGGCAGAGGATGGTGGCCATGATATTGCCGCCGAAGGCGGGCCGGGTCTGCTTCAGGAATTTGGTGTCCGGATCGATCTCGAGCTCGGTGCAGTCGGCGGTGAGACCGGTCCGCGTCCGGGAGGCGACCTTGGGGAGGAGCGAACGGCCCATGATCGTGCCGCCGCCGAGGAAAATCTCGGGCTTCTTCTCCTGGAGAATGCGGTAGACGACCTCGGTCTGCACGTCCTCGGCGAAATCGCCGATGCCGGGATTGTCGACCATCCACACCTCGTCCACGCCGTACTCGAGGATCTCCTCCGCGATCGGCTTCACGTTCGATCCCACAAGCACCGCTGAGAGCGGCACGTTGAGCACCTTTTTCAGATTGTGGGCGGCGCCGATGATCTCCGGCACGACCGAGACGAGCTTGCCGCCCCGGTGCTCGGCGAAAACGGCGATTCCCTTGTAGGCGGAAAGGTCGTGCGCCTCGAAGGTGAGGCGGGTGATGACGATGGCCTGGTATTTCTTGCAGGCGTCCACGCAGGCGCCGCAGAAGGTGCACTTTTCGTTGATGACCGCCTTCTTGTTGACCAATGTGACGGCGGCAAAGGGACAGGCGCGGACGCACAACCCGCAGCCGATGCATTTCTCGTTGATGACCTTGATGCTGCTCGACATCGCTTACTCCCCCTTTCCCGCGCCGAGGATGATGCCGGCCTTATTGAGCTCGGCGATCAGGTCCTTGACGTTTTCCGTCACGCTGCCCTCGAAGATCTTGCCGCCCGCCGGCTTGGGCGGGGTGAAAATCTTGACGACCTGCGTGGGGGAACCGGTGAGCCCGAGGCGCTTGGCGTCGACCTCGAGGTCGGCGGCGGTCCAGGCGACGATCTCCTTCTTCTTGGCGTTCATCTTGCCGCGCAGCGAGGGAAGGCGCGGCTCGTTGATCTCCTTGACGACGGTGATGACCACCGGCGGCTTCACCTTGATCCGGACGTAGCCTTCCTCGAGCACGCGCTGCAGGATGATCGAGCCGTCGGCCTCGACGCTTTCGATCTTGCGGACGTCGGTGATCTGCGGGCAGCCCAGGTTCTCGGCGGTGGAGGGCCCGGTCTGGCCGGTGTCCCCGTCGATGGCCTGGCGCCCCATGAAAACGACGTCGACGCCGCCGAGCTTGCGCACGCCGGCCGCGAGCGTGTAGGAGGTGGCGAGCGTGTCCGATCCGGCGAAGGCCCGGTCGGAGAGGAGGTAGGCCTCGTCCGCGCCGAGGGCGATCGCGTCCCGGAGGCTGGCTTCAGCCTGGGGCGGCCCCATGGTCATGACGCTCACCGTGCCGCCGAATTTCTCCTTGAGGCGGACGGCCTCCTCGAGGGCGTAGGCGTCGAAGGGATTGATGATCGACGCCACCCCCTCGCGGATGAGGGTGTTGGTCTCCGGGTTGATCTTCACGTCGGTCGTATCCGGGACCTGTTTGATGCAGACGACTATGTTCAAAGTGATCTCCTTCGAGGGAAAGCCACAGAGACACAGAGGTCACAGAGGGGAGAAAAGAGCGATGAGAAAATGGCGATGAATCAAGCGGTCCATGGATGTATTAATCGTTTCCTTCGCTTTGCCATCCTCTTTTTGCTCTTCTTCGCTTCCCTCTTCTCTTCTCTGCGTCCTCTGTGCCTCTGTGGCGAAATTTTAAAGACGGGTGCTATTTTTTAGCACGCACGGTCTCCTTGATCATGTTCATGGCGATGACCTCGCGCTGGATCTGGTTGGTGCCCTCGTAGATCTGGGTGATCTTGGCGTCGCGCATCATCTTCTCCACCGGGTACTCGCGCATGTAGCCGTAGCCGCCGAAGATCTGGACCGCGTCGGTGGTGACGCTCATGGCCGTGTCCGAGGCGAAGACCTTGGCCATGGCCGACAGCTTGGCGGTGTTCTTCTCCCCGGCGTCGATGGTTTTGGCCACCTGGTAGGTGAGGGCGCGCGCCGCCTCGATGCGGGTCGCCATGTCGGCGAGCATGAACTGGATGCCCTGGAAGCTGCCGATCGGCTTGCCGAACTGGTGGCGCTCCTGGGAGTAGCGGAGCGCCTCGTCGAGCGCTCCCTGGGCGATGCCGACGGCCTGGCTGGCCACGCCCGGCCGGGACTGGTCGAAGGTTTTCATGGCCACCATGAAGCCCATGCCCTCCTTGCCGAGGAGCTGGCTCTTGGCCACCTTGCAGTTCTGGAACACGAGCTCGCGGGTGGAGTTAGCCCGGATGCCCATCTTCACTTCCTTCTTGCCGAAATCGAAGCCCGGGGTGCCCTTGTCAACCAGAATGGCCGATGACCCGCGCGCCCCGCGGGTGGGATCGGTCAGGCAGATGACCGTGTAGACCGAGGCGTCGCCGCCATTGCTGATCCACTGCTTGGTGCCGTTGAGGACGTAGGAATCGCCCTGGGCGGTGGCCGTGGTCTTGATCGAGCCCGCGTCCGAGCCGGCGCCGGCCTCGGTGAGGGCGAAGGCGGCGATGATCTCGCCGGCCGCCAATTTGGGAAGGTATTTCTTCTTCTGCTCGTCGGTTCCGAAAAGGAGAATGGGAATGATGCCGAGGCCCGAAGCCGCGTAGGCGAGGGCGATGCCGCCGCAGGCGCGGGACAGCTCTTCGACCACCAGGCACATCTCGAACGCGCCCCCGCCGAGCCCGCCGTACTCTTCGGGAATGAAGACCCGGTAAAGGTCGGCGTCGCCCATGATTTTCACGATTTCGGAGGGGAATTCCTCTTTTTCGTCGTATTCAAGGGCGATGGGGCGGATTTTCTCCTCCGCGATCCTGGCCGCCAGCTCCTTGATCTCTTTTTGTTCGTCGGTCAAAAAATAATTCACGATAATCCTCCGTAAAGATTGTAAATTTTCTTTTAGATGTCAGGCTGAAAAACTCAAGGAATGTCCCAAGTTTTGACATAATAATAGAAAGAGCGCGAAAATTGTCAATAGGGGGAAGGAACCACGGATGAGCACGGATTGGACGGATAACACACGGATAGGGAAGAGAGAAAGGGAAAGAAGAGAACTTCATTTTCATTTCTCCATCCGTGGCATCTTCTTCATCCGTGTGCATCCGTGGTTCTCTTCGGTTCTTGCCCCGCCGCGATCGTCGTGCTATACTTTCGCCCCTTGAGGATGAATCCCATGCAGAAAAAAGCCCGCTCCGGCCTGACCGCGCTCGGGTCGGGAAAGAAAGCGAAGCCCTCGAAAAAGCTCGAGGCGTTCCCCAACCGCGCGCCCGGCCGTTTCTCCCTGGTGGAGCTATCGAGCGACGAGTTCACCTGTCTCTGCCCGATCACCGGCCAGCCGGATTTTGCGCGCCTCGTCATCCGCTACGTGCCGGACAAGCTCATCGTGGAGTCGAAGTCGCTCAAGCTCTACTTCTGGTCTTTCCGGGACGAGGG
>CAZKOS010000264.1:1260-3767 GCA_964554445.1 uncultured Spirochaetaceae bacterium | reverse complement strand
GCCCTCGGCCTCGCCCGGGGACACCGGGCTCCCGGTGATCGCGTCGCCGTCAGCGGAGCGGACCCCCTCGTAGAAAACGCGTCCGTCGCTTACGACGAGCCGCGGCAGCCGTCGCCGGCCGCGCTCCCGCTCGAACGCCTTCCGCCGCCCGCGGATGAGACCGTGCCAATCGGTCCCCGAGTCTCCGGCCGCGTAGCGCTCCAATTCCCAGAGGTTGAAATAAAAGAGATCGTCCTTGTTCTCGAGCTCGCCGGCCGCCGCGCGCCTCGAGCCTTCGGAGAGGAGAAACGTGCGGCAGACGTCGATCGCGCGCACGATGGCGAACTTCGGCGCTTCCCGGAAACCGATGAAGAGTCTCGCCCGGCGGGCGGCCCAGCGCAAAAAAAGCCGGACGAGCGGCCCGCCGTGCGTTTTCCGGGCCAGGCGTTCAAGCTCCCGGATCGCCGCGAGAGCTTCTCCCCGGCTTCGCTCGAACACGGCGTCGGGAAAGAGCGCGGGATCTTCGATCGCGAGAAAGCCCGCCAGCGCCTCGAACACGGGAAGCGGCTCCTCGCGCCAGCGCCTGCGGCCGAGGTCGATCTCGGCGAGGCCGCGCGCGCCGTAGCGCGCGAAGAAGGGATCGAGCGCGGCGCGCGCCGCGGCGGGAAGTTTTCCCGACAGGAAATCGGCGGCGCAGGCGGCGGGCCGGGTCCGGGAGAAGTAGTCCCGCGCGGCGGCGTCGGCCCTGATTTTCCGGGCCGCCTCCCACAGCGCCAGGTCCATTTCTGTGGTGACGTTGTGCGGCGCGCCGCGCGTCACCTTCAGCGCCTGAGTCTCGCCGCCGCTTAAGCGTTTGGCGAGCCGCATGAGCAGGAAGAGCGGCACCATGCCGCTCGCGACGCTCGAGACGACGGCCGGCAGGATGCGGCACATGGTTCGTTCCAGACCGGCGAGCGACTTTACGCAATCGGCGAGGGTGCGCCAGCCGGCCGCTTCCCGCTCGATCGCCCGGGTGATCAAATCGATGCGTTCCGCGACGAGCGGTACCGCCCGCGCGGGTCTCCGGAGATTCGAGATGAGAAGCCGCGCGATCGGAAGCAAAAACGAGGCGAGCCTGAGAAGGACGCGCGGGGACGGCCGCCGGGGCGGTCCGAAGTCCGGCTCGCGCTCGATCCCGCGCAGCGCCGCGAGCGCGCCGGGCTCGATGAAGCGCAGGAAAGAGACGGCTTTCCGGCCGAGGGTGCTCTTGAGCAGCGGAGTAATGTCGATCCATAACCTTTCAGCCGCGATTCGCGCGACCGTCTGGGTGCGGTAGGTCCGGTCGAACCGGGCGCGGCGCGCGCCGGCGGCGAAGAGCATCTGAAAGACGTTTCGCCCGAGCGGCGTGAGCGGGTCCATCACGCCCTGCACGCCGGCGAAGGAGAAAAAGACCCGGGCTGCACTTCCGGTCGTGCTTTCCGGAACGGGAAAGAGCGAAGTGATCGGCCGGGCCTGCAGGATGAAGAGCCGCTTCCCGTCGTGCGCCCACTCGATGTCCTGGGGGGCCGCGAAGGCTCGCTCGACCCGGGCCGCGAAAACGCGGAGCTCCGCCAGGCGCTCCTCCGACAATGCGCGCCCGGGTGAGGCCGGGAGCGGCGCCTCGTCCGTGCCGCCGCCCGCGCGCGGCCGAATCGCCACGCCTTTGCCGCCCGCCTCGTACGACAGGAGGCGGCCCGAGCGCGCGTCGAGAATGAAGCGGTCCGGTTCCGCCCGGCCGCTCACCAGCGCCTCGCCCAGGCCGGGAACGGCCTCGATCACGGTTTCCCGCCGCGAGCCCGAGAGCGGGTTGGCGGTGAAGGCGACGCCCGAGACTTCGGCAAAGACGAGCGCCTGCACGACGACGGCGATGGCGATGCCGGCCTGGTCGACGCCGCGGGCCGCCCGGTAGGCGACGGCGCGCCCGGTCCACAGGCTCGCCAGGCAGGAGAGCGTCGCGGAGAGGAGGGCGTCCGCGCCCGTCACGTTGAGGTAGGTGTCCTGCTGGCCCGCGAACGAAAGCTCGGGCAGGTCTTCGGCCGTGGCCGAGGAGCGGACCGCGACCGGCGGCCGTCCGAGCTCCGTCCAGGCGGCCGCGATTTCCGCCGCGACCGCGGGAGGCAGTCCCCCCCGGACGATCCGTTCCCGAATGTTCCGGGCCGCGACCTCCACGGCGGGCGCGTCCGCGGGGTCCAGGCGGCCGAGCTCTTCGCGGATGCCGCGCCCGAGCTCCGTTCCTTCCGTAAGCGACCGGTACACCGACGCGGAAAGGACGAAGCCCGGCGGTACGGGAAAACCGAAGCGGACCAGGCGACCCAGGTTCAATCCCTTTCCGCCGGCGTTTTCAAGCGTCAGGTCGGGAGAATCGAGGGGGAGGATCGTTTCGGTCCGGTTGATTTTCGCGGTCACAATTCCATCCTTTTCCAGCCGGCCCCGGATTTGGTCTTCACCGGAGGAACGAGACATCGGCCGACGATTTCAATATAGGCGGCGGAGGGCGGCGGCGTCAAACG
>CAZKOS010000264.1:0-1160 GCA_964554445.1 uncultured Spirochaetaceae bacterium | reverse complement strand
CGATCGCCTTGACATTCTCAACCGAAGCGGTATGCTGTTACCGTAGTCCGCCGGAGAGGCGGATGAAGGAAGACAACGATGAAAAAATACGATTACGCCGTGGTCATCGGACGGTTCCAGCCGTTTCACGCCGGACACGCGGCGCTCTTCAGGCACGCCCTCTCGATCGCCGAGCGCGTCATTCTCATCCTCGGCTCCTTCCACGCGTCGCGCTCCGTCCGCAATCCCTGGAACGCGGGCGAGCGGGAGGAGATCATCCGCGCCGCGCTCGCCGAGGTCCCCGCGGACTCCTACGCGATCGTGCCGATACCCGATTCCGCCTACAACTTCAACGACTGGCGCATCCGGATCCAGCGGGAGGTGCGGCGGCTGGCCGGCGACGGCTCGATCGCGATCGTCGGCCACTACAAGGACGACACCTCGTACTACCTCGACTCCTTTCCCGGCTGGGCCCTGGAGGCGCTCCCGGCCCAGGCGGGCGGCGTGAGCTCGACCGACATCCGCGGCGCGATTTTCAGCGGCCGGCTCGAATCGGTCCGGGCCTCCCTCTCCGCGGGCGCCTTCGCCCGGCTGGAGCGCTGGACGGCCGAGCCGGGCTTCAAGACATTGGCGGAGGAGTACGAGTTCATCCGCGCCTACCGGGAGAAATGGGAGGGCTCTCCGTACCCGCCCACCTTCGTCACCGCGGACGCGGTCGTCTTCGCCCTCGGCTGCGTGCTCCTCGTCCGGCGGAAGGTCAACCCGGGCAAGGGCCGCCTCGCGCTGCCGGGCGGGTTCGTGAACGCGTCCGAGACGATCGAGCGGGCCTGCCTGCGCGAGCTGCGCGAGGAGACCGCGCTCGACGTCGGCCACGCCCGGCTCCGGGGATCGATCCGGATGAGCCAGGTGTTCGACCATCCCCTGCGCGACCCGCGCGGCCGGATGATCACCCACGCCTTCATGTTCGAGCTGAACGTGAAGACGCTGCCCGCCGTCAAAGCCGGAGACGACGCGGCCGCGACCGCCTGGTTTCCGCTCTACCGGCTCGAAGAGGAGGAGGAGAATTTTTTCAGCGATCACGCGCAGATCGTGAAGTATTTCGTAAATAGAATGCAGTAATCTTTTTCTCCCGGAAAACCAAAGAAGGTTTTCCGGGAGAAAAAGATGCAAAAAAATGAAAG
>CAZKOS010000263.1:0-3809 GCA_964554445.1 uncultured Spirochaetaceae bacterium | reverse complement strand
TGAAAAAACCATTTGACTCACACCCGATTCATCGTTATTTTTCATTTACTTCGAATTCGTAATATTCGAGATCGGAATAATACATGGACTACGAAATACAGTTGATGGAATTGTTCAACCAGATCAGCCGCAAAATCCGCAAAACCCTGGCGCCCGTGTTCCGCGAACATGAGCTTTCGCACACCGAGATCTTCACGATGTTCGTCATGAACGAGCGGAAGACGAGCCGCGTCACCGAGCTCGCGGCCGTCGTCGGCGTGCCGGCGAGCACCTTCACCGGCATCCTCGACCGGCTGGTGGCCCAGGGCTACCTGGAACGGGACCCGGACCCGGAGGACCGCCGCAGCCTTCTCCTCACCGCCACCCCCAAGCTCAAGACGTTCATCCAGGGACTGATGGCGCCCATGGAAGACCGGCTCAAGGAAGTCTTCCGGGCCATGCCGCAGACCCGCCTCGAGCGGCTCGTCGGGGACCTGCAATTTATCCTGGAACGGCTGGAACAGACCGATCAGAAAATCGCGGAAAAGAAAATGGCGTGAGAAACGTCGTTTGGTACGGAAAGACCGAGGAGCGTATATGAAAGTTTCAACGAAACAGATATCGCGGAAAGCACCGAAAGGAATGACGATGAAGATACTGCTGTTGGCCGCCGCGCTCGTCTTTTGCGCCGGCTCGGGCCTCTACGCCCAGGCGACGGCGCCGATCACGATCGAGGACGCGGTGAAGGCCGCGCTCGCCACGGACCCGAGCGTGGAAGGGGCCCAATGGGATTGGCTGGCCTCGACCTCGAAGGCGGACGCCGCCTGGCTGCGGATGGCGCCGTCGTTGACCGGAAGCGCGAGCTATATGCGCCTGAGTGAAATGCCTCCCACGAATATAACGGTACCAACAGGCCTTCCTCCACCGGCACCTTCAACCTCAACATTCCCTTTCCCTTCGGGGCTTCCCGACGTCTGGACCCTGAGCGTCAACCTGCAGTACCCGATCTTCGCCGGTTTCCGCATTCGGGAGGCGGCCAACCTGGCTTCCGTCACCGCCCAGACCAAGCTCGTCACGCTGGAGATGGTGAAGCGCTCGCTCGCTTTCGAGACGCGGCGGGCCTACTGGGAAACGATGCGCGCCGCTACCAATGTGGAAACCCTGAAAAAAAACCTGGACCTCGTGACCTATAACCGAAAGCTCGTCAACGATCAGGTTGCGGTCGGTGCCGCCACCCGGGCCGACCTCCTGGCCGCCGATATGCGCGTCAAACAGGCGGAAATGGATCTGGCCGACGCGATCTCCGGGCAGAAACGGGCTTTCCTGACGCTCGCCTCGCTCATGGGAAAGAACTCGACGGACTTGAACCTCGGGACGGGCGACAACGACGCCCTCACCCTGTTCTCCCTCGGAACGAAACCGGAGGGCCCGGTCGCTTTCGACCCGGGACCGACCCTGAACGAGAAAAAGCTGATCGATTTCGCCCTCTCCCACCGGCCGGAAACGAGGCTGAGCTCCCTCGGCATTCAGGCGGCCGAGCACGCCGCCGGCCTGGCCCGGGCGCCGCTCTATCCGACATTGGCGATCACCGGCAACTACACCTTCGCCGACCCCAACCAGCGTGCCCCCTTCCAGACCGATCCCACGGTCTTCACCGGCACCTGGTCGATCGGCGCGGCGCTCTCGTACGACATCGGGAGCCTGCCCGCCAACATCGCCGAAAGCGTCGCCGCGGACAAGGCCGTGGCCAAGGCGCGCAGCGATTCGCTCAAGGCCGGAAAGAGCGTCATTCTCGACGTGCAGACCTGCATTCTCAACCTGAACCGCGCCCGCCACGACCTCGAGCTCGTCAAGGGGATGGTGGCCCAGGCCGAGGAGAACGACCGGGTCACGGCCCAGCGCCGGAAGGCGGGTACGGCCAGCAACCTGGAAAAACTCACCGCCGACCTCGCCCTGCTGCGGGCCAACTTCGCCGTCACCAACAAGGACATCGACCTGCGCATCGCCGCCGCCGACCTGGCCCGCGCCCTGGCGACCGACGACGCGCTCAACGGGCCGGCCGCCGCCGCTCCGGCTTCGCCCGCCCAGTGAGGACCCTATGCTTCGTTTGTGGAAATACCTGAAACCCTACGCCGTCCCGGTCGTCGCCGTGGTGATCCTGGTCTTCTTCCAGGCCATGGCCGACCTCTACCTCCCCAACCTGATGTCGGACATCGTCAACACCGGCATCACCAACGGCGACGTTCCCTACATCCTGAGCCGGGGCGCCCTCATGCTCCTGGTGGCGATCGGGAGCTCGGCCTGCGCCGTTCTCGCCGGCTACCTTTCGTCGCACGCCTCCATGGGCCTGGGCGAAATCCTGCGCCGCCGGATCTTCACCCACGTCTCCCGGTTCTCGCTTCACGAGTTCGACAAGATCGGCACGCCCTCGCTCGTCACCCGCAACACCAATGACGTCACCCAGGTCCAGATGACCACCCTCATCATCCTGCGCATGATGATCTACGCGCCCATCATGTGCGTCGGCGGGATCATCATGGCGGTGTCCAAGGACGCCGGGCTCGCGCCGGTCATCATCGTCGTCATGCCCGTCCTGGCCGCGGTCATCACCGTCGTCGCCCTCAAGGGCTTCCCGCTCTTCCGGCAGATACAGAAAAAGATCGACCGGATCAACCTCGTCATGCGGGAGGGCCTGAGCGGCATCCGGGTCATCCGCGCCTTCAACCGCGAGGAGGACGAGAAGCGCCGCTTCGAGGCGGCCAACGTCGACCTGACCAGGGTATCGATCGCCGTGAACCGGCTGATGGCGATCGTCATCCCGGTCATGTTCCTCGTCATGAACCTCACCACCGTGGCCATCATCTGGTTCGGGAGCCAGCGCGTCAACATCGGGCTCACCAACGTGGGCAACATGATGGCCTTTCTCCAGTACGCGATGCAGATCCTCTTCGCCATGCTCATGGCCGCGCTCATGCTCATCATGGTGCCGCGCGCCCAGGCCTCGGCGGAGCGCATCAACGAGGTGCTCGATACGAGGCCCGAGATCCACGACCCGGCCCGGCCGGTGCCCGCCAAGCGGCGGCGCAAGGGCTACATCGAGTTCCGGAACGTCTCCTTCCATTACCACGGCGCCGAGGAGCCGGCCGTTTCCAAAATCTCCTTCACCGCCTGCCCGGGCGAGGTGACGGCCATCATCGGCAGCACCGGCTCGGGCAAATCCACCCTCATCAACCTCATCCCCCGCTTCTACGACGTCGACGAGGGGGAGATATTGATCGACAACGTCGACGTCCGGCACTTCACCCAGGCCGACCTGCGCGCCAAAATCGGGCTCGTGCCGCAGAAAGCCGTCCTCTTCTCCGGCACCATCGCGGACAATATCCGCTTCGGACGGGAGGACGCGACCGACGAGGAGGTGCGCCGGGCGGCGGAGACCGCCCAGGCGCTGGAATTCATCTCCACCATGAAGGATGGGTTCGATTCGGTCATCGCCCAGGGCGGCACCAACCTCTCCGGAGGCCAGAAGCAGCGCCTCTCCATCGCCCGCGCCCTGGTGCGGCGCCCGGAGATCTACCTGTTCGACGACAGCTTCTCCGCCCTCGACTTCAAAACCGACGCCCGCCTGCGCGCCGCCCTGAAAAAGGAGACCGATGACGCGACGGTGCTCATCGTCGGGCAGCGCGTGGCCACCATCATGGACTCGGACCGCATCATCGTCCTGGACGAAGGCAAGATCGCCGGCATGGGAACGCACAAGGAGCTGTACGCGACCTGCGACATCTACAAGGAAATCGTGGCCTCGCAGCTCTCGGAGGAAGAAATCGCATGAA
>CAZKOS010000262.1:0-3811 GCA_964554445.1 uncultured Spirochaetaceae bacterium | reverse complement strand
ATCATGCCTGCGCAAAAACCGGAGCTCCTGGCGCCGGCCGGCAATTTCATGGCCGCCTGGTACGCTTTCGCCGCCGGGGCGGACGCGGTGTACGTCGGGCTGCGGCGCTTCTCGGCGCGCGCCTCGGCCCAGAATTTCAGTCCCCGCGAGCTCGCGAAGCTGAAAGCCGTCGCCCTCGAACAAAACAAGAAGATCTACGCGGCCCTCAACACCGTGATCCGGGAGGAGGAGACGGACGACTTCATCGCCGCCCTCGCCGAGTGCGAGCGGCTCGGCGTCGACGGGATCCTGGTGCAGGACGCGGGCGCGCTCGCCGTCGCGAGGGCCCACTTCCCCGGCCTCGCCGTCCACGCCTCGACCCAGATGGCGCTCGGCAATTCGCTCGGGCTGGCCGAGGCGGAGCGCCTCGGCATCCGGCGGGTCGTTCTGCCCCGGGAAACCTCCTTCGAAGAAGCGAAGGTCCTGCGCGCCCGCTTTCCGGGCCTCGAGCTCGAGGTGTTCATCCACGGCGCGCTCTGCTATTCATACTCGGGGCTCTGCCTCGCCTCCGGGCTCATGGGCGGCGGCTCGGGGAACCGCGGCGCGTGCGCCCAGGTCTGCCGGCTCACGTTCTCGCGGACCAATGGCGGGGGAAACATCCTCTCCTGCAAAGATCTCTTCGCGGGCCCCGACGCGCGCCGCCTGGCCGAAATCGGCGTGGACAGCCTCAAAATCGAGGGGCGGCTCAAGCCCGCCTCCTACGTCTACCACACGGTCCGCCTCTACCGGTTCATCCTCGACCATCCCCGGCCGGAAGACGAGCCCGGCTACCGGGAACTCCTCGAAAAGAGCGGCTTCGTCTTCGCCCGCGAGCGGACGAAGGGCCGGCTGTTCGGGGGAATGAAGGAGCGGCTCATCACCGAGCGCTACGAACGAAGCGTCGGGTTTCCCGTCGGCCGGGTGGAACAAACCGCCCCGGATTCGTTTTCCTTCACGGCCTCGAGCCCGATCGCCTCAGGCGACGTGCTTCAGGTGTTCCTCGACGAGCGCGAGCGCTCGCCCTACAAGCTGCCGGTCCGCGGCCTTTTCACGGGAGGGGAAAAGGTTACCACCGCGGGCCGGGGAGATTTCGTGACCGTCGCAAGCGCGAAAATCCCCGCCCCCGGGCAGGAAATCACGAAAGTCTACTCAAAGCATATCGAGCTGCCGGGCGTCCGACACGATCGGTTCGCTCCGTACCGGAAGAGCCTCGCGCTGCGGATCGTTCTCCCTTCGCCCCCGGCGGGCGCGATGCGGATAGAGACGATGATCGACGGCCGTTCATTCTCGTGCGAGCACCCCTGCGCGTACGACAAATCGGAGAAGCCGGAAGCCGCCGAACGCCGCGTCCGGGGAGCGTTCGAGTCGGCCGAAGATCCGCTCTTCAGGCTGGAAGTGGAGGAAGTCCGATGTGAAGGGCCGGTCGGAGGGCGCGCCCCGGGCAGCCGCCAACTGAAAATGATCAGGGACGATTTCCTCCGCCGCGCGGCCGAGGCCGTGTCGCGGGGGGAAGCCGAACGGCGAGAGGAAATCCATGCCGCCAATCGGGCCGCCAGCGCCGGACGGGTCTATCCGCCGATCGACGGGATCCGGAAGTTCGTCCGTGACCGCTCCAACCTCAATCCTCCTGTTGCCCCGCGCGGGCTGATCCCGTTTCACCCGGGCGGCCGGCTTGAGATCGATTCACTCGCCCGCACGGGGGATTTCGTCTTTATCCCGCTTCACCCCGCGGTCGATGACGGCGATCGCGGGTACTACGGGGAAATCGATCGATTCATCGCGGATCACCCGGAATCGACGATCCTGCTCGGCGTCAACAATCTCCATCACCTGGGGCCGGTCCGGGAATGGGAGAACCGCGCGAACGCCTTTTCCTTCATCGATTTCTTCTTTTACCTGGCCAATGCGGCGGCGATTCGTTTCGTGCTGCGCGAGCTTTCCAAAGTCGCGTTCGGCTATTACTGGATCGAGGGAACGGAGGCGGACCGAGTTTCCCTGGAACGTCTCTCGGGCTTTCCCCTTTTCAGCGTGGGGAAGCCCTTCCGGCCGCCGTATTTTCTGCACCGGGGGGATATGGAGGGCGGGAGTCCCGGTTTCGGCCGGGACGAAACGGCCGGGGAGGAGACCTTCGGATTCGGATACGGAAAATTCCGCTTCGAGGCGGTGACGAAAAAGGGATTCACGTATATCTTTCCCGTCTGACGCAGGCACGAGGATTCCCGACGACTATCGGATTATAGCAATCTTGGGAGCATCGTCCGCGCCTTGCCGCAGGGACAGCCGAAACCGGACGTATCAGAACAAATGCCCGTCGGTCGAGAGCTTTCCGTGCGCGTGCTTGAGCTTTCGGTCGACGTCGATGCCGTACGGGCAGAGCGCGTTCGAGGCCGAGTAGTCCCGGCCCGGATCGACCTTGGGATCGAGCGCCGCGTATTCGGCCCTCGCCCGATCCGCCTGGCCGAACCAGTGCTTGAGCCGCTCCCGGAGCGCGTAGTGGGCGGCGTCGGCGACGGTGCCTGAGTCCATCTGCCGGTCGAAGAGCGCCTCCAGGCGGAACACTCGCTGCGGATCGAATCCTTCCGTGGCGCAGGCGCCGCAGAACCGGCAGACGTAATCGCCGAGCTCGACGGCGTTGGCGTACAATTCGGTTTTTTCGGCCTCCGTCAGCGGCAGGAAAGACTCCGCCGTTTGGAAATCCCTCTCCATGAGCTCCCGCGTGTTCATCCCGGTGACAACCGAGGCGACCGGGAGGCTCAAAGCGTAGCGGAAGGCCCGTTCCGCGGAGCGGTAGAGATAGCCGTCGGCGACGGGCTTCATGGCGAGGACGCCGGTCCCGGCGGAAAGGCAGGCGGGGAGAAGCTCCCCTTCGATCTCCGGAAAATTGAACCGATCGAAGTAGTTGAAGCCCGTCATGAGGACGTCGAAGTCGCGGCGGCTCACTGCCCGGAGGAGCCCGTCGGGCCGCCCATGGCCGGTGACGCCGATGAAGCGGAGCTTGCCGGCCCGCCGCGCCTCGAGCGCGCCCTCGAGCGCCCCGCCCGGGGCGAGGACCGCCTCGGCCTCCGCCTCGGTCTGCACCGCGTGCAGGAAAGCGACGTCGACCGCGTCCGTTTTCAGCCGCCGGAGACTTCCTTCGAGCGCGGCCAGGAACCCCACCCGGTCCCGGGCCGTGGTTTTCGTCGCCAGGACGTATTCGCCCCGCCGCCGCGAAACGCTCGCGCCGATTTTCGCCTCCGAGACGTGCGGCCCGTACGATTCGGCCGTTTCTATGTAGTTGCCGCCCCGGTCGAGGTACTCATTGAGGAGTCTCCCGGCTTCCCGGGCCGGCACTTCAATCAGGTGAAATCCGCCGAACCCGAGCAGCGAAAGCTCGAGTCCCGTCCGTCCGAGCGTTCTCTTTATCATGGAAATAAAGATTATGCGGCCGGGGCCTCCCCGTCAATCGCCTTTTGCTTTCCTTTTGCCTTCGCTTGACAAAAGCGGTATAATTTTACATAGTATGAAGCCGCCGTCCCAAGCGTGAGTGAGGGCAGCCGCAATCCCAAATCTTTCAAGAATTCCTTATCAGGTGATGGAAACCCGTCGAGAGTAAGGTCATCGGCTTGTGAGGTTTGGCGCTATCGCGGTGAGTGTAGCTCAGGTGGTTAGAGCGCCAGTCTGTGGAACTGGATGTCGTGGGTTCAAGTCCCATCACTCACCCTCTTTTCAGGATGCGCGCGCCCGTAGCTCAGCTGGATAGAGCGCCGGACTTCGAATCCGTAGGCCGCAGGTTCGAGTCCTGCCGGGCGCATTT
>CAZKOS010000261.1:0-3817 GCA_964554445.1 uncultured Spirochaetaceae bacterium | reverse complement strand
GGCGCTCACCCGCCGGCTCCCTCCCCGGAGTCTTCTACTCCAGACCGGTGAACCTCAGCACCAGCTCGGCCTTGCCTCCCAGATCGCCGCGCGTTTCCTCAATCGCACGAGCCAGGAACCCGTCGAGCGGATCGGCCTCCTGCTTCTCCCAATAGCGCTCCACGAACCCGAGGCCGCGCGCTTGCGCGAGCCGGTCGAGGACGAGCGCGCAGACGAACACGTCGTCGGCCCAGCCGGAGGGGCCGTAGACGTCCTCGGGCACGAGGTCGTGGGGGGCCGCCAGATAGCCGAGCGCGGCCAGCGCCATGCGCCGCTCGTCCTGGGAGAGCTCCCCGCCGCCGAGCGCGCCGGAAAGGGCGCGGAAGAGCGCGGGGAGGTAATAGACGTACTCTTTTACCGCGCCGCCGTAGGAGTTGATCTGGTCGTAGAGAAAATCGTGGAAATCCTCGAACGCCTTCGGTTCAGCCATTTTTTTAGTTCCTTCGGACGAATCTGAAATTATACTCAATCTTATTTGATTTGTCATACCGGGATTCGTATCAATCCCGGTATGACAAAAATTATAACCGTAAATACCCGACAAAGCGCAGCTTTGCCGCTATAGATGCCGGTGAAGACGCGCGATCGACGATGAACAATGCCATTGTAACCGCTTTTTTTTCTTCGTCAATCGGTGTTTTACATACCCGCTTTGTGTGCCTGAGAGAACCCGGATTGCCGGACGGCCTTTCGTGCTCATCGGGGATAGAACTACGGATGACGCGGGTATCGGCTCGTGATTTCCCGAATTGGTCGTTGGACGCCATAGAGTCGAGAGATTGCTTCGGGCACCTTCGGATATGTTGTGAGATGAAGGTGTGGTTGCCCTCGCAATGACATGATCACTTAAGCACTACTTTTTTTTCTACCTCTTCATCCGCGTATATCCGCGTCATCCGTCGTTTCTCTTCCCCTCTCCCCACGGCGCGGCAAGCACGCCGACCAGCTCCTCGTGATACCGCCCGTTGGTGGCGGCGATCGACGACGCGGCGAGCGGCAGCGGCTCCCCCCGCCAGTCGGAGACGCGGCCGCCGGCCTCCCCGACGATGAGGGCGCCCGCGCCGAAGTCCCAGGCATTGAGCTTGTACTCGAAGTACCCGTCCACGCGGCCGCAGGCGACCCAGCAGAGGTCGAGCGCGGCCGAGCCGGTGCGGCGGATGTCCATGGCGCCGCGCCTGAGGAGGGTCCGGATTTTCTCCAGGGTCTCGTCCATCGTCGCGCCGCGGTCGTAGTAGAAGCCGGTGACGAGGAGGCTTTCCCGCAGGCTCCCGGCCCCGCTCACGCGGATGGGCCGGTCGTTCAGGAACGCGCCTTGGCCGCGCGCGGCCCGGAACGTCTCATTGCGGGAGGGATCGAGCACGACGCCGCAGACGAGCGCGCCCTCGTGCGCCAGGGCGACGGAGACCGCGAAGTGCGGGAAGCCGTGGGCGAAGTTGGCCGTGCCGTCGATGGGATCGATCACCCAGGTGAAGGGCGACGGCGTCCGCTCGTATTTCTTCTCCTCCGCGAAAAAGTTATGGTCCGGGTGCGCGGCCCGGATCACCCGGACGATCTCGTCCTCGCAGGCGATGTCGGCGGCGGTGACCAGGTTGTAGTGCTCGCCCTTGGCCCGGACGTCGAGCGAGTCGCGGCCGAAGCGGGCGATGACCCGGCCGGCCGCCTGGGCGGCGGCGAGGGCGGTCTCCATGTATGATGCGTAGTTCAATTGTGTCTTCCCTTCGGGGCTCTTCTCTATCGGCTTCCTCAAGAGGACACGGAGGCCGCGGAGAGAAGAAGGAGAACACGGAGAAAGAAAAAGGAGAGAAATCGGTTAATAATTTTTCACCGATTTTTTCCTTTTCTCCTCTCCGTGTTCTCCGTCCGCTCCGTGCTCTCCGTGTCCTTGAAAGGCTTGGAAAAGCGTCGCCCTTGATGCCGAAATTCAATTCCGCTATAATCTACCGTCACGCGACGCGTTTGGCAATCGCGTTTTTCAATGTCCGGATTCTTCGGGTGAGGCTCGACCGCATGCGCACGTATCTTCCCGTCATCGGCTTTCTTCTTATGGGCGCGTCGCTCTTCGCCCACCCCAATACCGTCACCTACACGACGCTCACCGTGGACAAGGAGGCGGTCAACGGCGAGATTTTCGTCTCGGGTTACCAGGTGGCGCGCCTGGCCCAGCAGTTCAACCTCGATCCCTCGCAGCTCTCGCAGGAGGCCCTGAAAAACCTGCTCCGCGGCTATTTCGACGACCGGTTCCGGATCGCGGGGCCGAAGGGCGAGCTCACCAAGCAGGTCGTCGAATTCCGGAACTCCGATCCGACCGAATTCCTCGCCTCGGGCCTCTCCCTCATTTTCTACGTCAAGGTACGGCCGGACGATTTTCCCCTCGAATTCGAATCGAACATGTTTTTCGAATTCTCCCCGATTCAGACCAACAAGCTTTCCTTCCGGGACAAGGACGGCCGGCCGCTCCCGGGATCGCGCGACGTCCTCCTCACGTCCAAGTCCCCTTCCTTCACCTTCGATCCCGACAAGCCGGATTTCTCCGCCTACGACTTTTCCCCCTTCGACAGCGACGGGGACGGCATCGCCGGCTCGTACGAGGCGCTCTACGGTCTCGACCCCTACAACGCCGACACCGACGGAGACGGCTTCTCGGATTTCGAGGAATTCTTCATGGGCTGGGACCCGTTCAACCCGGCGCCGGCCGACGGCCAGACCCACGAAGCGTACCGCGAGGCGCTCGCGGAATTCGCCCGGCAATACCGGCGCAAACCGACGGAGACCAGCCTCCTGCTGTCCTACATCGAGGAGACCCAGCTCAAGGAGGAGCGGTTCGAGCCGGGCGCGAAGACGATGTCCGACGCCGTCGCGAAGACGATGAAGGTCCATGAGCTCGATCCCGCCGCGAGCGCGGAAAACGGCTTTCTCGCGCTCATCCTGGGAAAAATGGAGGGAGACCTCTACCAGACCTTCAACCTGGGGAGTTTTTTCTTCATTCTGCTCCTGGCCGCCGGGCTCGGCTTCTTCCACGCCGGCGCCTCGGGATCGGGCAAGGGCCTCATCGCGGCTTACTCCGTCAAGGACGGCCGCCCGGTGAAGCCGGCCCTCGTTTTCGCGCTGGCGCTCGCGTTGAGCCGGCTGTTTTCGGTCGTTGTCGAGGCGCTTCTTTTTCGGCTCTTCTTCCCGAGGCTCATCCGTTCCCTCGGTCTCATCACCTACGTCGTGCAGGCGGCCGCCGGCGCCGCGCTGGCGGCGGCGGCCGTGCTCCTCATCCTCGCCGCCGTGCGCCGCATCCGCGCCGGCATGGTGATCGGGGAAAAGAATTTTTTCGACCGGCCCGGCGGCGCCGCGCTCCTGGGCGGCCTCGGGGGGCTCGGGGCCGCGCCGTACTTTTGGAGCCTGCTCCAGTTCTCGGGCGAGATCGAACGGGTCCCCCTCCTCCCGTTCCTGGCGCTCGCCTACGGCGCGGGCACGCTCGTCTGCTTCGGCCTGACGGCCCTGGCCGCGATCGCCGTCCGGCGCATCGTCCTCGACATCCTGCCCCGGCTCACCCTTTACGCCGAGCTCGTCTCGGCCTCCCTCATGCTCATCTTCGCCCTCTTTTTCTTTTTCGTCCGCATCCCGATCTGAGGGGGTGCTGGGAAGAAGGAAAAGGGAACCACAGATAACACTGATAGGAACTGATAACACTGATGAGGAAAAAAAGAAGGTTTATAAAATTGCTTAGGGACAATACCGTAGGCGCCCGTTAAGCAAAGCATAGGGAAAATCGGCAACGCGGTTTTCCAGG
>CAZKOS010000260.1:0-3820 GCA_964554445.1 uncultured Spirochaetaceae bacterium | reverse complement strand
TTTTTTTTTGTTTGACAAGCGATTCGCGGCGTGCTATAAGTTTATCAAGGAATGAATTGAGAGGAGTTCGGGTATACAAATGAAAATCCGTAACCATTACATGCTTACGATTGATGCCGGCAATGTTGGCAGGCGAGGTGTGCCCGGGAGATAAGATCCATTCGTTGAATGATCGAGCCGCGGCGCACCGAAAAGCGCCGCGGCTTTTTTTTGGGGTAAAAAGCCGCGCGACCGTGTGTCCCGCGGCTTTTTTTTGACATGGAAAGGAAATGAAGTATGACAGGCAGCAGGCACCTCACAGATTTCAGGCGCCTCCTCTCCCGCCGGGGCGTCCGGCTCCTCTGGAACATGCTCGCGGGCTTCCGGGCCCTGTTCGGCGCGGCCGTGCTCTGCGTCGCGGCCGCGGCCGCGGCCAAGACCGTCTCGTTTTTTCTCATCCGCGGTTTCGTGGACGACGTATTCGTCAAAAACGGCGCTCTCGCGCTCGTGCTCGCCTACATCCTGTGGTTTACGCTCTTTGCGCTGGTTGAAGCCGCCGCCACCTACGGCCGCGGCCGGCTCGCCGCGCGCTCGGCTGAGGGGATCGTCCTCTCCTTGAGGAGGTTTCTTTTCGACCACATCCAGCGGCTCTCGTTCCGCTACCACGACCGGGTTCGTACCGGCGACCTCATTGAGCGGGTGACCTCGGACGTGGAGACCGTCCAGCGCTTCTACGGCGAGCAGGCCACCGAGATCGGGAGGATCCTGGCGCTCTTCGCCATCAACTTCGTTTCGCTTTTGTTCCTCGATGTGACCGTCGGGCTGCTTTCCATCGTGCTCCTGCCGGTCGTCATCGCCGTCTCGGTCTGGTTCTTCCGGCGCATCTTCAAGCGCTACGACGCCTACCAGGACCAGGAGGCGGCGCTCTCCTCCACGCTGCAGGAGAACGTCTCCGCGGTCCGGATCGTGCGCGCCTTCGCCCGCCACGAATTCGAGCGCGGGAAGTTCGAGCGCGACAACGCCGAGAAGTTCCGGCGCGGCTGCAAACTGACGCGGCTCCACTCGCTCTACTGGCCGATCACCGACCTCCTTTGCTTCGCCCAGACGGTGTTCATCTTCTGCCTGGGGGCGTCGTTCGTGCTCGCCGGGCGGATGAGCCCGGGCACGTTCCTCGCCGTCAACGCCATGGTGGCGAACGTGGTCTGGCCCATGCGCATGCTCGGGCGCATCGTGGTCGAAGCCTCGATGGCGGTCGTGTCCTCCAAGCGCCTGGGCGAGGTGGCGCGCGAGGAGCCCGAGCCGTACGCCTTCGCCGCCGCGGCCCGGCGGGCTGCGGCCGCGGTTCCGCGCCTGAAGGGCGAGGTGGCCTTCGACCGCGTGTGCTTCTCCTACAATGACGGCGAGCCGGTCCTCTGCGACGTCTCCTTCGCCGCCTCCCCCGGCCAGATCACGGCCGTGATGGGACCGACCGGGAGCGGCAAGACCTCGCTCGTGAGCCTCATTCCGCGCTTTTACGCCCCGAGCTCGGGCGCGGTGCGGGTGGACGGCCGGGACGCGGGCGAGTACCCGCTCGAGGTGTTGCGACAGTCGATCGGCGTCGTGGAGCAGGAGCCGTTCCTCTTCTCGCGGAGCCTGCGCGAAAACCTGGTCTACGGCGCGGGGCGCGAAGTGCGCGAGGACGAGTTGAAAGCCGCCGTCAGGGCCGCCGCGCTCGAGGAAGTGGTGGAGAAGCTCCCCGAGGGCTACGACACGCTCGTGGGCGAGCGGGGCGTGACGTTGTCCGGCGGACAAAAACAGCGGGTGGCAATCGCCCGCACCGTCCTCAAGGATCCGGCCATCCTCATCCTGGACGACGCCACCTCGAGCGTCGACACGGAAACCGAGGCCGAGATCCGGGAGGCCCTGCGCGGGCTCATGAAAAACCGGACCTGCTTCGTCATCGCCCACCGGGTGCAGACCGTGAAGTTCGCGGACGCGATCATCGTCTTGAAAAACGGCCGGATCGCGGAGCAGGGCACTCACCGGGAGCTGGCGGCCGGCAGCGGGTTCTACCGCACGGTCTACGAGCTTCAGTCCCGCCTGGAGGACGAGGGCGGGCCTGAAAGCGGCGGAAGCGGAGGCCGCCCGCGGGCGGCGCAAGGAGTATAACCATGGATAACATCGATTTTCAGGAGGAAGATTTCAAGAGCCGGCGGTCGGGCGCGACGATCCGGCGCATCGCCGGGCTTCTCCGGCCGTATCGGAAGCGGACCGCGTTCTTCCTTCTTCTCATCAGCATCGTCGCGTTCCAGGACGCGGTGTTCACCTACCTCAGCAAGCTCATGCTCGACGAGGGCGTCTTCGCCGGGAACGTGAACCGGTTCGCGTTCCTGATGGCGATTTACGTCGGCATCGCCCTCGTCCAGGCGGGCATGGTCTTCGGCTTCATCTACCTGGCCGGGGTGATGGGCGAACGGGTGCAGTACGACCTGCGCCGGCGCATGTTCGACCACCTGCAGGAGCTCTCGTTCTCGTACTTCGACCGGACGCCGGTGGGCTGGATCATGGCCCGCGTCACCTCGGACTCGGGCAAGATCTCCTCGGTGGTCACCTGGGGCCTCATCGACTTCACCTGGGCGGTCCTGAACATCCTCGTCTCGCTCGGCTTCATGATCGCCATCAATCCCGTGCTCGGGCTGGTGATCTGCGGCGTCATGCCGATCATGATCGCCGTCTCCGTCGGGTTCCAGACCCGGATCTTCGAGCAGTACCGCAAGGTGCGCAAGCTCAACTCCAAGCTCACCGCCCGGCACAACGAGAACATCTCGGGCGTGCGGGTGGTGAAGGCCCTGGGCCGCGAGGAGCGGAACCTGGAGGAGTTCGGCGCCCAGGCGGACGAGATGTTCGCGGCGAGCTACAAGGCGGCCCGCATCTCGGCGCTCTTCCTGCCCGTGATCCAGATCATCGGCTCGCTCGCCTTCGCCGCGGTCGTCCTGTACGCGGGCATGGGACGGGGTCCGGGGTGGATCAGCCTGGGCGGGATCCAGGCCTTCCTCTCCTACCTGGCCTTCATGTTCTGGCCCATCCAGCAGATGGCCCGGGTGTGGGCCGGCCTGCAGAGCTCGCTCGCCTCGGCCGAGCGCGTGTTCTCCCTCCTCGACACCGAACCGGCCATCAGGGACCGGCCGGACGCGGTCGGCGCCCCGCACCTGAAAAGCGAGATCGCCTTCGACAAGGTGGACTTCCATTACGAGCGGGGCAAGCCGGTGCTCGAGGGCTTCTCGCTGGCCGTGGCGCCGGGCGCGACCGTGGCGCTCGTCGGCCAGACCGGGAGCGGCAAGTCGACGATCATCAACCTCATCGCCCGGTTCTACGAGCCGACCGGGGGCGTGATCGCCTTCGGCGGCGTCGACTATACGCGCTATACCTGCCGGTCGATCCAGTCGCGCATCGGCATCGTCCTGCAGACGCCGCACCTCTTCTCCGGCACGATCCGCGAGAACATCCGCTACGGCCGGCTCGAGGCCACGGACGCCGAGGTCGAGGCGGCGGCCCGGCTCTCGCGCGCGGACGAGTTCATCCGGCGGCTTCCCAAGGGCTACGACGAGGAGGCGGGCGAAAACGGGAGCCTCCTTTCCACCGGCCAGAAGCAGCTCGTCTGCCTGGCGCGGGCCGTGCTCTCCGACCCGGACGTGTTCATCATGGACGAGGCGACGAGCGCCATCGACACCGAGACCGAGCGCCTCATCCAGGAGGGCGAGGAGGCGATCTTCCGCGGCCGCACCTGCCTCATCATCGCCCACCGGCTCTCCACCATCCGGCGCGCCGACCGCATCATCGTGCTCGAGGCGGGGAAGATCGT
>CAZKOS010000259.1:0-3877 GCA_964554445.1 uncultured Spirochaetaceae bacterium | reverse complement strand
GGTTGTAGCCGACGTCCTTGGGCGAGCAATCGGTCTTGCCTTCGTGCATCATGGGGATCTCCTTTTGTGTGTGACCCAGTTTAGGAAAACGGTTTAGTAGTGTCAAGCATTTTTTCGTTTCCTTTAGTAAAAAATACACGACCGGTGTGACAGCCGTATGTCAGGTTCCGGGGAAATCAACTTGCGATCAACACGGAGGACACGGAGGACACGGAGGACACCCTTCGGCGGAGTTTATCCCGAGCGCAGTCGAGGGGCTCAGGGCAGGCTCCGGAAGACGGAGGACACCCTTCAACGGAGTTTATCCCGAGCGCAGTCGAGGGGCCCGGGGCAGGCTCCGGGCTCGAAGAAAGACCGGACAATGAGTGTTCATTGCAATCGGACAAACCGTAATGGCGGGCGCTTTTTGCTTGACTGTTATTTATAAAAAACTATCATATGATTTTACCCTCGATTCCAGAACCAGGATTCCTCGGGAGGAGCCATGAAGAAAATCCTCTGCATCGCGGCGCTTACCCTCGTCTGCCGCGGATTTCTCGCCGCCGGTCCGAACGACGGTTACGACCTGGTGAAAGCGGCGGAAAAGGGGGATCTCGATGGCATCAAGAAGGCCTTGGCCGCCGGCGCCGACGTCAACGCGAAAGACGTCTGGTACGGCCCCCTGCCCGACAGGGGGGACACCGCCCTCATGAAGGCCTGCGCCCGGGGGGAAATGGAGATTGTCCGGTTCCTCCTCTCCCGGGGCGCCGATGTGCGCCTGCGCGACAAGCACGGGGACAGCGCGTTCTACTACGCGGCCGTGGGAGGCGATCCCGGGATCGTGGCGCTCCTGTACAAAAAAGGCCTGCGGCTTTCGGACAAGGGGAAATCGAAAGACAGCCGATACGTTTTTTACGCGGGAGGAAAACGCCGCGGCGACGTCATACGCCTCTTCCTCGATTACGGAGTCGATCCCAGGCTCACGGACCGGGACAAAAACAACCTCCTCGGCCTGGCCGCCGGGCTCGGGGACACGGCGCTGATTGAAGACCTGCTCAAGCGCGGCGTTCCCGTGGATATGGCGGGAAAATACGGGGAAACTCCGCTGATGATCGCGAGCCGACGCGGAATGTACGCGGCGGCCGCCCTGCTGCTCGAGCGGGGCGCGGCGGTGGACGCCCGGGACAGGTTCAAGGAAACCGCGCTGATGAAAGCCTGCGAAAAAAGCGAGCAAAAAACGATCGGGCTCCTCATCGATCATCACGCGGATCTCGAGGCGCGCAACTTCCTGGAATTCACGCCGCTCATGCAGGCCCGGGACCTGCCGACCGTCGCCTATCTCGTTTCCAGGGGCGCGGACGTTTCGGCGGAGGCAAAAGGCGAATCCCTGCTCTGGCGTTTTACCGGCCGCCCGGACGTTCTCGAATTCCTCCTCGAGCGGGGACTGGACGTCAACAAGCGGGCCCTGGACAAGGACACGCCGTTGATTGTAGCCGCCGGCTACGGGACCCCCGAGGCCGTCGCATTCCTCCTGTCCAAGGGCGCGCGCGTGAACGACGCGAACGAGAGCGGCCGCACGGCCCTGCACAACGCCTGCCAGTACGGGAGGAAAACCGAAATCGTCGATATCCTGCTCAGGCACAATGCGGACCCGAATCTGAAGACGAAAAAGGGAGCCACCCCTCTCATGCTCGCCTCCTGGCAGGGCAAGACCGACGCCGTCGCTCTCCTGCTCGGCCGCGGCGCCGACGTGACGGCCATGACGGCGGGCACGGGATCGAGCTGGTACGAAATCTCCGACGCCGGGGGGTTCGCCGAGTTCATCAAGCGGTCCCGGTCCTACGACATGCTTTCCACGGGGAGAGTGAACGCCCTGATGCTGGCGGCCTTCCATAACAGGCGGGAATGCCTTCAATTGCTTCTCCGGCACGGGGCCGATCCCGATCACCGGTTGAAAGGCGGCGTGACCGCCGCCATGCTGGCGGCCGCCCAGGGGTATACGGACATCGTTTCGGAATTGGCGGCGCACGGGGCCGACCTCAAGGCCGAAACCGATTTCGGCGTGACCGCCCTCGACCTGGCCGTGCGCTTCAAGAAATCCAAGACCGCCGAGGCGATCAGGCGGCTTCAGAGCGGTAAAGACTGAACCGCCGCGCGCGGCTGACGCCGGTGCGCCTGATATTTCATCGGCGATGGACTGTCCGCCGCCGGTCGGAACGACGGTTCCGGACGGGACGCATGGTATTTTCGCCGGGAAAGTCGCCCCCCGAACAGCGCGTGCGATGGGTCGGCGACGCTTATGAAAAGTCAATGAGGAATGAAAAATTTCCGCATCGAAATCTATGCTGAAAACCAAATGGTTTTCAGCATTTCCGATCATAATGGTTTTCTATTTCCTTACCCGATAAAGAGCAAAACCATGTCTCTGGTTGCGGAAGTAGAAAACCATTTTCTATTGAGTATACAATCCATGAGGGACGGATCGTCTCACTTTTTTTGGTTCATCTGTTATTTCCGGGATGAGACGCGAGGGCCATTGCGAGGGACGAGCAATAAAAGAGATGGAAGAATTTAAACGTCCCGAAGCAATCTCTTGACGAAAGCGTCATTACCGCAATTGTCGGGGAGCTTGGAATGATGAAGAGATTGCTTCGGACCGAATGATGTGCGTAATCGGCCGGAAACAGCACGGTCCTCGCAATGGCCGATTTCACGCTCTCCGGAAATCACGAATGGACCTTTTTTGCCCGGTTATGGGCGATGCGGGAAATACTTCTCATTTTTCATTGATGGAAATACGTGTCCCGTTGCATTATAGTATGACTCGGAAGCCGGTGCCGGTCGGAACGGCTCTCGATTGCGGGGGGCTTCGTTTCTTTTTGTGACGCCGGAGTCGCCTGGCGTGGAGCGCGGGCCGCAATGGTCCAAAACTTTTACCTGAAGGTGGCGAAAATGGTCGAAGTCAAAGGCAGCGTCATAGTCGACACGATCGACGCGATAAAAGGGAAATTCGGCGATGAAGTATATAATAAGATTTTGAATAATCTTAATGAAAACGACAGGAAAATATTCGGAAACCTGGTTTTGGATCTCGGCTGGTATAATCTGGACGGTTTCGTCAGGCTCTTGGAGCAGGACGTGTCGGTGACCCTGAACGGCGACGAAAAACTATTAATTGCGCGATCGGAGGCGCTTTTCGAAAAGCAGCTGAAAGGGATCTACAGATTTTTCATAAAACTGGGGTCCGCGGAATTCGTGATAAAAAACCTTTCCCTGGTTCACAAGACGTACTTCAGGGGCGTGACGATCGACGTGAAAATGGAAAGTTCGAACAGGGCAGCGGTGCGATACACCGGATTTGAAAAGCAGCATAGAATCATCGGATTCAGCATTATCGGATTTTTCAAGAAGGCGCTCGAGATGTCGGGCGCGAAAGACGTCAATCCGTATTACACGACTTCTATTGAAGAGAATAAAGGTTATTGCGATCTGGCGATCATGTGGAGCGGGAAATAACGCGCCGATTTCTTCCCCTGCAATCAATGCAATGGTTCTCCGCGCGGCTCGTCTTGCGCCTGAATACAAAAAGAGAAGAGAGGGAACCACCGATTTCACCGATAAAAACCGATAACACCGATGAAGATGGAGCAAAGGAGATAGGACGCGCAAGAGACGGATCACCGGAGAGAGAAGAGGAGGTGGTATGACGAAACGGGCGCTTGCGTCCGGAAGGCTCGCCCGCCATAGAGCGGATTCAACGGGAAAAGATCATTTCGATCGTGTGAAACTTTCGGAGGTTTCCGGCGGGTTGTGAAACGTTGTTGAGTGAAAAGGTTTAAAATAAAGGCACGGATATTTGCGACAATCCGCCATAAGGTTCGTTTGAAGCAGCGGGCGC
>CAZKOS010000258.1:0-3893 GCA_964554445.1 uncultured Spirochaetaceae bacterium | reverse complement strand
GCCAGCAGTCGTAGTCGGTCACCATGGCGACGCTCGCGTAGCAGATCTCCGCCTCGCGCGCCAGTTTCGCCTCGGGACTGGCCGTCATGCCGATGACGTGCGCGCCGAGCCCCCGGTGCACCTCGGATTCGGCGCGGGTGGAGAAGGCGGCGCCTTCCATCGTCACGGCCGTCCCCCTGTCGTGGAAGGGGTGCCCGGTTTTTTTCAGGGCGGCGGCCAGGGCGGCGCGGAGTTCGGGGCAGAACGGATCGGCGAAGCCGACGTGGCCGACGAGGCCGTTCCCGAAATAGCTCACGTCGCGCCTTTTCGTCCGGTCGATCAGGTTGTCGCAGATCACGAACTCGCCCGGCTTGTAGTCCTCGTGCAGGGAGCCGACCGCGCTCACGGCCAGGATCGCCTCCGCGCCCAGGCTTTTCAGGGCCCAGATGTTGGCTTTCGAATTGACCTCGGTGGGGAGGATGCGGTGACCATGGCCGTGCCGGGGGAGGAAGGCGACCGGGATCCCGCCGATGTCGACGAGCAGTATTTCATCCGAGGGCATGCCGAAAGGCGTCGGCACCTCGAGTCTTTCCACGACTTTTCCGCCCTCGAACTCCTCGAGCCCGCTGCCGCCGATGATGCCGAACCGCGCTTTCATGTTCCCTCCTTGCATGTTTTGGTTTGCAGATTCATGAGCATAGTAGCCGCTCGCGTTGAAAAAGACAAGCCGATCGATTTTACATTTTTTTACAAAATTTTACGCGCCGCAGACACGGGCAGGACCGACGGTTGCTACAATGTCAACAGATGGGACACAGCTTGCGGGAAGGAGTCGGATCGTCTACAATGGAAAGCGTGAAAAAAGCCCCGGGTTGGCTGAAGCGTCACATGAGACTCACCCTGATTTTCCTGTACGTGACGGTCATCCTCGTCCCGGGGGCGGTGCTGGGCGGCCTCGCCCTGCGCGCCCTGGACCGCGAGGAGGCGTACGTCGAGAAGACGCTCCAGACGACCCTGCTCACCGAGGTGACGCATACCGCGGACACGGTGCGCAACGAGCTCGCCGACGTTCAGGACGAGCTGAGGGAAACGCTCGCTTTTCACCCTTCCGCCCGCCCCTACGCGAGCGCCCCCCTCAAGCCGGACGCAAACCCCCTGATCGACACGACCTTCGTGCTTTCCCCCGGCAAGGAGATTCTCTGGCCGAACGAGGCCGTCCCCCTCACGGAAAAGGAGGCGGAGTTTCTCTACTGGAACGCCCCGCTCATGACCGACCGGGTGAAGGTGCCGGTCGTGAAAAACATCGCCCTGGAATACAAGAAAGAGATCATCAACAACCCGCCGGAGACAACCACCGACGCAGGCGCTCCCTCGGGATACCTCGCCCAGACGCAGGCGGCTGAGAAAAAAACGGCGGCGGCGGATGAAAGCAAAGACAAGCGGGGAGACGCGACGGCGGCGGCTCCGGCAGCGCAAGATTCTTTCGATTTCGCTTCCGGAAAAAGCGAGGCGACAACGAGCCTGTCCGCGCCCGAGCCCAATGCCGCGCCCGCGGCAAGCGATCGCGAAGCCGCCCGCGACCGCGCCCCGAACGCGGCCATGAGCAAGCAGAAAGCCTCCCTCGAGGCCGAGAAGGAGAACCGGGCGGCCATCAACATCTTCGAGCAAAACAAGCCGATCCAGGAAAAAATCTATAAACAGGCCCGGGAAGAGGGCAAGGAAGTGCTCACCCGCACCACCGCGACAAAGGGCGACGCGGACCAGTCGCTCGGCAATGAACGTTCGCTTTTCATCGTCTCCTCGGGCACGTTTTCGGACATCATCTCTTCCGGCGAAGAGGGATTTCTGCCCCGCTTTCTGGGCGACGAATTCTCGCTCCTCTACTGGCGGAAAAGCGCCTCGGGCGCCGTGATCGGCTGCGTCGTCAACCTGGACGCCCTGAAGGCCCGGATTCTGCAGCGTCTGCCGGCGGAGTCGACCCCGGCCCGGGTGCTCGTCGTGCTCGATTACCAGGGAAAGCCGCTCCACGCTCCGGCGGGTGCGGCCCTCGACTGGCGCGCGCCTTTCGTGGCGCGGGAGATCCACGAGGCCCTCCCGCGCTGGGAAGTGGCCGCCTACCTGGCCGATCCCTCCTATATCTCTTCCAAGGCCGAAGCCACCACCAGCGTGCTCTGGGTCATCACCTTCTTCCTCCTCGTGGCCATCGCGGGCGGCGGCGTCCTCATCATCAAGATGCTCCTGAGCGAGCTCGCGCTCGCCCAGAAAAAGACCAACCTCGTCACCAACGTGAGCCACGAGCTCAAAACCCCGCTCACCTCGATCCGGCTCTTCGCCGAGATGCTCAAGGAAAACGTGGCCCCCGGCCCCGCCAAGCGCCGCGAGTATTGCTCGCTTCTCTTGAGCGAAACCGAGAGGCTGTCGCGGCTCATCAATAATGTGCTCGACTTCTCCAAGATGTCCCAGGGCAAAAAACACTACGATAAAAAAGAGCTTGACCTGGTGGCGCTCTGCCGCAAAGTGACCGCCTGCGAGCGCATCCGGCTCGAGAAAGCGGGCATGAGGCTCGACTTCGCCTCAAACGCAAAAAAAATGGCTTTCCAAGGCTGCCGCGAATCGCTCACCCGCGTCCTCATCAACCTGATATCGAACGCGGAGAAATACGCCGGGCCCGACACGGGCGGAGGGAGCATCGACGTCTCGCTTGAAAAGCGCCCCGCCGGGATCACCCTCCTCGTCATGGACCGGGGACCGGGCATACCACCCTGGGCCGCGAAGAAAATATTCAAGGAATTTTTCCGGGTGGACGATTCCCTCACCGCCAAGTCGGGCGGCAGCGGGCTCGGGCTCACCATCTGCAAAATGATCGTCGATGACCACGGCGGCGAAATCTCGTGGGAGGCCCGGCCGGGCGGCGGGAGCGTGTTCCGGCTCTTTTTCCCGCAGCCGGGGTCCGCGCGCGGGACGCGGCAGCGGAACAATTCGACGGCGGCCCGGAACCGCCAAAGGAGCTGAGGCACTATGATTGAAGAAAAAATTCTGGTGGTGGAAGACGACCCGTCGATCGTCACCGGCCTGCGCGACCTCCTGAAGCACTCCGGGTACGCGGTGGCCGTGGCGCGCGACGGAAT
The DNA here is from genome assembly GCA_964554445.1 of uncultured Spirochaetaceae bacterium. GTDB lineage: Bacteria > Spirochaetota > Spirochaetia > SZUA-6 > RPPD01 > JAFGSW01. The sequence continues at coordinate 786 of CAZKOS010000258.1, read as the reverse complement.
CCGGGCGCTCGCCGAATACCGTCGCGCGAAACCCGACCTCGTGCTCCTCGACATCATGATCCCGGAAAAATCCGGCTACGACGTTCTGCGGGAAATCCGGAAAACCGATTCCCTCACTCCCGTGCTCCTGCTCACGGCCAAGGGCCAGGAAGTGGACAAGGTGGTGGGGTTGGAGCTGGGAGCGGACGATTACATCGTCAAGCCCTTCGGCATGCAGGAGCTCCTGGCGCGGATCCGCGCGGCCCGGAGACGCTCCGGACGGGAGATCCGCCGGCCGCAGCCCGGTCCTTTCAGCTTCGGCAAGCTCACGATCGACCCCGCCACCCTCACCGGCACCAAAGACGGCGTCGAATTCCAGATCACCATGCGGGAATTGAAACTGGTCGAGTTTTTCATGGAAAACGAAGGGCAGGTGTTAAGCCGGGACGCGATTCTCGACGCGGTGTGGGGTATGAAATACGGCGGCGGCACCCGCACCCTTGATCAGCACATCGCCAAACTGCGCCAGAAAATCGAGGACGATCCGACGCGGCCGCGTTTTATTCTCACCGTGCATACGGTGGGGTACAAGTTTCAATTATTGAAAAATAAAAAAGCGGCAACCAAAAAGCGCTGAAAATATTCATACGATCCGCGACCAAGCAGTCCGCAAACATATCGATGAGTATCGTCCCTAAAATAAAAGAGAGGTGTCCGTTCGGACAAGCCCTCTCTTTTATTCACAGCGGCATTCTTTTCAAACTCAACAGTTCAATCAAGCTCCGATCGCTTCTAATTGGGCGTTGC
>CAZKOS010000257.1:0-3896 GCA_964554445.1 uncultured Spirochaetaceae bacterium | reverse complement strand
ACTTCTTCAATCCCTTCACGCCGAGCGAAAAGGCGATCGTGCGCCCGAGCCCGTCATGATGAGCGTCCAGGACTGAACCGATGGTGACCGTCGACGCAAGACGATGCACGGGCTGCGGCGTATGCCTGAAGCGGTTCGAGCACTATTGTATTTTTGAAAAAGACGGAAAACCGGCCATTGATGACGATCTGTGCAATCAATGCCAGAAATGCATCGCTCTCTGTCCCCGACAAGCCATCCTCATGGACGCCGTCAAGATCGCCTTCAACCTGACGCCGTCGCTGAAACGGAGTGTGGGCGTCCCGCGCGGGCATAAAGTGTTCGGCGTGCTGACCCTCGGGTATTCCGCCGAGAAGATCGTCAATATACCGCAGGGTTATTCGGTGCCGGTGAAATGGAACGCGGAGTGACGGCCCGTCGGAGTGCGGTCCGAAAGGTATGGTAGGTTGTTGAAAAAGCTCAACTTTTTCAACAACCGGCTTATGAAATTGCCGGAGCCTACTTTGTATATTCGAAATCGTTTCCTACCCAAAATTCGAGAAATCGCAAGCTTGGGGGCACTCATGAAGCCATCAAAAATGGCGGCGAGAAACCGGACGCCGAAAAAGCGACAATTTTAGTTTAAATGAACGACCGCCCCCTTTGCGCATAAAGTGAAAATCGATATATTTGGTGCGATTGCGCAAAACGGCGAAAAATCGACGTTCAAACGGGAGGAGACTCTCTCATGGGTGCGATGAAAGAATTGCAAAATCGATACGAAGCGCTGAAAGCGCAAGGGCTGAAACTCAACATCGTGCGCGGACAGCCGGGCGATGACGATTTCGACCTCTCCAATCCGATGCTCACAATCGTCGACGGTCATGACGTGAAAACCCCGGGCGGGATCGATATCCGCAATTATCCCGGCGGCGTCGAAGGCCTCCCCGAGATCCGCGCCGTCGCCGCCGGAATTCTTCGCGTCACGCCCGAGGAAACCATCGTGGGCAACAACGCGAGCCTCAAGCTGTTGAGCGAAGTTCTCTGTTTCGCCCTCCTCAAGGGGCTCAAGGGCTCGGCCAGGCCCTGGTGCCGCTATTCGTCCCCCAAGATCATCGTGGCCGTGCCCGGCTACGACCGGCACTTCACCATGCTCCACGAGCTCGGTTTCGAGATGCCGGCGGTGAAAATGACCGGTCGCGGTCCCGATATCGAGGCCGTGGAAAAGTTGGCCGCCTCGTCCGACGAGGTCAAGGGCATCGTCTTCGTTCCCACCTATTCCAACCCCACCGGCGAGACGATTTCCGACGAGGCCGTGGACCGCCTGTTCGCCATGAAAACGGCGGCCGACGACTTCACCGTCTTCGCGGACGACGCCTACGCGGTGCATCATCTCACGGCGAATCAATCCCGGCCGAAAAATCTCATTCGCGCGGCCGAGGCGGCCGGCCGGCCGGACGGGGTCTATCTCTTCGGCTCCACCTCGAAGATCACGTTCTCCGGCGCCGGTCTGGGCTATATGGCGTCGAGCGCCGGCAACATCGGGTATCTGGCCCGGCTATTTTCCACCCAGTTCATCGGCCCGAATAAAATCGAGCAGTACCGGCACGCCAAATTCCTGTCCTCGTACAAGGGCGGGGTGGCCGGTCTCATGAGCGATCACGCCAGGCTCCTCAAGCCCAAGTTCGACGCCGTGCAGGCCGTGCTCTCCCGCGAGCTCGGCGGGACCGGCCTGGCGTCCTGGACCGAGCCGCAAGGCGGGTATTTCGTGAGTCTGGACACCACCCGGCCCGTGGCAAGCCGGGTGGTGGAGCTCGCCAGGGCCGCGGGCGTGGCCGTCACTCCCGCCGGCGCGACCTACCCGCTCGGAAAGGACCCGGCGAATTCCAACATCCGCATCGCCCCCACCCGGCCCCCGGTCAAGGACGTGGAGAAGGCGATGGAGGTTCTCGCCGTGTGCATCAGGCTCGCCTCCGCGGAATACGACGAAGCATGATCGAATACCTGCCCCTGGTCGACGAAGACGGGAGAGTGACGGGCAAGGCCCCTCGTTCGGAATGTCACGGAAATCCTTCGCTCCTGCACCCGGTCGTGCACCTGCACGTGCTCGGCTCGGACGGGCGGCTCCTCCTCCAGCGCCGCTCGGCCACCAAGGACCTCCTCCCGGGGATGTGGGACACCGCCGTGGGAGGGCACGTGGCCCTCGGCGAGGACGCGCGGCGGGCGCTCGCCAGGGAGGCGCGCGAAGAGCTTGGGCTTCAAGTCGAGGACGCGCGTTTCCTCTACACGTATTGCTGGCGGACCGGCGTCGAGTCCGAGTTCGTCTCCGCTTTTCTCCTGGAAAACGACGGCCCGTTCCGGATCGATCCGGACGAGGTCGCGGAAGCCCGGTTTTTTTCAAAACAGGAAATCAGCGGGCACTTGGCGAAGGGGTTCTTTACCCCCAATTTCGAGGAGGAGTTCCGGAGACTCACAGGCGATGGAATACTCTGAGAATCCGGCGGATTCGCGCGCCGATCCGGTCGCCGAGCTGGCCGCGCGGCGATTCGGGATCGCCGCCCTGACGCCCTGGCAGCGGTTCGCCGTCGCCAATACGCTGGAAGGACTGCACCAGCTGGTCGTTTTTCCGACCGGCGGCGGAAAATCGGTCTGCTTCCAACTGCCCGCCCTGCTTCTGCCGGGAGCGACGCTCGTCGTGGTGCCGCTCCTCTCCCTGCTCAAGGACCAGGAGCGCCGGCTCCGGGAAGCCGGGGTGCCGTGCGAGGTGCTGCGCGGCGGCCAGACGCGGGCGGAGCGCGAGGGCGTCTTCGAACGCCTGAAAGCGCGGACCTCGCGGATCGTCTTCGCCGTGCCGGAAATTCTCGCCTCGGAGGCAATCGCGAACAAACTGAAAGGCGTCGGCATCGCCCACTTCGTGGTGGACGAGGCGCACTGCGTTTCGGAATGGGGCACCACCTTCAGGCCCGCCTACCTCGACCTGGGAAAGAACGCCGCCGGGCTGGGCGCCCCGCTGGTGAGCGCCTATACCGCCACCGCCTCGCCCGGCATCATCGCCGATATCGACCGCCATCTCTTCCGGGACCGCCCGCGCGTCGTGGTGAACGACGTCCCGGATCGGCCCAACATCTTTTACAGGGTCGCGCCCGCCCTTTCCAAAAACCAGACTCTCTACCGGCTGGTGTTGCGATCGCCCAAGCCGCTCGTCGTCTTCTCGCGGAGCCGGAAAAGCGCGGAGCTCTCCGCCCGTCTCCTGCGGCGAAGGTTGGACACGGAGGACGTCTTTTTCTACCACGCGGGCCTGGAACGAGCGGAGCGGCGCCGGGTGGAGGAGTGGTTTTTCACGACGAAGACGGGCGTGCTCTGCGCCACCTCCGCCTACGGCATGGGCATCGACAAGCCCGACATCCGCGCCGTCATCCACCGCGACGTGCCGCCGTCGGTCGAGGCCTATCTCCAGGAATCGGGGCGCGCCGGCAGGGACGGCCGGCCGGCCGGCGCCTGGCTCATTCGCGGCCGCGACGACGAGCTATTCAACCGGGCGATCGAGCCCGGCCTCGGCCGCGATCGCTACGAGCGCGTCTTCGCGTCCGCCGCGGACGATACCCGGTGCCGGCGGCGGACGCTCCTGGCCGCGCTCGGCCACGAGATCGGCGAGTGCGGCGGCTGCGACGTCTGCGCCGGGCAAAGCCCGCCCGCGCCCGAGGGGGTCAAAGAGATCCTCGAGATCGTGCGGGCTTTTCCGCGCCGCTATACGAAGCGCGAGCTCGTCGCCCTGCTGCTCGGCAAAACGACGCGGGAGGCGCACTTGCATGATCTTGTGGACCGAGCGGGATTCGGGCTCCTGGCAGACTGGGAGCGGGAGGATGTCGAGGAAGCGCTGGAGATTTTGGAAGGGCAGGGAAAAATTCGAGTACCGG
>CAZKOS010000256.1:0-3908 GCA_964554445.1 uncultured Spirochaetaceae bacterium | reverse complement strand
TTTAGCGAGCGAAGGGAATCGAACCCTCGTCACGAGCTTGGGAAGCTCGGGTAATGCCATTATACGACGCTCGCGTGTGTGTGGAACAATATAGCGAAAAACGGCCCGGCTGTAAAGAGCGGCGTCAATAGTCCCGGAAGGGCGAACGGGTGACGCGCTCGCGCGCTTTTTCGTAGCCTTCCCGAAACCAGCGCTTCATGACCGCGGGTTCGAACACCAGGGCGTCGCCGGTGAGGGGCGTGTCCGGGTAGATGTCCAGGTCGAGCTCAACGAGGCGCCGGTGGCCTCCGAACAGGTCGGGCCGGCGCTCCAGGGCCCGGTCGATCTTCCCGAGCGCCGCGGGATCGTCGGCGAAGGCGGCGCGCAGGTCGTCCTTGGCGAGCATCGCGTCATTGATGAGCCGGGTGCGCTCGATGTCGCTCGCCAGGCCCGCGTTGAGCATGATGGAGAACGTGCGCACCAGCACCTGGTCGATGCGTTCCAGCGGGCCTGAGTCGTCCGCCGGCACGGCCGGGTCCAGCCTGACGGAGAGAATCCGTTCGGCGCCGAGGGAGACGGCCCGGCGGAGGGGGAGGATCTCGCTGACGCCCCCGTCATAGCAGACGTCGCCCCGGATGCGCGTGCTCTCCATGTACACGGGGACGGAGCAGGAGGCGAGGAGCGCCCGGCGGAACCCGGCCGGGTCGATTCCCGGCTCCCGGGGGGACACGAAGACCTCCCGGCCGGTGCGGTAGTTGGTGTAGACGACGTAGGTCTCGGGAGCCCGGGGCCCGTTCAGGTAGGCGAAGCGCCCGGCGGTGATGTGCGCGTCGAGGAGCCTTTTCAAGGGCGCGTTGCCGTTGAGCGCGTCCGGTTTGAAGAGCAGGGTGAAGATGGAGCGCCGGTCGAGGATGTCCCGCGTGGTGACGGTCGTGTAGAACCGCTCCAGGTCGGAAAGGGCCTCTCCGGCCAGCGACGGATCGCCGAGCAGGGCGGCGAACGGGGTGATGAGCGCCCCGGTCGAGGTGCCGCCCACGATATCGAACCAGCCGTCGCGCCCGTACGCCTCGTACAGGTATGTGACCGCGCCCGCGGCGAAGGCGCCCTTCGCCCCGCCGCCCGCGATCACCAGTGCCGTTTTCATAAGCGACCACCTTTTTATCACGCAGAGTCTATTAGAATAGTATAAATAAATCTCAAAGAGGGGAACGATGAAGACGCGTCTTCATGAAAAAAAGTATAATAGTTTTTGTGTTTTTTCCTGGATTCCCGGTTTCCTTAACTTCACTTTCTCTCCGCGCCCGGTAAAAGTGAGCCGTCGGTTTATGTCAGTTGCTCCCGATCCCGGTCGGCGTCCGGCAGGAAATCCGGGAATTCGTATTCGATCGTGCCGGAGGAGGTGACGTTCATGACCGCGTGGCCTTCCTTGGCCATCCGCTCGAGAATCCGGGAGGCTTCGGTCATGGGCAGGCGGGCGTGCAGGGCGGCGCCGGCCACGGTGATCCTCCCCCGTTGGTCGTGCGCGGCCTGGAGGATCTGTCGCTCGATTTCCCGTTCGAGCTGCCTGGCGTTTTCCTTTTCCAGCTTTTTCCGCGACGGCGTCGAAAGGACGGAGCGGAGACCGTTCAGCATGGGCAGGACGCCCGCGAAAATGATGGGGAAGACCGGCCACCAGGAATGCGGGTTGAAATACCAGTAGATCCCGAAGCCGGCCGTGAAAATGAGTCCGGTGACGAACGACCACCAGGACGGACGCCGCCGGCGCGCCCGCCGTTCGCTTCGTTCTTCCATATCGTGCATGTGTGTAAAGTAGCGTTTCACTTGAGTTGCGTCAATCTTATTTATGCGAGGAAAGCGAAATAAAAATCGATTGTTCCCGGACGGCCGGGAACGCGCTCCGGGAGCGCTTCAATCGACCCGCGCTCCCCCTCGGCCGCCGGCGGGATTCATTCGGCCGAGGGCGGGCCGCATCCCGCGGATCGGCTTTCGGCTCAGTACGGCTGCACCTTTTCCGGCTGCTTTTCGTCGCCCCCCAGGGTGAGGATGATCGAGGCGTCCTTGTCGAGGACGTAGGGGAGGGCGAGCTCCCCGCCCGCCCGTTCCTCGGACAGGAGGAGGGTGCGTTTTCCCAGGAGCTCGGACTCGACCTTGACCGTTACGGGCGCTCCGAAATCGGGAATGGTGGCGCGGAACAGGCCGAACACCTTGCCGGTCGCCACGGCCACGGGCTTGAACATCTGCAGGACGAGGAGCGCCCCGCCGCCTATTTTCGTGCCGGCCGGTATGTTCTGGGCCGTGACCAGTCCGTCCCGGCCGTCCTGGTCGGTCGTCGCGACGTTGAAGATGAACGGGATGTTCTTGGCCTGCAGGTCGGCGACCACGGTCTGGAAGGGTTTGCCCGTGTAATCGTCGACGACGATCTCCGTCTGCGAGATCCCCTTGCTGACGGTGAACTCGACGTAGAGCACGCGGTCGCCGAGGGGTGTGCCGGGCGGCGGGTACTGGGCGAGGATCGTCCCGGCCGCCGCCTGGTTGGAGACGTAGTTGACCGGCTTTTTCACGGCGATGATCTGCCGGTCCTTGTTGAACGAAATCCGGAACAGGTCTTCCACCTCGGAAAGGGACTTGTTGACGTAATTCCCCACCCGGTCGTACATCACCCCGGAGCTCACCCAGAGGGTCACCCGGCTGCCGATGCGCACCTTGGCGCGCGCTTCCGGTTCCTGCTTCATGATGAGGTCCTTGTCCTGCGGGACGGTGGTGTATTCGAAGCGGATGAAGGGTTGGAGCTTCTTGTTCTGGAGGATGCCCAGGGCCTCGCGGAAATCGGACCCCTTCATGTCGGGAATGACGGTTTCCTCGACCGGTTGGATGTAGGCGATGAAGGCGACGACGGCGACGGCGAACATGAAAACGACGCAGCCGATCAGAAAGAGGATGGTGGTCTTGAAATTCCGCGATTCGACCGTGTCGCGCGGGTTGGGAATGATCCGCTTGATGAAATCCCCCAGCGCCATGAACATATTCCGCACCACGTCGAATACCCGCATTTACGTTCCTCCGTTTCCGCTCCGGCCGGCGCCGGTAAGCGTACTGCCGACGAATTCCCGGTTGCCGTTCAAAAATTCCCTGAAGGTAAGGGCTTTTTTATACTCCAGCTGGATGGTTCTGACGGCCAGGACGCCGTCCCCTGTGTGTATCAAAATTCCGTGGTCTTTGTCCATACCCAGCACGCGCCCCGGCTCCTCCCGACCGGCCGGCCCGCCCCGGGCCGGGTACGCGCCGCCTTCGAGGAAGAAGACCCGCTTCTCCCCCCAAAAGGCGTGCGCCAGGGGCCAGGGTTGAAAGGCCCGAATGGCGCGCGCGAGCTCGGCGGCGCCCGCGGTGAAATCGAGCAGTCCCGACGACTTGGCGAGCAGCCGGCAGTAGGTGGCCCGGGATTCGTCCTGCGGCCGCGGCCGGGCGGCGCCCGAGGCGATCTCCTCGATGACCCGCACGCTCAAGCGGGCGCCGGCCTCGGCGAGCGCGCACGAGAGGGTGGCGGCGGTGTCCGTGTCCGCCACCGGGCGGGTCTCCTGGCCGAGGATGTCGCCCGTGTCCATTTTCAACGCCAGCCGCTGGACCGAGACTCCGGTCTCCGGGTCGCCGGCCAGGATGGCGGCCTGGATGGGGGAGGGACCGCGGAAGCGGGGCAGGAGCGACGGGTGCACATTGATCCCGCCCTCGGGAAAAAGGGCGAGGAATTTCGGCCCGAAGATCTTCGCGTAGGCGACGCAGACGAGGAGATCGGGGGCGAGGCCGGCGACGATCTCCCGGAAGGCGCCGTCGAGCCTGGGCGGCTCGAAGACGGGCAGGCCGAGCTCCAGGCCCTTGGCCTTGACCGGGGAAGGGGCCGGTTTCCGACCCCGCCCCTGCGGAGCGTCGCCCTG
>CAZKOS010000255.1:0-3912 GCA_964554445.1 uncultured Spirochaetaceae bacterium | reverse complement strand
CTTATCCGCAACGACTTTCTTCTTCCCCGGCCCCCCGGACGTTTTTCCGCCGGCGGCCAGCTTGTACCGCTCCTCGATGGCGTGCGCCGTATCGCTCATGGCCAGGAAGAGCGACACGAGCTCCGGATCGAACAGGGAGCCGGAATTGTTCCTGATGTAGCGGAACGCTTCGGCCTCGGGCCACTCGTGCTTGTAGACGCGCTTGGAAACGAGCGAGTCGAAGACGTCGGCGATGGAGACGATGCGCGCCATGAGGGGGATCTCCTCGCCCTTTTTTCCCGGCCCGAAAACGATCTCGCGGCCGGAGACGTCCGCCATGCACCCCGGGTAGCCGCCGCCGTCCCACTGCTCGTGGTGGTTGAGCGCCACCTCGGAGGCGACCCGGTCCCACGGGGAGTTGGCGTTGAGGAAGAGGCGCGCGCCGTACACCGTATGGCAGCGGACGTGGTAGGTCTCGCGCTCGTCGAGCTTCCCGCGTTTCTTCAAGATCACGTCGCTGATGGCCACCTTGCCCACGTCGTGGAGGATGGCCGCGATTCTCAAGACGTCGCGCGTCTGCCGCAGCTCCTTCTGCGCGACGCCGTTCTTTTTCGCCCAGACGGTGTAGAGCTCCACGGACAGCGAGCTCACCCGCTTGGCGTGCGCCGCCGTCTCCGACGGGTCGCGCAGTGCGGCGATCTCCACCATGCGCAGCGCCATCTCCCGGGAGAGCTTGGCGCTCTCGATGGCGTGGGCCGCGTAATTGGCGAACTGGACGATGTAGAGCGTGTCCTGCATGGAGAACGGCACCGTTTGGCCGAACTCATCCTTGGCGTTGATGAGCTGCAGGACGCCCATGAGCACATTGTTGCGCGTGATGATGGGAACCATGAGAATGGAGGTCGTCTTGTAGGACGCCTTCCGGTCGAAGGCCGGGTTGAAGGAATAACTCACCCCGCTCTTGATGTGGTAGACGTCGTCGATGAGGAGGGGCTGGCCCGTGACGGCCACGTACCCGGCGAGGGACGTGCGGTCGATCGGCAGCCGGGCGCGCGAATAGAAATACTTCTCCTTGGCGTGAGGGTCCCGGAAGAGCGTATCGTTCTGCACGATGTTGAAGAAGAGCTGCCCCTTGGCCGCGAGGTAGACCGTCCCCGCGTCCGCGTTGACGATGCGTCTCGTTTCGGTCAGGATCCGCTCGAGGAGCGTGTCGAGGTCCTTGATGTGGTAAATCTCGCCGATGGTACGGAGCATGTCCTCCGCGGTCGCGCAGGGCCGGTCCGTTTTCCGCCGCCCGTCCTGTCCGGATCCAAACGCGGGCTCTTCGGCGCTTTCAAGCATCGCCATCTCAACCATAGTATAGCTTATAATACGGGTGGGACCAAATATTTTTTTTCAGCCGCCGGGAAGAAGAGATGCGGGAAACTACGGATGAACGCGGATTCGCGCAGCGCAGCTTCCAGCGTGAAGACGCGGATGAAAGAAAAAGAAGAGAAGGAGAAATGGAAAGCACCCGCAAAAAGCGTAATTTATTTCCGGACCTTTACCCGTATCCGGAATTCATTTTTCTTTATTCACTAAACCTCGTTTATTTCCTTATGATTTCTTCACCCAACCTCTATCAGCGTTCATCCGCGCCAGCCGTGGTTTTCTTCTCTTTCGGCGCCTGGACGAACTTGAACTTTTCCCGGGAGAGCGAGGGCGGGTGCGACAACGGCTCCTGGCTGAGGCAATGCGTCGGGCAGACCTGGACGCACAACCCGCAGAGGATGCAGCGCAGGTGATCGATCTCCCAGCTGCGCTCGGGCTTGCTCACGGCCAGGGCCTGGTCCGGGCAGCGGCGGGCGCAGAGGCCGCAGAGAATGCATTTTTCAATGTCGATGACGATCTCGCCGCGCGCCCCGGGAAACGGCTCGCGCTTCACCGCGGGATAGCGGCGGGTGGCCGGCCGTGAAAAGAGGTTTTTCATGGTGATCAACGACATACCGAGGATGGGCATTCCGGCCTACCTTTCCGTACAGCTCACGCAGGGATCGATGGTGAGAACGAGCACGGGCACGTCGGCGAGCTCGCACCCCTTGAGGGTCTTCAGGAGCACGCCCAGGTTGGCGAAGGTCGGGGTGCGCACCCGGAGGCGCACCAGGTGTTTGGTCCCGTTCGCCTTGAGATAGTACACCACCTCGCCGCGCGGCTGCTCGGTGCGGACGAACACCTCGCCCTCCGGCGCGCCCGTGACCTTGACAGTGACCGGCCCGCCCGGCAGGGCGGCCGCGGCCCGGCGGATGAGGTCGATGGACGAGTACAGCTCCCGGATGCGCACCTCGCAGCGCGCGAGGCAGTCCCCTTCGGTCGCCGTCACCGGATCGAACGGCAGCGCCGGGTAGGCGGCGTAGCCGGGCACGCGCATGTCCTCGGTCACGCCCGAGGCCCTGGCCGTCGGCCCGACCGCTCCCAGGGCGTGCGCTTCCTCCGCGGAGACGACGCCCACGCCGCGCATGCGGTGGCGCACCGTCGCGTCCCGCAGGAAGACCCGTTCGATCGCCCCGATCTCCTTCTCCATGACGGAAAGCGTGCTCAGGATCCCGCTCATGGCGTCCGCGTCGATGTCGCGGCGCACGCCCCCCACCTGGCAGACGCCGAAGATGACCCGGCCGCCGGTCGTCCGCTCGAGGATGTCGAGCACGCGCTCGCGGATGCGCCAGGTTTCCATGAAGAGGCTTTCGAACCCGAGGGCGTCCGCCATGAGCCCGGCCCAGAGAAGGTGCGACTGGATGCGGGAGAGCTCGCTCCAGACGACCCGCAGGTACGAGGCGCGCTCGGGCACCTCCACGTGCATGAGCTTCTCCACGCCCAGGCAGTAGGTAAGGCCGTGGATGAAGCTGCAGATGCCGCAGATGCGCTCGGCCGTGTACACGAACTCGAAGCAGTCGCGCTTTTCCACGAGCTTCTCCAGGCCGCGGTGAATAAAGCCGATCTGCGGCACGGCCTCCACCACCTTTTCGTCCTCGAGCACGAGGTCGAGGTGGATGGGCTCGGGCAGCACGGGGTGCTGCGGCCCGAAGGGAATGACGGTTTTCGTGCCCATCTCACGCTCCCCCTTTTTTGGGCCCGGACGGGAAGGCGTAGGGCGTCCGCTGCGCGAGCTTGTAGAACACGCCCCGGTAATTGACGGTCAGGTTGTCCACCACAATGCCGAAGAGGTCGTGCATCTCGTTCTCGTAGAGGAAGGCCGCGGGAAAAATCCCGGACACGGAATGCACGCTCTCCCCCGGCTTGAGGACAATGCGGTAATTGACGAGCTCGTACCCCTTCCCGAAGGAGTAGTTGACCTCGTAGACACCGCCCTCCGCAGCGTCGCCTCCCGGGACCGCCGTGGCCGACAGCTGGACCAGACGGTAACCCTCGGCCTTCATCGTGAAGGCCGCCTCGAGGAGGCCGGGCTTCTCGATGTTTCGGAATACGGCGTCAGTCGGCATCTTTTTTCCCCATCACGTAATCGTAGGTGATTTTGCTCATTTCTTTCCTTTTCCGGAATTGCTTCGCCTTTTCGTCCAGGATGGCGAGGGCCTTCACCGCCCCGTCGATGATCGCCTCGGGCTTCACCGCGCAGCCCGGCACGTACACGTCCACCGGCACCGCCGTGTCCGCGCCGCCGTGGATGTTGTAGCACTCGCGGAAGACGCAGCCGGAACAGGCGCAGATCCCCAACGCCACCACCACCTTGGGGTGGGGCATCTGGTTGTAGACGGTCTGCAGAACGCGCCGGCACTGCTCGTTCACCCCGCCGGTAACGAGGAGAATGTCCGCGTGCTTGGGATTGCCGGTGTTGATCATGCCGAAGCGCTCCACGTCGTAGAGCGGTGAGAGCGCGGCGATCACCTCGATGTCGCACCCGTTACAGCTCGAGGCATTGTAGTGAACCACCCAGGGGGA
>CAZKOS010000254.1:2044-3917 GCA_964554445.1 uncultured Spirochaetaceae bacterium | reverse complement strand
CTAAATTCCGTCCCGGTAGAGCAGTACGCACTTGGCGCACACGGGCATGAGCTCGTCCCGAACCGTTTCCCTGAACCGGTTGAACCGGGCGCTTTTCCACACGTCGAGCACCTCCCCCGAATAAATGTTTCCCATGACCGTTTCGGGGAAGGCCTTGCAGGCCGGGATGGTGCCGTCGGCAAGCACGTCCAGGCGGTTCGACAGGGACAGGCAGCCGGTCCTGCCCCGGGCGGGCACGCCCGCGCCGAGGATGAAGGGGCCGAGCTCGTCCGCGCTTAAGGAGGGTTGAAATTGCACCCGGATCTTCCCGGAGGCGGAGGAGATTTTTTTCATACCTTCCGCCAGGGCGGGAATCGCGCTCTCGTCGATGCGGTGCGTGTAGCAATGCCAGCTTTCCGCGCCGGGTTCCCGGGCGGGATCGAGCCAGGCGAGCCGGTCGCGGCGATAGGCGTCCATCGCTTCGGCCGTCTCTTCGCTTATGTACCAGGGAAAGCTCAGCATCAGGGTGTCGATGCCGAGGCCCTCGAAATATTCGGCGAGCTCCGGCATTTTGCCCGCCGTCCGGTCGGTGAGCACGCAGTTGACGGAGAGGATGCCGTGGAACTCATTGTTCTTCCGGAGCTCCCGCAGAAGCTCCATGTTGTGCATGATCTTCCCGAAGCTCCCCCGGCCCCGCACGGCGTCATTGTCCTCTTCCAGGCCGTCGATGCTCAACAGCAGCACCAGGTGGGAAGAGAAGCGCAGGAGCGATTCCATATTCCGTTCCAGAAGCAGTCCGTTCGTGCAGAGCACCGTCCAGCGGGGATCGCTTTCGATGAGCCGGGAGAGGCGGTCCCACTCCGAATACATGAGCGGTTCCCCGCCCCACGCGTACAAGTCCGCCTTCGTTTCCCGCGTGGCGCGAAACAGTTTTTCAACCGCGTCCGGCGACAGCTCGAGCGATTGCTTCTCTTTTCCCAGGCGGCGGAAATGCCCGTCTTCGTTCCACTGGAAGCAGTGGGCGCAGCGCAGGTTGCATCGATACGTGAGCTGGACGCCTATTTCCCTGGGAATATCGCACGCGTAATCCGGCGTCTTGTGAAGGCGACGCCTGGATTCGGATTTGTTTCTGGCCATCTTTTTGAGCCGTCCGAATCTCTCCGCGTCGAACCCGGCGGCGCTTCTACCCGGCATGGGCCGTCTCCCCGGCGATGATTTCGCTGAAGTCTTTCATGTTTTTCCGGGCGGTGAGAAGATTTTCGTGCAGCGTCTCCAGGGTGGAGAGCGGGCATTTCTCATCGACCCACGCGCGGTACGGGACGCCGAATCCCAGGTTTTGCCACAGCTCCGCGTTCTTTTCCTCGTAATCGCCGTAGGGCTCGAGGAGCACCACGGGCGTGGCGGTGCGGAGCGAATCCATCAGGGTCATGCCCCCGGGTTTGCTCACCACCGCGCGGGAGCGGGAAATGAACCGGTGCAAAACGTGATACTCGTCGTCCCGCCATTCCCTTTCTTCTCCCCGTTCCCCGGACCTTTCCAGGAGCGGAGGGAAAAGGCGGTCGGGCTCCATCCCCCGGATCAGGGGATTCCAGGCCGGGTCGGGGTAAAAGAAACGGTGTCCCGGCCGCCAGGCGGAGGAAAGGGTTTCCGCTTCCCCCCCATCGCTCACAACCACGTCGAGCGACAGACCGGCCCGGTCCAGCTCGGGCAGCTTGTCCCGGTACGTGCCCAGCCCCCCGCCGCCCCCGTGGACCACGAGCCTGTCGTCCCTCTCCGAAAACGGAACCGGCCCGCCGTCGCCCGTTCCGATGAACGAGTGAACGCGGTTTCCCGGCCGCTCGAAAAACCAGCGGTGCCGGAACGGCTCACCGTCCGCCCGGTACGGCTTGAAGGA
>CAZKOS010000254.1:0-1944 GCA_964554445.1 uncultured Spirochaetaceae bacterium | reverse complement strand
CACGCCGGGGATCGAAATTCCCGCTGATGTCCCGGGTCAGGCTCTGGGCGGCGAGCGCGAACCTGAAGTTTTCCCGGTATTTTCTCTTTGCTTTGACGAGCTCTTCCCGCTTTTCCGGATAATAGACGTCTTCCAGCATGTACAGCTCCGTCGGGACGCCTTTTTTCGCCAACCGTCTATGGAGGAGAAGGGCGGGAATATACACGCCGAACGAACCGGCTGAAAAAAGAATGGCGGTGATTTTATTGTTCATGGCGCTCCATGACGGCTTCTCTCTTCAGAAAATTGTTTATCTCAAGGCTTGAAAAGACTTGTTCCATTTTAAGAAGCGTCTCCTCCAGGTCCGGCTCCTTTTCGTACGCCGCGCCGGCGTACAGCCTGGCCTTGTGCAGGGCGCCCTCCCGGGCGCGTTCCGGCGCGTTAATGTTCAGGGTGTGGGCGGTGAGCGGAATGATCCCGGCAGGCGTGTCGTTCGTGAACAAGACGTTCTCCTCCTTCATCCGGCGGAGCAGCTTCTCGAAGGGGACCTTCCGCGCGACGGTCAACGGGAAACACACGAGGCACGCCTTTTTGGAATAACGGTGAAGAAGGCGCGAAAGCGCCAGGTTGAAGAACCCCAGTGATTTCCTCGCGTTTATTTCAACCAACGGATACGGCGCACCGTCCTTCAGCATCATGGAATCCACGCACACCGGCCCCGAGTACCCGGCGGAATGGATGCGCCCCGCGATTTCATGAATGACGTCGAAATACCCTCTTTTTTCCATCTCCTCCGCGAATGCTTCATCCGCGGTGAAAACTCCCTGGAAGGAAAATCCACTGTTGTGAAGTACGGAGAGAGACGGATCGATGACATTCCCCTCTTTATCCAGGAAAAACTGGCATGAAAAATCCTTCTTTTTTCGTTGGTAAGGTTCAAGCAGGAAGCCCGTGACGGCCCCCTTTTTTTCCTGGTTCATGAGGTGGCGCGCGATCGAGGCCAGGATTCTTTCCGATTGAATCGGGAGGCTGTCCTTTCCCGATACACCGAACGGGTCTTTGATGAGAATCGGCCCCCCGGCCAACAGGCTCTTCCCGGTCTCAAGAACCTCCGCCGCCGAATACGCCATCCGGCCGCGGTACTCCGGGAAGAGGGCCCGCGCCACGCCGGATGAAAATTCCTTCGAGTTCACCTTCCGCACGCATTCGGGCGCGGGGAGCGCGTCTCCGGGAAACATTTCCCGCGCCAGATCGACCGTGTGGGAATGGACGGCGTACGGGGAAAAGGCCATCCCCTTTTTTACCATGCCCTTGACCTCGTTCTTCACGTCCGATTCCATGATGTCGCGGCAGACGGTGCGTGAGTCGCGCGGGTGTTCTCCGGAATGAACGCCGTTCAAGGGACGGGTATTGTTTGAAAAATCGAAACCAAGTCCGGAAAGATATTCCCGGTGCGCGGGATGAAACGGCAGGCGGGTGACGATCGCGTCGCCGGAATTTTCCGAGAAGAGAAACTGCATGTCGTCCATGACCAGCAGGATGCGGTCCGCCTCGGGGTCTTGTACGGCGGGCAGACGGGACGACCGGGGATCCCGCCAGAAGCGTTCGGCATTGAAGGTTGCCAAAAAAAGAGTTTCAGGCGCGGCGTTACGGTTTTTCTTCATTCTGTTCGACGGCTGCGTTTTCTTGAGGGTTCGGCCCGCTCTTCTTTTTAGAGGAGGCGATGAAGCCGCAAAAACTTTTCACCGATTCCATGTTACCGTATTCGAAATTGTCGTAATCGATCTCGATGTCGAAGGTATCCTCGACGGCCAGGATGATGCTGATGATCTGAATGGAGTCCAGGCCGAGATCGAGAAGCAGGTTGACGTCGTCGGTCAATTCCACGGCGGGCGTCTCGTCCTGCCGGACGTCGCGGATCAGGCCGGCCAGTTTTTTCTTCATTTCCTCATTTTCCATAAAAAA
>CAZKOS010000253.1:0-3942 GCA_964554445.1 uncultured Spirochaetaceae bacterium | reverse complement strand
AACGTAGTATAGATAATATCGGCGTTTCTTATGCATCCGTGTTCACTGAATAATTTTAAAATCACCATAGTGATTTTATCGTTCTCTTCGCTTCTATTTTCCCGCAGCCTTTCCCTATCCTCTAATCGGTGTAACCGATTTCCATCGGTGGTTCTCCTTCCCGGTTTCCTGTCCCTCCTGGGTTCCTTATAAATTCCTCTCAAGGAGATCCTGGAAAGAACTCCGGGTGCGCTTTCTTGTAGTCATCGAACGTGCCCGGGGCCGGGCCCAGGGTGAAATCGAGGTCGATGCCCTTCAGGCGCAGGATTTCGGTCGCATCCGGCTCGGCCGGGAGGCTGTAATCGATCACGCGGTAGAGCGGCCCGCGGGTCGAGACCGAGAGGGCCGGATCGCCCAGAATCACCATGCCCAGGAACCACTCGTCGCTCCCGCTTCCGTAATAGTTGTACCAGATTCTGAAGGCGTCGCCCCAGGTACCCCGTTCGGAAAGAACCTGATTGAAGACGAGCGGGTGGTAGCAGCCGCCCACCTTGGTGGAGCCGAATACCGCCAGGGCCCAATCGGTGTCCGTGAGGTAGCTCATCCCCAGGTTTTCCCCGGTGAAGCGCGCGGCGCTGCAGTCGTACAAATTGTAGAACAGCCCCCGGGGGTTCACGGCCGCCACGTCCCGCGAGGTGAAGGTGTTGTACACGTTCCCCTCCTGGACGCACAGGGCGGTCGGGTAGGAGTGGATCCACTGGTAGACGAACTCGTAACCCGCACCGCTCAAGTCGCTCACGTAGTCGGTCCGGCGGGTGACGGAGACCGATTCCTCGCGGAAAACCGTCGGGTAGATGAGGCTCAGGCCGAAGCTCGAGCCCGGCCGGTAATCGAACCAGCTGTCGTCCTTGAACACGAGCGCGCCCGTCGGCGCCGACATCGTCCCGGCGCGAAATCGATGGTTCTTGCCGAAGTAATTCAGGAGCCCGGTGTCCGATCCGGAAAGGCGCGAAACGTAATATTTCAGGGACAGGGGAGAGTGGCTCTCGAACATGCCGTCGCCGTTCGAGTCGATCCAGGACGAGCCGGGGTCCATGAGGTACAGGTCGCAGGGGAATTGCTCCGTGCCGTAGCCGGTGGTTTGGACGTACCAGGCCGCGGGCAGGCCGCCGACGAGAAGGGCGCCGTCCATGACGCCGGCGCGGTAGGCCGCGGCGAGCCGGGCGCGCAGGTCGGCCGCGGTTCCGCCCGGCCAGCTTTCCACCGTCGCGACGATCCCGTCCGCCTGCAGGTCGTTTCGGTACCGGTCCAGGTCACCGGCCAGGACCGCCGCCTTCCCGCCGTCGACCAGGACGAGGAGCCGCTGCGTGCGGTCGAACCGGCCGGTGAATCCCGAGGCGTCATTGAGGAGCAGAAGGGAGCAGGACGAGGAAAGCCCCGCCCAGAGGAGCGCTCCCGCTGCGGCCAGCGCGAGGCTCCTCCAAGACGGGCGGAGGAACTGTTTCGTCATATAAAAAGTATACGGGGAGGCGGGGCCGATTTCAAATCTATTTGCGGGCGAGGTTTACGCCGGCGATCGGGAAGCGATGGAGCTAGTTGAAAGCGTCGGCTGTCCGGGGGTGGGGAGGCTGAAGGAAATGGCTTGATGATGCGCAGACCTCCATCGCGTCACGACTCTCGCCGCCGGAGCGGACTCCGGTGAAGGAGCGGCTTTTTCAAAAGAGCTCTCGGAGAAGGTTGCAGGCGCGGTTGGTATCCACTACACTGTAAAAAAGGAAGTTTCATGCCCCGCAAACCGCTCGTGATCGTCGTCATTGCAGTCTGTTTCCTGATATCCCCGGTCTTCATCATTCTCCAGGTTTCGCTGTACACGCTGACGCCGGTCATCGGGTACTACAATATTTTCGCAAAGCTTTCAATCCACGACCTGCTCGTCCTCCTCCTCTATCCCGTCTGCGCGGGGGCGGTGTTTTTCGTGAAGAAGTGGGGTTGGTACGTCTACCTCGCCGCCGCGCTCTGCCTGGTGGCGGACAACATCGTCGTCTTCGCCCTGCGTCCGCGGTATCACCTGCTCGCCCTCATCGCGTACAACCTGATCCTCGCGGGGGCCGCGGGCGTTTTCTTCCGGCGCGCCGTCATCGCCCCGTATTTCAACTCCTCCCTGCGCTGGTGGGAACAACCGCGGCGCTATGTCATTCGGGTCTTCCTCGACGTCGGCGGTGAATACCCGGCGCGGGTCGAGCTCGTCGATTTGTCGGAGACCGGCGCGTTCGTCGTGTCGCCGGCGGCGCTATCCCCGGACCGGACCCTGCCGGTCACGCTCCACGCCTTCAGCCATCGGATCAAGCTGTCGGCGGCGGTGCGCCGACGCGTGAAGCGGGGCGGAGCGACCGGTTACGGCCTGCAATTCATGAGGACGGGTCCGGTCGAGAGAATCGCCCTGCGCGCCCTTCTCCGCGACCTGGGGCGGGCCGGCCTCGTGAACCGGGAGCGGAAGAGAGCCGCGGCCTCGCGCGCGTTCCGGCGGACCGCTCCGCGTTACCGGCTCAACGTCGGAGGCGAAATCTGCGCCGGAGGCGAAATCGCGGCCGGGACGGCCACGATCCCCGTCGCCGTCATCAACCTGTCGCGGGCGGGGTGCCTTCTCGGGGTCGGGGAAACGGTCGCGCTCAAGCCGTTCCGTCTCAACCTGCGCGTGTGCGGTCATGAGGTTTCCATGGCCTGCGAAGCGCGCTGGATCGGGTACTGCGAGGGGCTTCCCGTGTGCGGCGCCGCTTTCCGTTTCGAGGACGCGGCGCAGAAAAGGCTCGTACGGCGCATGATCGCCGTAGCGAGGCGCGCCGGGGCCCGCGACAGGCTGAAGTCGGCCGATCCGGTATCGAAGGAAAAACTGAACGAGCTCGCCCTGCGCAGTCCCTACCGCCTGATCGACCGCGCCAAAGGGGTGTTCGTGAAACGGTGACGGCCATGGTGGGAGTGACCGGCATCAAGCGGGTCATCGCGCAGGCCATCTCCAAGGACGTTTATTTCGCCAAGAATATGGACGACGCCAAGGAGTACGTGACGAGCCATTGAAATACCGTCCCGCGACGCGGCTTGATTTTCATCGGCTTCATCCCGGTTGCGCGCTTCGCCCGATTGCGCTACTGTCTTGTTTGCCATGAACACGCGCGAGCTCCCCACTCTCGACGCCCACTGCCACCTCGCTTCCTCCCGGCCCCCGGACGAGCTCGACGCGTGCGGCGCGGTGCTCGCCATGACGCTTTCCCCCGATGAATTCGAGACCGCGCTCGCCCGCCGGGCACGCCCTTTCATTTCCTGGGGCGCGGGCTGCCATCCCGGTGTCGCCGAGGCGCAGACCGCCTTCGACCCG
This sequence comes from uncultured Spirochaetaceae bacterium, assembly GCA_964554445.1. Taxonomy (GTDB): domain Bacteria; phylum Spirochaetota; class Spirochaetia; order SZUA-6; family RPPD01; genus JAFGSW01. The sequence continues at coordinate 590 of CAZKOS010000253.1, read as the reverse complement.
GAGCGTTTCCGGCGTCTGGCCGAGAGGGCCGCGATCCTGGGCGAGATCGGCCTGGACAAAGCCTCCGCCGTCCCGCTCGAGACGCAGATCCGGACCTTCCGCGCGATTCTCGCGATCGCGGCGGAGCTCGGCCGGCCGGTAAGCGTCCATAGCCGGCACGCGACCGGCCTCGTCCTCGACGAGCTCGAGCGCGCGCGGCCGCCGGCCGTGATCCTGCACTGGTGGCTGGGGAGCGCGGCCCAGACCAGGCGGGCCGTCGGGCTCGGGTGTTGGTTTTCAATCCAGCGGACGATCGCCCGGCGTTCCGGAATCCGGACCCGGGTGCCTGTGGATCGCATCCTGGTCGAGACCGACCAGGGGTATGAGGATCCGCCGTCGGCCGTCCCGGCGCGGATTGAAGAAGCCGAAAACCTGTTGGCGGAGCAGTTTAATATGGAAGCAATCGATTTGCGAAAGGTAACATGGAAGAATTTCGGCATCATCGTCGCGCGAACGGGCGTCTTGAGCCTCCTTCCCGAGGGGATCGCCGGCGTGCTCGCGAGCGTGCGGGGGTAGGCAAAGCGCGATCAGGTAAAGGAAATCGACGTTGC
>CAZKOS010000252.1:0-3970 GCA_964554445.1 uncultured Spirochaetaceae bacterium | reverse complement strand
GAGGGCCGTTAGCTCAGCTGGTAGAGCAGCAGACTCTTAATCTGCGGGTCGGAGGTTCGATCCCTCCACGGCTCAAACAAAGCGCGGAAAGCGAGGCGCCGGTCGGCCGGCCGGGATATTATTGACCATCCCGACGTTTTCCGCTATATTCCTTGCGAGAGTGGTGAAACTGGCAGACACGCCAGACTTAGGATCTGGTGCCGCAAGGCTTAAGGGTTCGAGTCCCTTCTCTCGCATCGAACGGACATTACGCCCTGTCTGCCATGAGATGCGAGCCTTATTATCGCGGGAGTAGCTCAGTGGTAGAGCTTCACCTTGCCAAGGTGGATGTCGCGGGTTCAAGCCCCGTCTCCCGCTTCCATGCGAAGGCGATTCGGATGAAACTCTGAATCGCCTTTTCTTTTCACGGACGCCCCGCCCGGATCGCGCGGCGGCGCGTCCCAACCGAACATGAAGGAGAAATCCAGCCGTGATCTCACAAAAGGAAGTCAGTCTCAAGGAAAATGCGAGAGTGTTTCTCAAGATAACCGTTCCCCAAAACGAGGCGCAGCGCGAGTACGACGAGCTCGTCAAGGAATATTGCGACAAGGTCGTGATCAAGGGGTTCCGCCGCGGCAAGGTCCCGGCCGAGGTGCTCCTGCGCAAGTACGGCGAGGAGATCAAGGGCGAGGCCGCGGTGAACATCATCCAGAAGGGCCTCGAGGAAGCCATCGCTGATATCGAGGAAAAGCCGCTCAACCATTCCCGGCCCGAGGTGACGGAAAAGGTCGAGCTCGACCTCACCAGGGATTTCACCTTCGAAGTGTCCTACGACACGTTCCCCAAGGTGGAGCTCGGCGAGTACAAGGGGGTGAAGGTCGAAAAACCGGCCGTCGAGGTGGAGGACGAGGACCTGCAGCGCGAGCTCGAGGCCGTCCGGGAGAAAAACTCGATCGTCAAGGAGAAAGACGGCGCGGCGGCGCAGGGCGACATCGTCACCGTCGACTACGTCGAGCTCGACGCCGAGGGGAACCCGGTGGACGGCACGAAGCGCGACGGCTTCGTCCTGGAAGTCGGCAAAAACACGAGCTTCTACCGCTTCGACGACGACCTCGTCGGCCTCAAGGCGAACGAGTCCAAGACGATCACGAAGGAAGTGGAGGCCGAGGCGGCCGGGGGAGAGCACGTTCACCGGGAGGCGAAGCTCCAGGTGACCGTGAAAGCCGTCAAGGAAAAGATCCTGCCCGAGCTCAATGACGAGCTCGCCCAGGACGTGAGCGACAAGTATCAGACCATCGACGACCTCAAGACCGATATCAGGAAAAAACTCACCGACACGGCCGACGAGCGCCTGCGCGACATCGTCGCCACCGCCATCGTGGAGAAAATTGTCGAGGTTTCCAAGATCCCGCTTCCGGAATCCATGGTCGAGGTCGAGCTCGACCGGAACTGGAGCGACCTCGTCGAGCGCTTCAACCGGCGCGAGGACCTGGTGCTGCGGGCCCTCGGCGAAGAGGGCAAGACGAAAGAGGACCTGTTCAAGGATTGGCGGCCGGGAGCGGAGAAGAAAATCAGGGCCGAGCTCGTGATCGGCGCGGTGGAGGAAAAAGAGAACATTGCCGCCGGCGACGAGGACGTGGCGGACGAGATCAAAAAATACGCCGCGGAGCGCGGGCTTGAATTCGACAAGGCCAAAGAGGCGTATGAAAAGATGAACCTGCTCGATTATCTCAAGCGGAGCATCGCCCGGCAGAAGACCATCGCCTTTCTCATTGACAACGCGGACGTGAAGAAGGGCAAGAAACTCAAATTCCCGGACTTGCTCCAGGGACGGTATTAGATTACATTACATACAGAAAGAAACGGCTTATTACATCCGAAAAACGCGGTTCTTCGTCGTGGTGCCGGCGGACGGCTCTCGGCGGATAAGGCATATAATTGATGCATTGTCCTTTCGAGACCGGTCTCAAGGCGGGCGCGACAAGCGCGTTTCGGGAAATTCAGGTTGAAAGTCGCCGAGAGGGTATTATGGACAGAGAAAAGGCATCGACGATATATATCCCCAACGTCATCGAGCGGACCGGCTCGTCGGAGATCCGCTGGGACATCTACTCGCGGCTCCTCAAGGACCGCATCATCTTCCTCGACAACGACATCGTCGACGTCACCGCCGACCTGATCGTGGCCCAGCTTCTGTTCCTGGAGTCGCAGGACACGGAGAAGGACATCCACCTCTACATCAACTCGCCGGGCGGCGCGGTCACCTCCGGCCTCGCCATTTACGACACCATCCAGTACATCAAGGCCCCGGTCCAGACGATCTGCATCGGCCAGGCCTCCTCCATGGCCGCCCTCATCCTGGCCGCCGGGCGCGACGGCAAGCGCTTCGCCCTGCCGTCCTCCCGCATCCTCATCCACCAGCCCTGGGGCGGCGTCTACGGGCAGGCCCGGGACATCGGCATCCAGGCGCGGGAGCTCGTGCGCCTGAAGAAAATCATCATCGAATATTTCGCGAAACATACGAAGAAAGATGTCGATACTATAGCCAAAGACCTGGAACGGGACTATTACATGTCCGCCCAGGAAGCCTGCGATTACGGCATCATCGACAAAGTCTTCGTGAGGGAGAGCAAAGGGAATGGCTAAATTCACCAAGCGGCCCAATGGCTTGAAGATCTGCTCGTTCTGCGGCAAGTCGTCCGACATGGCGCGCCGGCTCATCGCCGGGCCGGGCGTGTACATCTGCGACGACTGCGTCCTCGTCTGCAAGAAGATCCTGGACGAGGAAGACGAGATCCTCGCCGGCGAATTCTCCGAGGAAATCCCCACCCCGCAGGAGATCAAGACCTACCTCGACCAGTACGTCATCGGACAGGAATACGCCAAGAAGACCCTGTCCGTGGCGGTCTACAACCATTACAAGCGCATCTCCAAGGGCAATCTCGTCGACAAGAACGTGGACATGGAAAAGGCCAACGTCCTCCTCATCGGCCCCACCGGCACGGGCAAGACCCTGCTCGCCCGCACCCTCGCCAAGCGCCTCAAGGTGCCCTTCGCCATCGCCGACGCCACCACCCTCACCGAGGCCGGGTATGTGGGCGAAGACGTGGAGAACATCCTCCTGAAGCTCATCCAGAACGCGGGCAACAACATCGCGGCCGCGGAAAAAGGCATTGTCTACATCGACGAGATAGACAAGATCGCGCGCAAGGGGGAGAACCCCTCCATCACCCGGGACGTCTCGGGCGAGGGCGTCCAGCAGGCGCTCTTGAAGATCATCGAGGGCACGGTCGCCTCGGTGCCGCCGCAGGGCGGGCGCAAGCACCCCAACCAGGAGATGCTCAGGATCAACACGGAGAACATCCTCTTCATCTGCGGCGGCGCCTTCGTCGGGCTGGACAAGATCGTCGAGTCGCGCGTCAGCCAGCAGCCGATGGGCTTCGGCGCGGACTTAAAGCCGTCCGGGCATAAGGACCTGGAGAAGCTCTACGCCGACCTGCACCCGGACGACCTCATCAAGTTCGGGCTGATTCCAGAGTTCGTCGGCCGCCTTCCCATCGTCGTCACCCTGAACGAGCTCGCCGTCGACCTTTTAAAGCGCATCATCACCGAGCCCCGCAACTCGGTCTCCCGCCAGTTCCAGGCGTCATTGAGCCTCGACAACACGAAGCTCGTCTTCGAGGACGCGGCCATCGACGCCATCGCCCGCAAGGCGATCGAGCGCAAGAGCGGCGCCCGGGGCCTGCGGGCCATCCTCGAGAAGATCATGACGGACGTGATGTACGACGCGCCGAACCTCAAGGGCAAGAAGAAGATCGTCATCACCGAAGAGGTGATCACCAACGGCAAGGCGCCGGAGATCGTCCTCGAGGAGAAGTCTGAAAAAGGCGAGAAGGGCGAGAAGAAAAAGACGGCCTGAGGCGGGCCGGCGTCACCCTGCACCCCCACCGTTTCCTTTTCGGAAGATCGGATACTCCCCCATCGCCCTTCA
>CAZKOS010000251.1:0-3988 GCA_964554445.1 uncultured Spirochaetaceae bacterium | reverse complement strand
ATAGTGTATAACGTCGGTTCCGGAAATAGAAAACCATTTGCTATTGAGTATAAGAATAACCCGTTGGGACGCACGGCCGTGCGTCCCAACCATGGAGCTGCGTCCCAACAATTCAGCCGCTACAGTCGCAGAATCTCTTCAATTTCCACGATGAGCTTGTGGATCTCATTGGGATCCGTGCAGGTCATGATTTTCCCGATGAAATTGGGACTTCGGACCAGGCGCGCCGTCTTTTTGAGTATCTCCAGGTGTTTGTCGGCCTCGTATCTGTCGTCTATGAGCATCATGACGAGGTGAACCGGCTTGCCGTCGGGAGCGCCGTAGTCGATGCCGGCCTTCGAAATTCCGAAGACTCCGACCGTCTTCTTGAACAGCCAGAGCGAGGCATGGGGCAGGGCGATGTCCGGTGAGACGAGCGTGCTCATGACGCTCTCGCGCTGCCAGAGGGCGGCCATCACCTTGTCAACGTCCGTTATCGATCCGTTTGCCGCCAGGACGCCGACGAGCTCGTCGAACAGCTCCCCCTTGGTCCGGCTGACGAGGTCGACCTTTATATTTCCCACGGAGAAAATTTCGGAAAGAAGCATCGCGCGTGTTCCTCCTCGGAAATTTTATTTTATCAAACTGCTCATCAAAATAACAGACACCAACGCGAGAATCGCGTAAAATTCGGGGAACGCGGCGAGAATCAGCGTATTCCCGAAGACGTTGTGGCCCGAACCGATCGAGGTGATGCCCGCCGCGCAAACCTGTCCCATCTTGATCCCGGAAATCAGGTTGGCGGCGCCGAGTCCGATGCCCGCGCCGAACACGATCGCCGCGCCGAAGACGGACATGGTGGGCGTAACGTGGTTCGCGTAGATGATATACCCGACGAACCCGTAGAGCCCCTGCGTCGACGGCAGGGCCGACAGGATCAGGTTCACGCCGAACGTTTCGGGCCGTTTTCTGATCGCCCCGACGACCGAGTGGCCCGCGATCACCAGGCCGATGCTTGACCCGATTCCGGACAGGCCGAACATGATGCCCAGTCCCAGAGCCGCAATCGTTGCCGCATATGCTTCCATTTTTCCTCCTCCACAGTACCAGTGCAGTGTTATGACTTAATGCGAAACGGCCGATATTCGACGCCGCCGCCCTTGAAGCCGACCGACTTGTAGAATTCCACGAACGTGAGCCTCAAGGAGTGGACGAACGCCGAGAGCAGACCGATGGCCAGGTTCAGGAACGTGCCGACAAGCAGAATCAGGATCATCGGTATGATTCCCCAGGCGCTGTTCCCCTTCGCCATGAGGGCGAGATTGATGATGGCCTCGCCGAGCAGCCCGCCCGACAGCCCGAGCGCGAAGAGCCGCATGTAGGAGAGGATGTCCCCGAGCACTCCGGTCGCGAACTCGTAGAAGTGCCAGAGGCCGATCGCCGGGCGCGCGTAGATCTTCGCCTTCAGGTTGTCGAACAACAGGAACAGCAGGAATCCCGCGGCAATGAGGACGAGCCCCACGGTCCCGCCGTGCGGCACGCCCGCGATCGCGGCGCCGACCGGGATGGGTCCGATGGCGAGGGCGGCGATGTCGGAACCCAGAAAACGGGCGAACGCCGGAAGCCCCGTCAACACGAGACCGATCAGCATGAGCACCACCCCCGCCGGCTTCAAGGCGCCGGGCGCCCCGTGCCGCTTGCCCTGGTTGATCGCCCGGAGCGCCCAGCCGAAGGTCACCTGGATGATGCCGAGCGTCAGCGCGAGGTACATGGCGCTGTTGATGTCGCCGAACAGCACGGCCTGGGCGACGCCGGAATGCGGGCCGAACAGCTTCACGATGTTGAGGCCGAAGAAATCGTTCAAGAGAAAGCCCGCCGCCATGACCGAGGCGCCGAGCACGACGGCCAGGGAGAGAAGCGGACGCAAGGCTTTTCGCTTGATGACGAGCAGCGCCGCGAACGCCGCGACGAGGATCAAGAGTCCGTACCCCATATCGGCGACGCACAGGCCGAAGAAAATCGTATAGAACGGCGCGAAAAACGGAGTCGGATCAAGCTCGCGGTAGTCCGGCAGGCTGAAGATCCTGAGGATGGGCTGGAACAGCCTCGCGAAGAAATTGCTGCGCAGGAGCACCGGCACGTTGTCCGCGCCGCCGGGCTTCTCGAGCAGGTGGACCGCTTCCTGCGCGCGCAGGAATTCCTCCAGTTCACCGGCGGTTCGTTCGGGAATCCAGCCGGTCAGGAGGAACACGTTTCCCTCGCCCTCTTCCTTGACGCTGGCGGCGGCCAGCTTGTAGGACAGCTCGTTCTGCAGCCGGACCACCAGCGGCTCCAACGCCTCACGGTACGGCAGGAGCGAGTCGATCTCCGCGCCGGTCTCCGCCAGCTCTTCTTCCGCCCGCTCGACGAGCCGCTTCACCGCGGACGCGCTGCGCGCGGGCAGGCGTTCCTCGGACGCGGAAGCGACGGGTTCGGCGTCGTCCTGCGGCCCCACCACGGCGAAGTAAGCGACGCTGCGTTCCCGGAAGAGCCTCACGCACGAGCGGCTCGGATCGTTTTCCATCCGCTCCGCGATGAGGTCGGCGTTCGCGAGCGGCGCGGAATGGAAGGTGACGCGCAGCCCGTGCCGTTTGAGCGATTCTATCTTTTTCGCGTCGAACTCGCCCCAGCGCTCGACGGCGGCGTACTCCTTCTCGAGCTGCGCCCGTTGGTTCTCGCCCTCATCCAACCGCGCGCGGAGCCGGTCGACCCGGGCCGCGAGGTCCTCCACCGCGCCCTCGTACGCGGCGACGGGCGGCGCCTTCCGAAGCTTCTTGGCGCGGGCTTTCAGGAATTCCCCGTGCTGGACGACGCGGGCAATGCGTTCCCCGAGCCGGGTCATGTCCCGGTTGTCCTCCACCGCGCGCTGTTCGACGTGAACCACGCCGAGCTTTTGCAGCTCGCTTAAGAATGCGTCCCTGGCGGCCGGCCGGAACAACAGCGTGAGCTTCATCATGTTTTCAACCATGAAGCTCCTCCCCGGCCGCGGCCTCCGCCCTCTGTTTGGTCATTTTCTGGACGGCCGTATCGAGATTGGCGACGTCTTCCAGATATCGTTTGATCTTTCGAATCGCCTCGCTGTAGGCGGGAATCTGAACCTTCTCGTAGAGGTTGACCTTTTGCGTGGTTTTGCGCCGGGCGTGCTGGATGACCTCCGCGCCCTTGGCCACGACCTCCATGCGGGTCAGCATGGCGGTCAGATCGCGCAGGATGGTGACGCCCGTCGACACCCACAGCGGCCGGTGAAAGCGGGAGAAATCCCGCAGGTCCCAGTCTATCTTGTCCACCTCCGGCACCTCGATGCCGGCGATGCGGTTCTTCTTCATCGCGATTTCTTTCAGCGTAAAAATCCCGGCCGGAAACTCGGCCCAGAGCCTGATGTCGCTTCGAAGCTGCGCGAGCTTCTCCTTGTATTCGGCCTCCAGCCGCGCGTACTCTTCCTTCATCTTCTTTTCCGTCACCCTGAGCGCCGCCTCCTTGCTCTTCAGGATGGGGAGCGCCGAGACGCGTATTTTGAGCTGGCTCTGCAGGCCCTGCATGGCGACCTTGTTGAACTGGTACTTGAGCTCCACGTCGGCGCCTCACTCGCCCCGCCAGTAGGTGTTCAGGATCGACTCCTTGATGCCGATCTCGGAGCGGTGGAAGTACTTCCCGAACAGCTCCCACGCTTTGTCCAGCATCTGATCGATCTGCAGATTCACGTCGATCGCCAGCAATTCCCGCGAGTAGTCGTGGGCGAAGCGGATCGCCCGCGTATCGTAGTCCGTCAGCTCGAAGCCGTTGTCCCTCTTGGTCCTGGCGTTGGCCGCGTCCGAGTAGAGCCGGACCGCCGCGTTCATGACCTGCGGATGGTCGGCCCGCGTCTTTTTGCCGATGACGAGCTGCTTCAGCCGGGAAAGCGACCGGAACGGGTCCACGATGACCTTGTTGATGTCGCTGTCCTTGCGGAGGAACAGCTGCCCCTCGGTGA
>CAZKOS010000250.1:0-4006 GCA_964554445.1 uncultured Spirochaetaceae bacterium | reverse complement strand
CATAGACTATTTCACCCACTTCAGAATCAACGGCAGCAGCACGATATTGAGCACCCCGAGGGCGACGGTCACCACCCAGCACCACTTGAGCGCGGCGCGCCATTTGACGCGGGCCGCGGCGTTGTCGATCACCAGCATGAGGAAGAAGACGAAGAGCACCATCGCGATGCCGACGAGCGGGGCGGAGGCGCAGAACAGGAAGAGGATGGCGAGGAGAAGGATGTTCTCGTACCAGTGGGCCACCTCGACCACCGCCAGGGGACGGCCGGCGAAATCCGTGACCACGCCGCGCACCAGTTCCTGGTGGGCGTGGGCGGACATGGAGATGTCGAAGGGCGATTTTCTAAGCTTCATGATAAGAATGAAGACGTAGCTCAAAAACAGTCCGGGCAGGTAGAGGATGAGCGGCCGGGGAAAGGAGAGAAGCCCGCTCACGCTGAAGGTGCCGGCCGCCAGATACATGCCGATCGAATTCAGGATGATGACGGGGTCTTCCGCCATCATCTGGATGAGCTCCCGTTCCGCTCCCACGTGGCTGTAGGGCGAATTGGCCACGAAGCCCGAGAGCACGAAAAAGAGGTCCGCCAGGGTGAAGGCGAAGAGCAGGATCAGGAAATCCCCCCCGGTGAAAAACAGCACGCCGGTGAAGACCGTGAAGATGAGGTAGCAGTAGAGGAACAGGTTCTGGTAGCGGCTGATGATGAGGCTTTCCTTGCCCCAGAGCTTGGCCACGTCCCAGAACGGCTGGAGCAGGGGCGGCCCGATCCGCTTCTGCATGCGGGCGGAAAGTACGCGGTCCGCCCCGGTGAGAAGCCCGCCCGCGAGGGGCGCGCCGGCCAGGAAGCCGAGAGCGAGCAACAGCGAGGTCATAGGAGAAACACCCCTCCCAGGCAGACGATGAGCCCCAGGCTCACCCAGTTCCCGATCCGTTCGAGCCGTCTTTCGCCGAAGAGGTCCGCCAGATAGTAATTCTGCGTCTCCACCTTCTTCACCTGCCCCTGCGCGGCGTAAAACCGGAAGGGCGTATGGGTGTTGGCGCCGGAGAGGAAACCGTCCGTATAGAAATATTCCATCTTCCTCCGCCCCCGGGTGAGGGAGATCATGAAGAAGATGGGAAGAATGAGGAGCATGCCGAGCATGACCACCATGATGAGGATGTTGCCCCGGCTCATGCTGAACGAGTGGTGGTACACCGCGCCGATGTAGGGGTCGACGAGGAGCGACGAAACGAGCGGGAAGAGGAGACAGAGGCCGACGGTGAGCGCCGCGAACGAGACGAGCGCGATCCAGTCGCCGGACTTCACTTCCTTTTCCAGGTTCGCGGTTTCCAGGGCCGCGTCGGGGCCGATGACCGAGGTGAGCTTGCCGAGCCACTTGGCCCAGTAAAAGAGCGTGGCCGTTCCCCCGAAGATGACGATCACGGCCAGGGCGGGCTGGACGTCGACCAGGGCCTTGAGCGCCGCCCACTTGGAGATGAGCATGCCGAACGGCGCCAGGAAGATGCCGGCGATCCCGATCAGGAGGATGTAGGTGACCTTCGGCAGGCGGCGGATGAGCCCGTCCATCGCCTCGATGTCGCGGCTGCCGATGCGGTGCTCCACCAGCCCCACGCAGAGAAAAAGCAGCGCCTTGGTGACCGCGTGGAAGATGAGGAGGAGGATGGCGGCCCACACCGCCTCGGCCGTGCCCACGGCGGCGCAGAGGACGATGAGCCCGAGGTTGGAGACGGTGGACCAGGCGAGCACGCCCTTGGCGTCGCGTCGCGAGACGGCGATGAACGAGGCGATCAGGAAGGTGAGCCCTCCCCAGAGGGCGATGACGAGGCCCGGCAGCGTGCCGACCAGCACGGGCGAAAGCTTGATGATGAGAAAGACCCCGGCCTTGACCATGGTGCTCGAGTGGAGCAGGGCCGAGACCGGCGTGGGGGCCACCATCGCCCCTTTCAGCCAGGACGAGAAGGGCAGCTGCGCCGCCTTGGTCATGCCGGCGAAGCAGAGGAGCGCGGCCGGGATGAGCGAGCCCGCGCCCCCGGCGATGATCGCCTTCAGGCCGAGCTCGCGGTTCTGAAACCAGAGCACTCCGATGGCGGCCGTGAAGGCGAGCCCGCCGATGAGGTTGAAGAGGAGCGCCCGGCCGGCGTTGCGCTTCGCTTCCTCCGTCTTTGGATACCCGATGAGGAAGAACGAGATGAGGGTGGTCACCTCCCAGAAGAAAAACAGCCAGGTGAGGTCGTTGGAAAAGACGATGCCGTACATGGCGGAAAAGAAGAGAAAGAAGAGCGCGAAAAAGACATTGCTCCGGTCCTTCATTTCCGGCCGGTGGGCATGGTATTCGCGCATGTAGTTGAGCGAGAAAATGAGGATCAGGCCCCCGACCACGCTCACGATGAGCGCCATGAGCAGTGAAAAATAATCGAAGTAGAGGACGCTCCGCGCGTGCTGGGGCGCGCCGAAGGGATGGGAGGCGAGGAGCTCGTGGATGAACAGGAACGCGGCCTGCGGCAGGGCGAGGGCCGGAATCCAGTAGCGCCGCGAACGGAAGCCGATGACGGTGAGGAGCAGGGCGAGCCCGATGTCGACGAAGACGACGACCCGGTTCAGGATCGAAACGGCGAGCGGGAAATAGGCGGGCTCTTGTCCGCCTCGCATGACGAACAGGTACACCGACGGGACGATGAGCACCACCACCGAAACGACGACGATGACGGTGCGGGCCGGCCCGTGTTTGGTGAACAACACAAGGCCCGCGGGCACGAGCGGGAACAGAATGAGGAATAGAATGACCGGCAAGAAAAATCTCCTTTGAAAATACCGAAAGGACGATTCTTTTGCCAATAAAATATTGACGGACGTGTTTGAAGTCAAGTTTTTTTCAGGCGCAATTCCAGGAAAAAAAAGCGGATGAAGCGGATGAGGGAGAAGAGAGGAAAGGGAACCACTGATGACACCGATGAAGACTGATAACACTGATACGAGAGAAAAGATGGACTGCGGAGAAGAACAGGATGTGTTAAGAGAAGCGAGGCAGTGGAGGGGATACGAGTAAGCAAAAAAAAATGAAACGATAATGACCACGTTCCCCGAGCGTAGCCGAGGGGAAGAGACAACTGAACGCATGCAGAGCACGGCGGCTGACACACGAACCCGTTCCCCGAGCCAATCTCGCGACGCAGTTTATAGCGAGTCGTAAGGAAAGGGAACCATCGATATCACGGAAAAGAAACTAGAAATGCAAGCGTTCATTCCCCTTGTGTTCGGGTTGAAGAGGGTATATATTAAAAGAGATAGAAAAATCCCCTTCATGCAGATACGTCCCAAACCTCAGGCGGCCGTCATATTCGCTTGAAAGTTAAAATAATGCGCATACTTTGATTTTTATGGAGGATCTTCATGACTTTGCGCAATAAATTCCGGCTCGGCCTGATCGTCCTGCTGCTGCTCGTCGTCGGGTGCGCTCCGCCGGCCTTACAGGGGACGATCGGCTCCACCCCGCTCCAGGACAAATACTCGACCTACTTCACCATCGGCGCGGCGACCACGCCCTCCAAGCTGGCCGCGGTCCAAAACATCGTCGACTTCCATTTCGACCGCCTCACCTGCGAGAACGACATGAAGTGGGGCGTGATCCACCCGGACGCGAATAAATGGAACTTCACCGCCGCCGACGCCGTGGCCGACTACGCCCGGGCGCGCGGCATCACGATGACGGGCCACGCCCTGATCTGGCACAACCAGCTTCCGGCGAACAACTGGATTTTCGCCAATCTCACGAAAGGCGACGCGAACGACATCGAGACGCTTAAGGGGAGGATGAAGAACCACATCGACACGCTGGTGGAGCGCTACTACGACGTGATCGACAACTGGGACGTGGTGAACGAGGCGATCTCGGACTCGGGCGGCTACCGTACCGATTCGCCCTGGTACGAATATTTCGGCTCCGCGGATTACATCTACTGGGCGTTCCGCTACACCAAGGACGCGCTCGAGGCCCACGACGGCGGCAC
>CAZKOS010000249.1:0-4051 GCA_964554445.1 uncultured Spirochaetaceae bacterium | reverse complement strand
CTCAGGATGACACCCTCTTTCCCCATTCGCGCCCATTCGCGCCATACATGTCTTCAACCTCCCCCCTCTTCGCGCCGTGCACCCTTGCCCCCCCGTCCCAGCCGTGATACCCTCGGGGCCATGGACTTGGTCGAATTTGAAACCCTTCACCAGTGGCTCTCCCGCGTGCACGACGACGATCACGGCCTGCCGTTCTGGCAGGGGTACCTGGCCGCGATCGTCTGCGGGCCCAAGATGCTGATGCCCTCCCAATGGATGCCCGCGCTGCTGCGGCCGCGCGGGGAGGACTATGTTTTCGAGAGCGAGGCCGAGATGCGGCAAACCAACGGCCTCATCATGGCCGTGTACGACGACGTCGCCCGCCAATTGATGGGCGACATCTTCAGGCCGTACCTCTCGTCCCGGGAGGACGGGCTCGTCCAGTGGTGCCGGGGGTTCGTGGAGGGGATCGGCGCCTGGTTCTCCGGGCTCGATGAAACGGACCGCCAGCGCATCACCCGCCTCATCGGCCCGATCCTCTTCTATTCCGACCGCGAAACCTCGGCGCCGGAGCTGGAAAAGGAGCTCGGCAAGGAGGACACCGAAAAAATGTTCCGGGACACGCCCAAGTACCTGAAACGCGCCGTCCCCGCCCTCCGCAAGTATTTCATGCCCGGGGGCCGTGAAGCCGCGGACCGGGCGGATGCAGAGCCGGAGGAGTGAGACTCGTTCGAGCGCACCTTGCCCTTCCCTTATCTTCTCCTCTCTCCATTCGCGCATATCGCTGGAAGCTCCCTTCGGTCGCTGCGAAATTCACGCCATACATGTCTTCCTTCCCTTGTTGGCGGTTGAAAGGCAGCCGGAAAATGGTATAGGATACTGTTTGGAGTGATATTCTCCCCATAAAGCTCTATAAGTAAGACAACCTTATATCATGGAGGATCTTCTATGAAAAAGATCAAGCTCACCCTGCTGGCCTTGCTGACGTTCGGCCTGCTCTTCAGCTGCGCCACCCAGGCCGGGCAGGCGACCAAGCCCGCGCCCAAATCCAAACTCGTGACCAAAAATACCCAGAGTATGGACGGCGGATTCTTCTATTCGTTCTGGACCAACGGCGGCGGCACGGTCAAAATGACGGTGGACGGCGCCAACGGTTACAGCGTCCGGTGGACCGACTGCGGCAACTTCACCTGCGGGAAAGGCTGGGGCAAAGGCACCGGCCGCACGATCTCCTACACCGGCTACTACAATACCTCGGGCGGCGGAGCGTACGGCATTTACGGCTGGACGATCAACCCGCTCGTGGAATATTACATCAGCGATAAATTGGGCGAGGCCTCCAACCCCGCCACCGCCGGCGACCTCGTGGGCAGCGTCGAGTCCGACGACGGCGTCTACGACGTCTACAAGCACAAGCAGGTTCAGCAGCCTTCCATCAACGGAACCGCCGACTTCATGCAGTTCAAGAGCATCCGGCGCGAGCCGCGATCGGGAGGCACCATCACCATTCAAAAGCACTTCGACGCCTGGAAGAAAATGGGACTGGTCCTGGGGACCCGTCACAATTACCAGATCCTGTTGACGGAAGGTTGGCAGGGGAGCGGAAGCGCGCAGGCTTCCATCACCGAAGTGTCACAATAAGGAGACGTCTCCTTTTATACTCAATCGTTTTTGATTTGTCATACCGGGATTTGTGTAAATCCCGGTATGTCATAGAATAATAATCGGAATTACCCGACAAAGCGCAGCTTTGCGGGTGTCCATCCCGTCGCGTGCGAAGCGCCGGCCGGGGCATGACCGGCACGATGGGCGCAAGGCGGGCAACCAAGAAAATTCAGCCGAAAGGCGCCGGGTTTCTTCCGGGCGCCTTTCGTTTTTCACCGCCACCCGTCCCAATAAAGTGAGCTTGCGCGAAGGCCGCTCCCCGGGATCGGCCTTTCATAGCTACATTTTTCTCCGCCTGAGAAAGGGGGGATTTCGATGTCCATACTTTCAGACGACCATGCCTCTTCCGGATCGCGTCCGGTGAACGCCGGCGCGCAGAGCGAACGGCGCCGCCTTCGCCTCGTCCCCGTTCTGGCGTTGTGCCTGGCGGCGGGCTTTTCGGGCTGCGGGAACGGGAAGGCGGCGGAAGAGAAGAACCCCGCCGCCGATCTGCTCATGCAGCCGGTCAAGGACGACAAGCCCGTCGACGCGTCGCAATACGTGAAGGGATTTTCCGGCGTCCCTTCCGCTGACGAAGCGTTCCTGGCGGAGGCCCTGGCGGACGAGACGGACGCGGCGCTGTCGCCTTCTTATCTGGAGGGCGTCTGGGTGAGGCTGGACGCGCAAACGTACCCGGTCGGCCTGAAATACTACGAGCTGGTCATGTATTACTCCTCCCGGGACGTCCGGACGGAAAGGCTCGACGGCGACGAGAGCGCCTATCTCGGCGTCAACCGAAAAGGGTATTTTGACAAATTCAAAACCGACCGCAGGCCGGAACCCGGCATGGACTTCGGGGAGGAGGGGTATGCGCGGTACTCGGTGCCGCCGGGAACGTCGCGGATTGAGACGGAAACCCTCATGGTCATCCGCCATGACGGCGAAGTTTACCGGGAGGAGAATCGGTCGAAGACCGAGGTGGCGCAATCGTCCGCGCGCAGCATGATCGTCGGGGAGGGGAACGAACGAACCCTGTACGTCCGGCTCGTTCCCCCGGTCGAGGAAAAGATACGGGCTCTCAACCGGAAAGTCCGGGACGCCAATACGGCGGTCATCATCGACAAATGCGAGCGGGAGCTTGCAAACGGCGGCTCCCTCGACCGCGTGAAAGGGTTCCGGTCCGACCCGGTCATCATCGAGGCGGTCAAGAACGCGAACAAGAAGCTGGTCCGCTACGCGATCGACAAGGGGGCGGACGTCAACGTCAGGATCGGCAACTTCCGGCGGACTCCGTTCTTCTTCGCGGGGCAGTCGGGCGACGTCGAGATCGCGGAGATGCTCCTGGCCGCGGGCGCCGACATCGACGCCGTCGATGAGGTCGGGTACACGGCCTTGTCGAACGCGATCATCACGGGGCACGCGAACATGGCGAAGTACCTGATCGCCCGGGGCGCCTCGCTTTCGCGGGGGCAATACACCCATTCCGTGGACGACTACCCGCCCCTGCTGGTCGCCTGCCGCATGCAGGACCCGGAGCTCCTGCAGATGATCGTGGACCGGGGCGTGGACGTCGACCAACGGATCAGGAGGGACCGGGACGGCGGCCGGGAGGACTCGGCCCTCATCCAGGCCGCCCGGCGGGGAGAGGAAAAGGCGGTCGACTTTCTGGTTCTGCACAACGCCGATCCCTCTCTCCGCGGGTATGAGAACAAGACGGCCGCGGAAAGGGCCGCCGAGGGAAAACATTCCCGCATCGCAGCGCTTTTGAACGGGCTTCACGGCACGTCCTATTACCGGGCGCTGCCCGCGGCCGCCCCGGTCGGCGACGGGAAGCGCGGCCTCTTTTTCGCGGCCGGGTGGTCCGCCGACGGCCGGCTCGCCGTCCTCGGCTTCCTGCCCGCCGCCGGCCGGCCGGACGCGATCGTCCCCTTCCTGCGCGTCACCGACCTGGTGAAGGACGCCGTGCTTTTTGAAAAACGGTGGGAAGAAATTTCCGGCACGGTCGGCGCGGTCGACAAGGCGAAAATAACGAAACTGTTCTATCAAAACAAGAAGCTCATCTGTACGCAATTGCTTTCATCGGGCGTCCACCCCGTCCTCGGCGCGCCGGTATTGGCCGAAGAGTTCCGCGAGGACGGCCGCGCCTACCGGGTGATCCGGGAAGAATCGCCGGAGCGGGCGTTGTATCTCTCCAGCGGGACCGCGCGGA
Organism: uncultured Spirochaetaceae bacterium; assembly: GCA_964554445.1. Classification (GTDB taxonomy): domain Bacteria; phylum Spirochaetota; class Spirochaetia; order SZUA-6; family RPPD01; genus JAFGSW01. The sequence continues at coordinate 219 of CAZKOS010000249.1, read as the reverse complement.
AAAATATCACCTCCCTTCCGCCCGGGGACGACGTCGCCGTCCTGGGCGTCCTACGCAGCCCCTATGAAAAAAGAATCGCCGTGGTGCTCGCGGCCGGCGGGGACGTTAAAATAGTCGGCAGCCACCTGTCCGTCGGCTTTTGAGCGCGCGTGCCGTCGCGACGGGGGAAGATGAGGAAGTTGGGGAGGAAGACATGTATGGCGCGAATGAGGAAGATGA
>CAZKOS010000248.1:2930-4149 GCA_964554445.1 uncultured Spirochaetaceae bacterium | reverse complement strand
GGGCCGGCGGAAAGAAACGTTCGGCCATGAAAAAGAATCCGGCGTACTTCAGGGACAAAAAGAAAAAAAACGAAAAGATCGTCGTCCTCACCTCCTACGACTACCCGACGACCGTGATCCTCGAGGAGGCCGGCGTCGACATGATCATCCTCGGCGACAGCGTGGGCACGAACATGCTGGGCTACCGCGACGAGACCGAGGTCACCATGGAGGACATGCTCCATCACACGCGGGCGGTGAAACGCGGAATCAGGAGCATTTACCTGGTGGTCGACCTGCCCTACCGGTCCCACGAGACCCGGGCCGACGCCGTGGCCAATGCCCGGCGGCTCGTCGCAGCCGGGGCGGACGCCGTCAAGTTCGAGGGGATCAAGGAGGACATCCTCGCCGCGCTCAAGGCGGACGGTCTCGAGGTGATGTGCCACATCGGCCTCAACCCGCAGTACGACCAGGAGCGGATGAAGCGGGGCGAAATCTCGCGCGGGAAGGACTTCGAGGACGCGATCCGGCTCCTCGAGGGCGCCCGCCGCCTGGAGGCGGGAGGCATGGACCTGCTCGTCCTGGAAAAGATCCCGGAACGGATCGCCGAGATCGTCACCGCCAACATCGCGACGCCGACCATCGGCATCGGCGCGGGCAAATACTGCGACGGCCAGGTCCTCATCGTCACCGACCTCCTCGGCATCAACGAGCGGAAATTCAAGCACGTCCCCGACTACGTCGACCTGCGGCGGATCGAGATCGACACGGTCAAACGCTACCGCTCCGAGATCGAGGCGGGCGTCTTCCCCGGCAGAGAGCACGTCAACCTGATCAAGCACGAGGAATACGAGAAGGTCAGGGAGTGGTGCGTGGCCCATGGGCTGAAACTATAATGTCATCAAGCCGCCTTTTTCAGCGCTTCAATTGACGAAGAATTTCTAAGGAAACCGGGAAAAGAGAGGAAATCACGAATCAGAATATGATTTCACCGATCTTCAATCCTTTCTGAATATTTTTATCCCTTTCTTCTTTTCCTGGCTTCCTTTCCTCCCGGCTTCCTTATAGATTCTTCTCTTGCGGCCTCATGTGATACACGCTACCCTGTCCCCATGATCATCGCCCAGATAAGCGATCTTCACCTGGGGCGGAGCGCGTACCCCGGCGCGGACGCGCAGGCCAATCTGCAGAAGGTCCTCGAGGACGTCTCGGGGCAGGGCGTCGACCTGGTGGTCCTCTC
>CAZKOS010000248.1:0-2830 GCA_964554445.1 uncultured Spirochaetaceae bacterium | reverse complement strand
AAAAAACGGTGCAGCTGAGAAACCTCGACCTGTTCCTCTGCCCGGCCGTCAATTTGCAGTTCGACGCGACGGGCGAGGAGCTCCGGGTCGGCAGCCCGCGCGGCGGCTGGCGGAAGATCGAGCTCGGCGCAGGGCGGCTCGAGACGAGCGTACGATACACGGAGCGGTAAAGGGGATACCCGCCGTTGACCGCCCCCCCCCGCGCCGAACCGTTCCTGCGCCGGGACGCTTACGCCGGCGGCGCCTCTTTTTTTCGGGACGCGGCGCGGTACAACGTTCCCACGATGAAGTGGTGGAGATAGGTGGCGCCGAAGGCGAGGACGAGCAGCGCGACCAGGACGAGGATGGTAACGGCCGGATCGACGTTCGCCGCGGCCAGACTGAATTGTATCACCGCGTAGACGGCGGCGCTCAAGAGCACGGCGGGGATGTTGACGGAGCGCCCGTACAAGCACGTGCCCGCCAAGGCGACGACGACCAGGCAATGAAATTCCAGGTGGGCGCCGCCCGACACGAGCGCGGCGTTCACGCGCCACACGAGAAGGATGCCGCTCAGGCCGGCGGCGAAAGCGGACACGAGAAACGGCAGGGCCAGGCGGAGCCTGCCGGCCGCCGTCCCTTCGCGCGCGGCCGGACGCGCATTGCCGCCGGGCCACTGCGCCCAGAGGAACGCCGCCCCGGCCAGGAGCAGTCCGAAGACGGCCGCCAGCCCCGGAATCCCCTCGAGATGAGCGAAGCCCGTGATCGTCCTTCCTTGAGAGATCAACAGCACCAGTTGGCGGGCGACGATCGAGACGACGAACGTGGCGATGAATCCCGGCACGCGCGTGACGCCGACGACGGCCGAGGTGAGCAGGCCGAAAAGCAGGGCGACAAACAGGCCCGAGAGGACGGCCGCCGCGGGCGGCGCTCCGCTCAGCAGGGCCTGGGCCGCGACGATTCCGGCGAGGCCGTGTATTGAGCCCACGGAGACGTCGAGGCTGCCGATCGCGAAGATAAGCGCCATCGCCAGGGACGGCAGGGCGATCAGGAGAAACCGGATTGCGAACCGGGGCGGAACGACCGGCTGCACCCCGAAAAACGCGGCCAGGAGGACGAAAATCGTGAGCAGGCCCGCGACCTGCACGCCGAGCCAGACGGCATTGGACGCGAGCCGCCAGCGCGTATTCTCGAAATAGGCGGGTACCGGGAAGTACTCGGCGGGCGAACGCAGGTTGCCGCGGACGAAGATTTTGTCGTGTTCCATCATGCGCTCCTCGTTATTTTCTCATCTTCCCCTTCATCCCCGTCATGGTCGCGCTCCCGCCTTTTTCCCCGTGCGGACGAAGACGAGGAGCGCCCCGCCGGCCAGGGACAGGGCCCCGGCCAGGAGAAAGCCCGCCGCGTACGACCCGCTCGCGCCGGCCAGGAGACCGGCGATCGTCGGCCCGGCCGCCTGGCCCAGGCCGAAGCAGAAAGTGAGCAGTCCCAGGCCCATGGAGGCGCGTTCGCTTCCCAGGATGTCGCCGGCCGTCGCCGCCACCACCGCCGGCACGCTCCACGAGCAGAGCGCGAACAAAAAGCCGGAGAAGATCAGCAGTCCGTCGGCGCGGGCCAGGCCGAAGACGCCGTAGGCTCCCGCCAGGAGCGCGTAGATGAGGGCGAGGGCGCGCGCCCGGCCGATCCGGTCGGAGACGAAGCCCCAGAGGAGCCCGCTCGCCGCGGAGGCCAGGCCCACCAGGAACCAGAGACGTCCCGCGGCGCCGGACTCGAAGCCGCGCTCGCGGATGAGGAAGTTCACGAAAAACGTGGCGTAGACGATGTAGGAAAAACCGTAGAGGAAATAGGCGAGCGCGAGCGGCGGGAAGCCGCGCGTGCGGAGCATGGCCGGGATCGCGGGCAAAAAACCCGACCACCGGGCGCCTCCCGAGCCGGCGGCCGGTGCGGAAACGGAAGCAGTGCCGGCCGGCCGCTCGCGCAGGACGAACAGGCAGACGACGAACATGGCGGCGGCGGCGGCGGCGAAAAGCAGCCAGGCTCCCGGCCAGCCCCGCGGCGCCGCGGAGCTCGCGAAGAGCGGCACGGCGAGGCCCGACACGGCCAGGCCCACGCTCGTTCCGCCCACGGCCACGCCCGAGGCCAAACCGCGTTCCCGTGCGCCGAACCAGCGCGAGACCAGGGCCACCGCGGGCACGTTGACCGCGCCGCTCGCCAGTCCGGTCGCGAAGCGGGCGGCGAGCGCCCCGCCGAAGTCGCGCGCCAGGGCCGTGGCCGCCAGGGCGACGGCCACGCCGCCCAACCCGAAAAGAATCGTCTTTTTGCTGCCGAAGCGCGCGGCCAGGAATCCCGAAACGAGCGACATGACGAGGTAACCCGAAAGGTTGGCGGTGGCGATGAGCCCTCCCTGTTCCTTGGTGAGCGACAGGGTCTTCTCCATGAACGGCAGCGCCATGGTGTACCCGAAACGGGCCAGGCCGATGGCCGCGATCACCGCGCACATGGACGCGATCATGACCGCGAACCGGTAGGGGTCTTTGAATTGGAATTCGGGGCCGCGACGATTCATAATGGTGGGTATTCTACAGAAAAATGCGCGCTTGCAACAGCCGTCGCGGCGCGATGCGCAAGATTTGTAGTTTGTTGACAGCGAGGTCTCAGTGCATGTTTGCCATTACGGCTTTTCGCGCACCATCAACATTTATGTCAGCACCTCGAATACTTTTCCACACATTATATTTCATTGGCGTTATACTCAATAGAAAATGGTTTTCTACTTCCGCAACCAGAAACATGGTGTAACACTTTATCAGGTAAGGAAATAGAAAACCATTATGATTGGAAATGCTGAAAA
>CAZKOS010000247.1:0-4179 GCA_964554445.1 uncultured Spirochaetaceae bacterium | reverse complement strand
AATGATCGTTTGGTCGTCCGCCACGTCCAATTGCCTTTTTTCGTGCCGGGCTTGTTCATCCGCGCCCGTTCAGCCAGGCCGAGAACGTCCTGCAGGGGGAGAATGACCGTGTCCGCCCGCGAGCCCAACGCCAGGGTGGAAAGTTTTTCGTGGACATTGCGCACGCTCACGCCCGGCCCGCAGTGCGTCCGGACCCGCGCGCGCGCCGCCGCGTCGGCCTCCGTGCGCCACCAGCCCCGGGCCGTGTTGGTGTCGTGGTTGCCGGTATAGGCCACGCAGTTCCCGACGTAATTGCGGGGCAGGTGGGTGTTTTTTTCCGAGTCGTCCCCGAAGGCGAAGAGGAGGACGCGCATGCCCGGCAGCTTGAGCTCACGAAGCAATTCCCGCACGTCCGGGGTGATGTGGCCCAGGTCTTCCGCCCAGATCCGCTCGAGGAGGCGGGGTATGCCGGAACCGCGGAAGAGCGCGGCGCCCGGGCCGGGAACCCACCGGCCGCGCATCGCCGTCCGTTCGGCGGCCTTGATCTCCCAGTAGGCCTGAAGGCCGCGGAAATGATCGATCCGGAGGAGGTCGAACAGGCTCAAGGAGTGGCGCAGGCGTTCCCGCCACCAACTGAAGCCCGTGCGCCGGCAGCGGGGCCAGTCGTAGACCGGGTTTCCCCAGCGCTGTCCGGTCCGGCTGTAGTAGTCGGGCGGCACCCCGCTCACGTACTTCATCGTCCCGTCCCCGTTCAGCTTGAAGAGCGAGGGGCGGGCCCAGACGTCGGCGCCGTCGTGGTCGACGTAGATGGGGAGGTCGCCCGCGATCGCGATCCCGGACTCGCGGGCGTGCGCGTGCACGGCCTCCCACTGCCGGCGGAACAGGTATTGGAAGAACTGCTGCCGCTCGACGTCCGCGGCCAGTTGGACCCGGGCCGCGGCGAGCGCTTTCGGCGCGCGCGTCCTCAAGGAAGCGGGCCAGGCGGTCCACGGCCGCCTCAGTTTTCCGCGGAGGGCGGTGAACAGGGCGAAGTCCGGCAGCCACCGGCGGTGGTCGTTGAGGAAGCGCTCGTAATCCCGGGGCGGGCGCGGCCGGGCGGCGAACGAGGCGAAGGCGGCGTCGAGCAGGCGATACTTGTATCGGCTCACCTCACGGTACGGCACCTTGTCCGCGGGAAAGGCGGGCGGGCGGGCGATTTCCCGCCGCGCGAGCCACCCCTCGGCCGCCATGGCTTCCGGGCTGATGAACAACGGGTTTCCGGCGAAGGCGGACGGGCTGCCGTAGGGAGAATTGCCCCGCCGGGGATCGGTCACGCTCAAGGGAAGAACCTGCCAGACGGATTGGCGCGCCTCCTTCAGGAAGTCGATGAAGCGATGCGCCTGCGGGCCGAAGTCGCCGATTCCGAACCGCGAGGGCAGGGAGGAGACGTGCAGGAGGATGCCGCTTTTTCGCTTGCGTGCCGCCATGCGCCCTCACTCCCGTCCGGGCGGCGAGATCTGAAGAACGCGGATGACGGGCGCGGCCGACGCCGCTCCCGCGTCGCTCGGCGCACCGCAATCTTCCGCCGGCCTCATAATCGCACGCCGATGTAGAGTTGGGCGGCGATCTTGTTCACCAGGCCGCTCCACTCCTCGTCCGTCGGGAAAAGTGTGCCGCCGTTTCCCGAGCTCCGTTCCTCGATGGCCCGCTTCATCAGGGTGAAGAAGGTATTCTGCGACCGCCAGAGGTTGAGCTCCAAGTCCAGCCGCTTGAACGCGACGAGGAGCGACCGGACGGTCGCGAGGAGATTCCGGTCCGCGGGGTTGTCCAGGAGCTTCGCCAGGAGGTCCGTCAGCGAGTGATTGGCGGTGAAGCCGATGATGGCCCGGTCGATCTCGAACGACCAGTCCTTGATTTCGTTCGCGATCCTGTCCAGGGCCTTCGTGTCCGGAACGTCGGCCTTGAGCAGGTTGAGAATGTCGCGGTTGATGACGAACTCGATGTTGGCGGCCAGGATCTTCGGGAACATGAACGAGGAGCTTTTCTGGGACTTGAGGAGCGGGTAGTATTGCGCGTAGATCTGGCGCGAGTGGGCCTCCATCGATGTGATCGCCTCGGCGAAGATCTCCCGGTAGACCGTCTGCTGCTCGTGCTGAAACAGGTGGGCGAGGGAGAACTGGTTGTCTCCGTAGTATGCGGCGAGGAGGCGGATCGAGCGGGGGACGTCGTCCGCGGCGAACGCCTCCAGGGTTTCCTTTTTCATCGCCTCGTACGCCTCCTCTCCCGGGAAGGCGCCGGTGCCGCAGCTCAAGTTGTGGTCGCCCAGGTAAATCACGGTAAAAACGGTGCGCATCTTCTCGTACGTGATTTCGGAGCGGAGGACGGCCCGCCCCGTCAGGTATTTCCGTTTGCCCGTCGCCGCGGCGTTGGTCTCAACCCGGTCGGCCCGGAAGCAGTACACCTTCGCCCCTTCCCCGTATGCCTCGAACAGGGAGGACATGGCGAAGTGGGCGCAGACCCGGAGCATGTCCACGCTTGCGGGCTTCACGAAGAGCTCGTAGATCCCGCGGCCGTTTCCGAAGCGCGCCACATTGGTCGGGACGCCCTCGAGCCGGCGGAGGAGCTCTCCCTCGACGTCCTCCCCCGACGTCTCCCGGTAAAGCTGCGCGACCCGGGCCGCGTATTTCAGGACCTGCGTGCTCTCGATCCCGGACACGTCGTCGAAAAACCAGCCGCAGCTCGTGTACATGAGGAGGGCGTGGCGCTGCATCTCCAGGAGCTTGAGCACCGCGATCTTCTCTCGTTCCTCGACCGGCCGCGACAGGCGCTCGCGCAAGAACCGGTCGACGTTCCCGGGAGAGCGGTCGAGGACGACGTCGATGTACCCGTCCCGCGCCTCCCAGGGATCGGCCGTAAAGGGGGCCATCCCCTGCTCGAACCGGGCCGCCGCCGCGTCCCGCAGCCAGTCGAGGGCGTTGCGCAGGGGCTCCCGCCACCGCTGGTGCCAGCCGGGATGCTGGAGCGACGAGCAGCCGCAATCGGACTTCCACCGTTCCACGCCGTGGACGCAGCTCCAGGAGGAGTTTTCGACGATCCGGACCTCGTACTCGGGCGGGTGCTTCGAGAGAAACTCGCCGTAGTTGGTGAGGCGCACGTCCGGTTTCCCCCGGATATAACGCAGGCAGTAGGCGAGCGACATGTCGCCGTAGACGTGGTGGTGGCCGTAGGACTCGCCGTCATTGGCGACGTGCACGAGCTGCGGCTCATCCCCGCCGTTGAACAACCCGAGGAGCCGGTCGGCGAAGCTCCGGCCGTTGGAGAGGAGGCGATCGAAGCCGACGCTCTGGCTGGCCGGGCCGTCGTAAAAAAAGAGGGCGATCGATTTCCCGCCGGCCAGCGCGCAGCGGTAGGCGCGCCTGGGATCGATGGTGGAGTCCGAGACGCCGGTCCACTCCTCCCCGCCGATCCGGCGCACGGCCTCGGCCTGGCGCGGGGCGAGAATGGTGAAGGAAATGCCCGCCTCGGCGAGCAGGCCGAGGGTCTCCAGGTCCACCGCTGTCTCGGGCAGCCACATCCCCTCCGGCGCCCGGCCGAAGCGTTTTTGAAAGTCCCTGATCCCCCAACGGATCTGGGTGCGGCGGTCGCGGCCGTTCGACAGCGGCAGGATCATGTGATTATAGGCCTGGGCGATCGCCGAGCCGTGGCCGGAGAACTCCTCCCGACTCAGGCGGTCGGCCTCAAGAATTTTATCGTAGGTGTCGGGCCTGCGTTCCTCGAGCCAGGAGAGGAGGGTGGGACCGAAGTTGAAGCTCATGGAGGCGTAGTTGTTGACGATGTCGATGATCTTGTTCTTGTCGTTGACCAGGCGGCTGGCCGAGTTCGGCGTGTAGCATTCCTCGGCGATCTTCTCGTTCCAATCGTGGTAGGGATAGGCCGAAGCCTGGTGCTCGACGTATTCCAGCCAGGGATTTTCGCGGGGCGGCTGGTAGAAATGACCGTGGATGCAGATGCGTCTACCCATGTCGTCGCCGATTTCGGCTCCTCGATCCGAACGTGCGGAACAAGAAGGGATCGAGGTAGTTCGCGGTTACAGGAACGAGATTGGCGCCGCGCCTCAGTGAATCCGCGGCCAACGGCCGGGGTTTTGGAGGACGGCGCCTTGTATCGGCCATGTGGCGCAAGCCGCATCAGCCGATCACATCTTCTTTACGTAACACTTAT
>CAZKOS010000246.1:0-4181 GCA_964554445.1 uncultured Spirochaetaceae bacterium | reverse complement strand
ATGCGGTTCAGGCAGTGCTTGCCGTCCTCCTGGAGCAGGGTGTAGTAGGTGCGCTGGAGCTTGGCGGTGAAGCCGAGGATGCTCCAGAGGGGCGCCTGGAGCTCGCGGGCCGAGCAATCGATGAACTCGAGGAGCGAGGCGTGCCGGCGCTCCAGGGCGCCGGTCTGGTCCCGCAGCCGCGTATTGAGGTCGCGGACGTAATCCTCGTAGTACTGGGAGAGGACGATCTCGTTCTCGAGCACGCGTTGCGAAAGGTCTTCCAGGTATTCCATGCGGGCGTCGAAGGAGTCGGGATAGACGCCGCGGATGAGCGCGCGGGCGGTGGACATGAAATAGGCATTGAGGATGCCGATCATGGACAGGGGGAACCCCAGGTTGATTTTCCGCTTGATGATGTCGGTCACGCCCGAGTCGGCGCCCGGTTGGGAAACCGGCAGGCCGTCGGCCAGGTAGGCGTCGAAGAGCTCCCGGAAGTCGTCGAGGCCGAAGGCGTACTTCGCCCGGATGAAGGGGGGGAGCGCCTCGTCCACGGCGGCCTTCCAGTCGCCGATGAACTCGTCCTTTTTCCCGAGGAGAAGCTCGCTCACGACCTGTTTCTGACGCTTCATTGCTCCACCGCCTTGCCTTCGGCCGGGATGGGGATCTTGATCGTCATGGTCGTCCCCCTCCCCGGCACGGAATCGACTTCGATCGATCCCTTGATCGAGTCCACCACGTCGCGGGCCACGTTGAGGCCGAGGCCCGTGCCGACGCCCGCCGGTTTGGTGGTGACGAACGCGTCGAAAATCCGGCCGCGGACATCCTCCGGAATGCCCGGGCCGTTGTCCGCCACCGAGATGCACACCCACTCCGGGAGCCGGGAGGTGGAGATCGAGACGAGTCCCTTCTTCCGCTCCACCGCGTCCACGGCGTTCATGACGATGTTCAGGACGGCCTGCTCCAGGTGGAGGGGCGAGAAATAGACGGCCGGCAGGTTCTCCTCGAGCGCGGTCCGGAGGGTCACCGATTTTTTGGTGACGTGGGTGGCGACCAGGGCCAGGGTGTCCCGCACCACCTGGTTGACGTCTCCGGACGAGATGACCGGCGCCTGCTGGGCGCGGGCGAAAACGGTGAGGTGCTTGGTGAGCGCCGTCAACTTCTGGATGCTCTCCTGGATGATGGCGAGGGTGCCGAGCGCATCGTCCCGTTCCCCCGGCCGGTCGCCGAGCGCGCGGCCAAGCATTTCCTGGAGGATATCTCCCGAGCCCATGATGGCGCTCGTGTAGTTGTTGATCTGGTGGGCGGTGCCGGCGGCGAGCTGGCCCAGGGCCTGCATCCGCTCCACGTGGCGGAGCGTCGCCTCCATTTTGAGCTGGCGCTCGATGTCCCTGAGCACGAGCACGTAGCCGATCTCGTCATTGAACGAATCCCTGACCGCGCTGATGTTGACGAGCACGGGATTGGAGCGGCCGCGGAAGGAGAGGTCGAGGCGCAGGTTGAAGACGTCCTTCATCGCCTGGGCCTGGGCGATCCCCTGCCGGAAGGACTGCCCGTCGCGGGGGTGGGTGAGGAGGACGCGGAAATCGGTGTCCACCAGCTCCCGGTGCTTGGCGTCGAGCTTGGCGAGGCAGGCTTTGTTGATCGTCTTGATGCGGCAGTCCTTGTCGATGGTGATGACCATGTCGAACTGCCCGTAACGCAGGGAATGGAGCGATTCGCGCTCGAATTCGATCAGGCGGTAGAGCTCGAGCCGCCTGCCCATGTCCATGCCGACGACCATGAGCTTCCAGAGCGGCGGGAATCCCGCGTCGCGCCGGATGAATTCGCAGACGAAGGGATGCCGGGAGCCGTTCCGGCCGGAGACGAAGTCGAGCGTCGCCGGCCGCTCGCCGTGGGCCGCGGCGAATCCCAGGAAATCAAGTTCCTGCTTGGCGAGGTACTGTTGGAAGTAGGAATACAGAAAATCCATGACCGGGCGGTCGAGCACCTCGCTTTTTTTGAGCCCGAGGAGGTGGGGGAAATGGTCGTCCGAAAAGACGATGCGGCCGAGCTCATCCAGCGCCAGGACGAAAAAGTCCTTGCTTTCGCCCCGCCGTCCGCCCGCGGCGGTTTCGGTTCTTTCAACCTCCGGCACGTGGGGGATAAGGCTCACCACGATCCCGTCCCCGAAGCCGTTCATTCCCGCGCTTTCCGGCCACGGCTCGATCCGTTCGACGACCTTCACCCCGCCCGGGAGCGTCTGCTCGATGAGGGCCGGTCCGGGCATCCTCCGCCCGTGAGACTCGTGAAGGGGGCAGCGCGGGCACATGAGCGGCGAGTGATAGAGGAGCTCATGGCAGGTCGCGTCATTGTGCTCCTTGAACGACGGGTATTCCTCGGTGAAGCGCGCGTTGACCGAGCGCACCCGCAGGGAGTGGTCGATGAAGAGCGCGCTCGAATCGAAATCCTCGAGGAAACTCCTCAGGGGCGCTTCGTCCGCGCCGGGCGGGGCGGGCGCGGGTTCCCCCGGGGAAGGCCCGGGCATGGCCGGAACGGCCGCCGTCGGGGCGGGAGCGCCGGCGGCCTCCCGGGCCAGGGCCTTCTCGACGGTTTCGAGGATGGAGGTGATGCTGCAGGGTTTCTTCAGACAGGTGTCCGCCCCGGCCGCGAAGGCCGACTTCTGGACGTCCGGGGAGAGGTAGCCCGAGATGAGAATGAAGGCCGATCCCGGGTGACCGGCTTTCAGCTTCGCGATCAGGGTGATGCCGTCCTCGCCGGGAAGGTGGTAATCGGTGATGACGAGATCGAACTCGCGCCGGCCGGCGGCGGCGAGGGCCTGTTCGGCGCTTTCCGCTTTCTCGACGTCGAACACGAGGTTCCGGCCCTGGCGCAGGAGCACGGTGGCGTAAAGGTCGAGGAGGATTTTTTCGTCCTCGACCACGAGAATCTTCTTTTTATCCACCATGCGGCCCTCCGTCGGCCGGCGCCGCGCCGTCGGGCGACGGGTCGGTTTCCGGGGAAACGTCGAAGATCGGGAGCTTGTCCGAATAGTCCTTGACCGGTGTCTCCGAGTCCTTTTCAAGCTCGTAGAGGAGGTTTTCGATTTTTTTCACCTGGTCGAGGATGGTGGTGAACATGCGGGGCATGGAATCGCCGTACTCGCCCGCCAGCAGAAGCTCGACGGAATTATAGATGTAGGTGAGCGGCTGGCGGATTTCGTGCTGCAGGGTGCGCATGAGGAGGAGCTTGGTGGAAACCCGTTCCATGCGCAGGAGGTTTTCGGTCGAATCAGCCACGATCTTCTCGTACTCGCGGCTGAGCTCGAGATCGTTTTCGTCGATGAGCGCGCCGACGCGCTTCATGAAGCGCACCGGGGCGTCGAACGGGCCCCGGTAGTGCCTGAGGATGAGTTCGCGGGCGGTCTCCTTCAGGGACGTGTTGAGGATTTCCGCGGTGAGCAGGGACCCGGCCCGGAAAGGTCCGGACCAGATGATCTTCTTGAGAATGGCGAGGCAGAGCACCGCGCTCTCGTTCTCCAGGTCGGCGAGGAAGGCGTTGAACAGGCTTTCCCTGTCGTTGCGGTCCACGGCCAGCTCGATGCGGGGGTCGATCTTTATCTTCAGCGATTCGATTTTCCTCCGCCAGTTTTCGCGGAAATCGGCACGGTGGCGGGTGAAAAAATCGATCAGGTCGGCCCTTTCCTCGACAGGGGAGGCGGCGGACGCGGCGAGGATGTCGCGGATGTCGTCCGCGATCCGCTTCATGTAGGTTTGATCGAGGGTTTTCTTGACGTAATCGCGCGCGCCGGCCCGGATGGCCTGGGCGGCCACCTCCTCGTCCCCGTAGGCGGTGACGATGATGACCGGCAGGCCGGGGTAGCGGAGGGCGATGGTGCGGAGGAGATCGAGACCCGCGAACTCCTCCTGGAGCCGGTAGTCGAGAATGACGAGGTCGACTCCGCGTTCGTGGAGGGAGGTGAGGCACTCTTCCGGGGTCACCGAGAAGCTCATGTCGTAGTGCGGGGAGAGCGAATCGGAGAAAAACTCCTGGTGGTCGAGATTGTCTTCAACGATGAGAAGATGCGGCTTCCCCGCCATCTTTCGCCCTTCTTCGATGAGAAGACCGGCACGCGAGACGCTCACGCGGGCCGGACTCCGTTTTCGTACCGACTTTCGTGAAGCATCAGGCCCAAACTTGGGAGGAAAATGACCGGTTTTGTATAT
>CAZKOS010000245.1:0-4192 GCA_964554445.1 uncultured Spirochaetaceae bacterium | reverse complement strand
GAAAGGCGGGGTCGCGTTCGAGGTCGCGTTCGAGGTCGCGGAGGATGTCGTCGAGTTGGTTCGGCATACGGGGATTATGGTAGCATACTCGGCCCGTTTTGGGCAGTCATTGCCGGTACCCGAAAATCGGGTGACAAGGCCGGCCCGAGAAAGAGTCTCATTTTACAAAAATATTGTATATTCATTCGTGAAGTGATATATTAACGACAAGTTGCGGTTTTTTCCGCAATGGATAGTTCTTATTATTAGTTTTTATAGAAAGGAAATCGAAACATGAAAAGACGAATCTTGTTAGTCATTATGATGCTTCTGCTCGCGACGAGCCTGTTCGCGCAGAAGAGTTTCGCCAAATCCTACAACAAGAACGGCCAGTTTAATGTCTACGCGTCAGTCGGCTGGGCTTGGGGTTTCACCGGTTCGGTTGGTTTGGAATTCATCCTGGCTGAGTTCAAAATTGGCACCATTCCTTTTGACTTCGGAATCGAGGCCCGCGGTGCGATTGAAGTCTATCCGAGTTGGTATTACCTGACTGGTACGGACGTATATTGGGGCGCGGCTCCCATGGCCAGCCTCCACATGGGACTGGCGGGCGTACCGCTTGAGTTCTACATTTCCGCGGGGATCGCCTTTTACGGTTGGAGTTGGTCCGGCGGTCTTCCCTATGGATATAGCGCATTCAACGTCGGGTTCGCCTCCGTGGACGGAATTATTTGGCATCTCTCTCCCAATTTCGGCCTCATCCTTGAAGGCGGATATCTCGGCGGCGCCGGCGTCTGGGGCGTTGGCATCGAGCTCCAGCTGTAATAGTAATAATTTCGCATCATCCAACCCCGGGCAACCGGGGTTTTTTTTAGCCGCCGATGACACCGATGGAACTGATCCCCCCGCTGGTCATACGCGTTGTCTTCGTATTTTTCCCCTTATCTCCCTCATCCGCCTTGTTCGTGTTTCATCCGCGGTTCCCCCTTTTCTTTTCCTCATCGGTGTTCCCCTTCGAAGCCGTTTGAAGCTCCCTTCGGTTGCTGCGAAATAGCGCTGCGAAATCCGGTTTTCCAATGGTGCGATCGGTGGTTCCCGTTCGCCTGGTCGGAAAGCGATGTCTTCCCTTGACAACGGCCGTCCCAGCGTTTATTATGTGAATATATGAACATACGTTCATATGAAGGCGGTCAAAGGGGGGATGAGAATGTCGATCCAAGCGGAGAAATTCGGACTGAGGACGCTTCTTCACGAGAACGGACTGGTGGAGGATCTCTCCTCGTTTTTCAAGGTCTTCGGGGACGCGACGCGCTTGAAGATCCTGACCGCCCTGCTTTCCTCGCCGAGCAATGTCGGGGACCTGGCCAGGCGCCTCGGCCTGACGCAATCGGCGATCTCGCACCAGCTGCGCCTCCTCAAGGACGAGCGCCTGGTGCGCGGCGTGAAGCGCGGCAAGGAAGTCACCTATTCGCTGGACGATGGGCACATCTCCAAGATATTGACCGACGGGTTTGCCCACGCGTCCGAGCGGCGAAGGGGAGGCGGGCGTGGCTGAATCGAGAAAACAGGAGCTGGTGCTCGAGGGCTTGTGCTGCACCTCGTGCTCGGACAAGATCGAGGCGGGCGTGCGGGACCTGCCCGGCGTGGAGCGGGCGCGCCTCAATTTCCTGGACAAGACCCTGGCCATCGACCTGTCCGCGGACGGGGACGCGGAGAGAGTGCTCGCCGAGGCGCGGCGCGTCATCAAGGACGTGGAGCCGGAAATCGTCATCGGAGAAAAAATGCTCAACGCGCCCGACCGGAAGATCTGGCTCGTCATGGGGCTCTGCTGCGCCGACTGCGCGGGGAAGATTGAGGAATCGATCGGCCGGATCTCCGGAGTGACGCGGGCGCGCGTGGATTTCGACCGGGGGGAGCTCCGGCTCGAGCTCGAGAACACGAAGCAGGCGCCGCGCGTGCTCCGCGAGTCGCGGCGCCGCGCCCGGCTCGTGGTGAAGGGCGTTCGCGTGCGCTCGCGCGAGCTCGCCGCCGGGCGGCTGCGGACCCTGAAGCTGGCGGCCCTCGCCGCCGGTGCGCCGCTCTTCGTCCTCGGCCTCGCGAACCTCGTCCCGGTCCTGACCCTGCCGTTTTTCATCGCCGCCTACGTCCTCTTCGGGGCGGACGTCTTGTGGCGGGCGCTCCGCAATATCCTGCGGGGCCGGGTCTTCGACGAAAACTTCCTCATGGCCGTCGCCACCGCCGGCGCCTTCGCGGTCGGGGCCTGGCCCGAGGCGGCGGCCGTCATGCTTTTCTATAAAATCGGCATGACCCTGGAGGACTCGGCGGTGGAGCGGTCGCGGCGTTCGATCAAGGCCGCCCTGGCGCTGCGCCCGGACGCGGCGCACCGGCTCGTTCGCGGCGCGCTCGAGACGATCCGCCCCGAGGAGGCGTCGATCGGCGACGTCATCCGCGTCCTCCCCGGCGAGCGGGTGCCGCTCGACGCGGTGGTGACCGAGGGGAGCTCGTACGTGGACGCGAGCCTGCTCTCGGGCGAGGCGGCGCCGGTCCTGAAGCGGCCGGGCGACCCCGTGTACGCCGGCACCATCAACCGCAACGGCGTGCTCACGGCGCGGGTCGAGAAGACGGCCGCCGACTCGGCGGTGGCGCGCATCATCGACTTCGTGGAGAAGGCCAATCTCAAGAAGGCGAAGGCCGAGCACTTCATCGGCGCGTTCACGCGCGTCTACACCCCGCTCGTGGTCGCCGCGGCGGCGCTCATCGCCCTCGTCCCCCTGCCGTTCGCCGGGCTCGCCACCTGGCAGACCTGGCTCTACCGCGCGCTCGTCTTCCTCGTCATCTCCTGCCCCTGCGCCCTCGTCCTCTCGATTCCGCTCACCTTCGCCGCCGGCATCGGGAGCCTGGCGCGCGCGGGGATCCTCGTCAAGGGGGGACGTTACCTGGAGGCCCTGCGCAAGACGGGCACGGTCGTCTTCGACAAGACCGGGACGCTCACCGAAAACGCCTTCCACGTGGCCGCGGTGAAGGCGCAGGCGCCGTTCACGGAGGAAGAGGTGCTTTCGCTCGCCGGCCGGACGGAGGTCTTCTCCGCCCACCCGGCCGCCATCGCGATCCGCTCCGCCTGGGAATCGGGCGGCCGGGGCGATTCCGCCGCGGCCCGCGGCTCGATCGCGCTCTACGACGAGAAGGCCGGGCTCGGCGTCACGGCGCTCGTTGACGGAACGCCGGTGGCGGTGGGGAGCGCGCGCCTCCTCGAGCTCGAGGGCGTGGACGTGTCGGCGGAAGCCGCCGGGGACGGAGCCGTGCACGTGGCGGCCGGCGGGCGCTACGCCGGCTCGATCAGGATAGCGGAGAAGGTGAAACCGAACGCGCGCGAGGCGATCGGCGAGCTCAAGCGCCTGGGAGCGGGCCGCGTCGCCATGCTCTCGGGCGACCTTCCCGGGCGGGCGGGCGCCGTCGGCGCGGAGCTGGGCATCGGCGAGGTCCACGCGCCGCTTTTACCGGAAGAAAAAGTGGAACGCTTCGAGAAGCTCAAGGGGGAGGCCGAGCCCGGCCGGACCGTGATCGCGGTCGGCGACGGGGTGAACGACGCGCCGCTCCTCGCCCGCGCCGACGTGGGCGCGGCCATGGGCGGGCTGGGGCGGGAGGCCGCCGTCGAGGCCGCCGACGTCGTGATCCTCGACGACGACCTGGCCAAGCTCCCCCTCGCCGTGCGCCTTTCGAAGAAAACCCACCGTCTCGTGATCGAAAACGTGGCATTGGCCTTCGGCGTCAAGGCGCTCGTCCTGGTCCTGGGCGCGCTCGGGATCGCCACCATGTGGGAGGCGGTGTTCGCGGACGTGGGCGTGGCTTTGCTCGCGCTCGCCAATGCGCTCCGGATTCTGCGAAGAAAAAAATAGTCGATTGAATGAATTTGTTATATGTTAATGCCACTATAGAATAAATAAGGGGGAAGTCATGAAACAAAACATGGGATTGGTCGATCGGATAATCCGAATCGTCCTGGCCGCGGGCATCGCGGTGCTCATCGCCGTCAACGTACTCCCGGTCTGGCTGGCCGTCGTGCTCGGCGTCCTGGGGGCGGTGTTCGTGGTGACGAGCATCCTCGGCGTCTGCCCGCTCTACCTGCCGTTGAAAATTTCCACCAAGCCGAAGAGCCGAGCCTGAACAAGCGGCGGGCGAGCCGAATACCACGGCTCACCCGCCGTCACTTTCT
>CAZKOS010000244.1:0-4192 GCA_964554445.1 uncultured Spirochaetaceae bacterium | reverse complement strand
CCCTTTTTCTTTCTTCATCCGTATTATCCGTTCTATCCGTGTCATCCGTGGTTCCCTTCTCTTGGGGAGTGCGTGCCATGAAAGGACGGCTTTGAATGCCGGGTAAATCGAAAGCGAAGCAGCCCGAGATCGTCGTTCTCAAGATCGGCGGTCGGATGGCGAACAATACCGGCCTCCTTTCGGACTTCGCGCGCGAGCTCGCCGCCTTGGGCCGCGGCCGGCGCTTCCTGGTCGTCCACGGCGGCGGCAAGGAAGTGAGCGAGCTTTCGGAGAAGCTTCTCGGCCGGCCGCCGGTGTTCGTGAACGGCGTGCGCCGGACGAGCCCGGAGGAGATGGAGATCGTGGAGATGGTCCTGAACGGCAAGGTGAACAAGCGCCTCGTGCGGCTCTTCCAGGCGAATTGCGTTCCCGCGGTCGGCCTCTCCGGGTCGGACGGGCCGGTGTTCCGCGGCGAGTGCCCGCCGGAGGATCCGTCCACGCGCACCGGGAAGGTCTCGGACGCGCGGACCGAGCTCCTCCGCCTTCTTTTTTCGGGCGGCTACGTGCCGGTGCTTTCCTCGACCACGATGGACGCGTCCGGCGAGGGCGTGAACATCAATGCCGACGAAGCGGCCCTGGACCTGGCGGAATCCCTCGAGGCCGACGCGCTCCTCTACCTCTCCGACATCCCCGGCGTGTTGAAGGACAACGAGGTCATCGCCGGTCTCGACGCGCGGCGGGCGCGGGCCGAGATCGCCTCCGGCGTCATCAGCGGCGGGATGATTCCGAAGGTGGAGTCGGCGCTCGGGGCGCTTGACTGCGGCGTGAAGCGCGTCGTGATCGGCGAGTACGCGGAGCCGGGCGCGCTCGAAAAGCTCCTGGCCGGCGAGCGGGGGACGTCGATCATCAGGTGACCGGACCGTGCTTCGCTTTTTCGTCATGGTTCCCCTCAGGCGGGCTCGGGGCAGGCTTCAGCCCGCCATGACATGTCATCCTGAGCCTGGCGCAGGATGACTGACAAGTTGTTGAAGAATAGGAGATCATCCATGAGCACCTCGAACGGCTTTGAAAAGAACCCTCCCTACGGGAAACACTTCGCGAGCGAGCTTCTCGTCATCGACAAGGGCGAGGGCTCCTGGCTCTGGGACGAGGCGGGCAAAAAGTACCTCGACTTCGGCGCCGGGATCGCGGTCAATGCGCTCGGCTACGGCCGCGAGGATTTCGCCGAAACCGCGCGCAACCAGGTGGCGAAGCTCGTCCACATCTCGAACGTCTTCGCCAACCGGCCGGCGCTCGCGCTCGCCGAGCTCCTGGTGAAGAGCGGTCCGTTCGCGGCCGTGCACTTCGGGAACTCCGGCACCGAGGCGAACGAGACCGCGCTCAAATTCGCGCGGCTGTATTCGCTCAGGAAGAAGGGCGAGGGGCACCACAAGATCTTGAGCTTCTCGAACGCGTTCCACGGCCGGTCCTACGGCGCCCTCTCGGCCACGCCCGTGGCCAAGTACCAGGATCCGTTCCGGCCGCTCGTGCCCGGCTTCGTGTCGACCCCGTACAATGACGCGGCCGCGCTCGAACGGACGCTGACGGACGAGTTCGCCGCCGTGATCGTGGAGGTGGTGCAGGGCGAGGGCGGCCTGGCGCAACTCGAGCCCGAATTCATCGCCGCTCTCAACAAACTGTGCGCCGAGCACGACGTCATCCTCATCGCCGACGAGGTCCAGACCGGGCTGGGGCGCACGGGGACCCTCTACGCGTCCTTCGCCGCGGGCCTGAAGCCGGACATGATCACGCTCGCCAAGCCGATCGCCGGCGGCCTGCCGCTTTCGGCCACGCTCTTCGGCGCCAAGGTGAACGACCTCATCCAGCCCGGCGAGCACGGCACCACCTTCGGCGGCGGCCCGGTCCCGGCGGCGCTCGGCCTTCTGGTGTGGAAAGCCATTCACGCGCCGGGCTTCATGGACGAAGTGCAGGCCAAGGGCGAATACCTGGCCGGACTGTACGCGGACATGAAAAAGGAATTCAGCTTCGTGGGAGAGTTCCGGGGCCTCGGGCTCCTGCGGGGGATAGAGATCGTCGCGCGCAAGGAGAAGCCGGAGGACCTCTGCAAGACGATCATCGACGGCGCCCGCGGGGAAGGACTTCTCGTCCTGCGCTCCGGCGCGAACGTAATCCGCATCGCCCCGCCCCTCACGATCGCGCGGGAGGAGCTCAAGACGGGCATGGAGATCCTGGCGGACGTGTTCCGCGGCTTGAAATCGATCTGATTTGTCATAGAGAGGGGAGAACCACGGATGAACACGGATAGGACGGATGAACACGGATAGGAAATAAAATAGAGAAGAGATACGGAGGTGTTTCGATTTTGGAATCGCCTTCTCCTTTATTCATATCCGTGTCATCCGTTTCATCCGTGCATATCCGTGGTTCTCTCCTCCTCGGAGTTGAAAGCGCACAGAAAGGGAGGCAATAAATGCCGCACAAATCCAAAGGAATAAAAAAAATCGTTCTCGCCTATTCGGGCGGGCTGGACACCTCGATCATCATCCCCTGGCTCAAGGAGCACTACGCGGGGGCGAGCGTGATCGCGGTCTGCGTCGACGTCGGGCAGCAGGACGACTTCGCGAAGATGAAGGACAAGGCGAAGGCCTCCGGCGCCGCCAAGTTCGTCCTGGTGGACGCGCGCGAGGAGTTCGCGACCGACTACCTCTTTCCCATGCTGCGCGCCGGCGCGGTCTACGAGGGGAAGTACCTGCTCGGCACCTCCATCGCCCGGCCGCTCCAGGCCAAGCACCAGGCGCTCATCGCCCTCAAGGAGAAGGCGGACGCGGTGGCGCACGGCTGCACGGGCAAGGGCAACGACCAGGTGCGCTTCGAGCTCACCTACCGGGCGGTCGCCCCGGGCCTGGCGGTCATCGCGCCCTGGCGGGTGTGGGAGATCCGCTCGCGCGAGGAGGCCATCGAGTACGCCGAGAAGCACGGCATCCCGCTCGGGAACATCTCGAAGAAGAATATCTACTCGCGCGACGAGAACATGTGGCACCTCTCCCACGAGGGCGCCGAGCTCGAGGACCCCTGGAACCGGCCCGAGGAGCGGATGTTCAAGCTGTCCGTGTCCCCGCAAAAGGCGCCCGACAAGGAGACGGAAATCACGATCGACTTCGAGCAATCGACGCCGGTGGCCCTGAACGGCAGGAAGATCAAGCCGGTCGAGCTCATTGCCGCGCTCAACAAAATCGGCGGGGCCAATGGGATCGGCCGGGCCGACGTGGTGGAGACACGCACGGTGGGCATGAAGGCCCACGGCGTGTACGAGACCCCGGCCGGCACCATCCTCTACGCCGCCCTGCGCGAGCTCGAGATGCTGTGCCTCGACGCGGACACCCTGCACCTGAAGAGCCAGCTCGCCGTGAATTACGCCGAGCTCGTCTACCGCGGGAAGTGGTTCACGCCCGCCCGGGAGGCGCTCGAGGCGTTCATGAAAAACGCGGCCGCCTACGTGACCGGCGGCGTCCGGCTCGCGCTCTACAAGGGAAACGTCATCGTGGCGGGGCGGAAGTCGCCGTACTCCCTCTACAGCGAGGACCTGGCGAGCTTCGGCGCCTCGAGTTACGACCACGGCGACGCCACGGGCTTCATCAAGCTCTTCGGCCTCCCGGTGGAGGCGGCCGCCCTGGCGCGGAAAAAGAAAAAGTGATCGGCGCGAATGAGATCGTCGGCGGGCCCGGGAGGGCCCGCTTTTTTTCGCCCTGGGAAAACCCCGGCAGAATCATCGCCCTTCTGCCATTGGTTTTTTGGGTGTGGCGAACGAGAAATATCCGGTTCAGCATTTTCACCCATATTCTGCTCAACACCGGGGGAGCGGTGATGATGCTGATAGCGATTTTTTCCGCGCCCGCCGCCTGATTGGGCGGCCGGCGCACGGCTTTCGGGCGCCGAATCGATGTATACTACCAAGAGTCGTCGTTTCCCGCCTTATCCTTTTCCGCCCTCGCGACAATGGAGAGGATGAATTCCAGCGCCCGTTCCTCTTTCAGCAGGGCATATGCGGTTTGGTCCTGGCCGGTTTCTTCTGCCAGCCGCAACTTCAAGGCTTGGTATTCTATTCTCGCCCATTCGTTTTTTCTCAGGAAATCCCTGAAAACGATATGCCGTTTCAGTTCCGCTGCGTCCGACTGACAAGCGTAAAGATGGTGCCTGATATCGTCCAGAACCG
>CAZKOS010000243.1:0-4198 GCA_964554445.1 uncultured Spirochaetaceae bacterium | reverse complement strand
TTCACATTGTCGGTATTTCCGATTGTAACGAATCTATAAATTCTTATGATACAATGATTTATTCATCGCGGATCAATTTACGGGATGACAATCCAAAAAATAGTGAGTATAACGCGTTGTCCGGGAGGGTCAGGTCCGCGACGGCGCCGGAGAAGCAGAAGCAACAGGATTCATTCCCGCTTTTCACGAACGATTGCAGATTCCGTTTCTCCTTGAGCGGAGGAAAGCCCAGGCAAGCGGAGAGATCGTAGCAGGTCAGGGTTTGCCCGTCCAGCAACGCAATTCCCGCGAAAGAGGCCTGGGTTTGGGGCAATACATTAAGGTGCTCGATGGCCCGCGGGGAAAAAGCCTGAGTCCGGATGATGCCGAATTGATAACCGTGAATACTTATTTTTTGGAGCTCCATCAAATAAAGTATGGGGGCGCGGTTATCTCCTGTCAAACAAAGTTCAACGCGCGAACAGGTATCGATCCAGGCTCGCCGGAGCTATTGCATAGACCGTTTCGGCGCCGCCGGTCATGTATACCGGCTCGTCCGGTCCCTCCCAGGCGATCGTGAGCTCCCCGCCGGGAAGGTGAACGACCGCTTCCTGGTTCACGGCGCCGGTCAACCGGGCGGCGACGAGCGAGGCGCAGGCCCCCGTCCCGCAGGCGAGCGTCTCGCCGACGCCCCGTTCCCAGACACGCATGGTCAGATCCGAGCGCCCGTCGACCCGGACGAACTCGACGTTCGTTTTTTCGGGAAAGACGGAAGAACACTCGGAGACGGCCGGGCCGAACTCTCTCACGAGCTTCTCCGGGCGATCGGTAAAAATAACGGCATGGGGATTGCCCATGCCCACGTAAATGAAATCGAAATCCAGGACCCTGCCCCTGACGATTCCCTGACCGCCCGGCCGCAGCGTCACCTGCACCGGATCATGCAGCACGGGCCGGTTCATATTCACCTTTACCACCGACGCCTTCTCATCGCCCGACAACACCTCCGGCACCAGCAGTCCCGCGTCCGTGTCGACCGGTACTGCGCCTCCGCGCGCGACGAGGCGCTGGTCGACGAGATATTTGGCGAAACAGCGGATCCCATTGCCGCACATTTCCGCCAAAGTTCCGTCCGGGTTGAAAAACTTCATCCTGAAGGGCGCGTCTTTGACGCGGGACCTCACGACCGCGATGAGTCCGTCGGCTCCGACGCCGAAATGGAGACGGCAGAGGGCGGCGGCCTGTTCCCGCGTCAGCCTTTCGTCGCAATCGTAAAGCACGATGAAATCGTTTCCGCAGCCGTGCATTTTGAGGACGGGATAATCGCCCGTGATGTCCTTGATCGTCGCCATGAGACGAGCGCTCCTTTCGCTAGAGGGAAACCTCGTTCTGCACGATCTGGCCGAGCTCCTGGGATTTCCGTATCACTTGCAGTTCCCCGCTTTCCCTGAATAAAAGCTCCGGTATCTGGGTATGGGAATTGTAATTAAACGGCGTCATGGAGGAACAATACGCCCCGCAGCCGCCCACCACCAGGTAATCGTCGGGCTCCGGTTCCGCGAGCGGGCGCTCCACGATGTGGTGCCGTTCGTCGAGGGTGAACGCGTCCCCGCTTTCACAACAGCGCCCGGCGACGACGAAGGGCTTCCGCCCGGCGCCGGGCCTGAAGTCGCTGGAGAGGAGCTCGCCGGTTTGAGAGATGATGAAAAAAGGATGCCGCGAGCCGTAGAGAAGCGGCCGGGCGTTCGTCTCCATGCCTCCGTCGACCACCAGAAAGCGGAAACCGCCTGAACCGGTGTCTTTCTTGTCGAGAACCCGGGTCACCAGAAACCCCGCCAGGGCGATGACGTAATTTCCCGGTTCGATCTCCATGAAGAGCTCGCGTCCGGTTTTCCTTTTGAACTCTTCCAGCTTCTCTTTGGCGTATGAACCGAGCTCCCCGATATCGGCGCGCTTTTCCTCCGGCAGGCGGGCCTCCCGGAGTCCGCCGCCGAAATTGACGATCGCGGCGTCGGGAAAATATTTCTCCACGAAGCCCAGTTCTGCGTCGATGTTCTCCCGCCAGGCCCGGGGATCCCCGCCGGAACCGATATGGACATGGACGCGGCGGATGCGCAGCCCCTTCTTCCCGGCCAGGTCGAGGGCTTCCTCCAGCGCGGAAAGATGGACGCCGAAACAGGAGTATTTGTTCCCGGTATTGCGGGTGCTGCTTTCGCCCGCTCCCTTGCCCGGATGGACGCGCAGGGAAAGCGGAACGGCGTGTTCGGCGGCGAAATCGGCTGTCAATTGAAGCTGGCGGAGCGAGCAGATATTGTAATTCAGGCCCTGCCGGATGAGCTCTTCCAACTCACGCCTTTCCCGTCCCCGCGGAACTTCCTGGGTGGTCAACAGAACGCGCGCGGGCGGGATGCCCGCCAGGACGGCGCGCTTTACCTCGTTCAGGGAACTGGCGTCCATGTCGAGCCCCTGTCCCGCGATCAACTGGAGGAGCGCCCGGGTGGAGTTGGCCTTCATCGCGTAGCGCACCTTCAGGCCGAAGGCGTGAGGGAAGGCCTGCAGTTCCCGGCAGCGTGAAACGATCAGGCTTTCATCGTAGATATAAAAAGGCGTGGGATATTTTTTCGCCGCCTCCGCCACGACGGAGCTCGTGACGGCTGCCTGGTCCAACAGTTTCTCTTCCATTGACGAAATCTCCTTTTCCGCAGGCCGTGAGCATTATACCCGCAAAGCTGCTCTTTGTCGGATATTTCCGATTATTATGATCCCGAATGCTGAAATCCCGCGCCATCTTTTTTCGGATTCCCAAACGTTTTGTCAGATGGGCCGGCGCGCGTAATTTTCTATTTCACGGCTTAAAATTTTCGATGTAACATGTAGAGAAATAATCCCAGGAGGGCGGCCGTCTCCGGGCACGCCCTCCGGATCCTATCGTGCGCTCTTTGCTTCAAGCGCCCTGACCGCGGCTTGAAGCTGTAAATCGCCGCTTTTCTGAAACTGGATCGGGCTCAATTTCCGGATATCGTCGGGAAAAAGCGGCGTCCCATTCGACGGCAGAGCCACCGTGTGGTCCGGCTCGATTCCCTTGTGCCAGATCGTACGGCCGGAAGGGGTGAGCCACTCCTCCGTCGCCAACAGCAAAGCCGAACCGTCCGGCAGGGAAAACTGCGATAAAACGGTGCCCGTTCCGAAAGTCTTC
This sequence comes from uncultured Spirochaetaceae bacterium, assembly GCA_964554445.1. Taxonomy (GTDB): domain Bacteria; phylum Spirochaetota; class Spirochaetia; order SZUA-6; family RPPD01; genus JAFGSW01. The sequence continues at coordinate 1,023 of CAZKOS010000243.1, read as the reverse complement.
TCTCCGATCAGGGGCGCCCTCTTCGCGTCCTGCAACGCGCCCGCCACTATTTCCGCGGCGCTGGCCGTCCCGCGGTCGATGAGAACAACCAGGGGGGTCGTCAAGGTTTCGCCCCCCGGTTTGACGGGCACCTGGGTCGTCCTGCCGGACGCATCTTTTGTCAGCAGGACGTCGCCCCTTCCGAGGAACTGACTGGCGACGCCGACGGCTTCGTCGAGCAGGCCGCCCGGATTGCGGCGCAGGTCGAGAACGATCCCCCCCGGGCCGATTCCCGAAATGGCGGAGAGCGCCCGCTTCAGGTCGCTTGTCACTCCCTGGCTGAACTCCACAATGCGAAGATCGACGATGTGCGTTCCCGGGATCATGCTCCAGCTTACATTGTGAAGCGTGATCTTCGAACGGATCAGGGTGACGGCGCGCGTGCCGCCGCTCTCCGGACTGAAGATCGTGAGCGTGACCTTCGTTCCGGCGTTTCCGACGATCCGCCCCACCACTTCACCGAGCGATTCCCCCATAACGTCCACGCCGTCGACTTGGCGGATGATCTCCCCGCTTTTCAGCCCGGCTCTATCCGCCGGCGACCCCGCCAGGGGAGCGACAATGGTCACCCGCCCGTCCTTCATCTGTACGGTAAGACCCACGCCGACGTATTGCCCGTGCGTCAGCGTCTTTTCCTGCTTCACCATCTCCGGCGTCAAAAAGGTGCTGTGGCCCGTATCCCCGAGCGCGGCGACCATGCCCTGGATCGCGCCGTAGGTGAGCGGCGTCGACTTGATCGCGGAGCGATCGACGTACACACGATCGATGTCCCGCCATGCGTCGCGCACGAGGTTGAAGTCGGGGGGATCAGGATTGGTGATCTGATTCGACTGGGAAAAAACGGGAAAATCGAAGAAACGGCCGAAAAACGTCCCCCCGGCGAAAGCCACAACCACCGCGGCGGTAATGGTGACTGCGATAAGCAAGCGTTTGTTTATTTTCATGTGTAGAAATATAATAATATCAAGGGCACACTTCAATCAT
>CAZKOS010000242.1:0-4203 GCA_964554445.1 uncultured Spirochaetaceae bacterium | reverse complement strand
TACATCCTGAACATCTACGTGCGCCCGGAATGGAGGAGGAGGGGGGCGGCCACCGCCGTCATGCGGGCCCTGCATGAAGAGGCGCGGAGGCGGGGCGCCGTCCGCGTGGGATTGCACGCTTCCTCCGCCGGCGCCGCGGTCTACGCCGGACTGGGATATGTCGACAAGCCCGGCTACATGGAAACCGATCTTGAACCGGCCGCCGATAAAGCCGCGTCGGGGTGAACCGATGAAACGCACGGGAAAAGGGCGAAAATTCGGCCGCAGGGCCGGGCGCGGAATCTTCTTTACGCTGGCGGGATTCCTCGCCTCCTGCCAACCGCTCAATCATTACCTCATCCATCCGGACCGGTTGCCGGACGGGGTTTCCGTCTGGACCGAGGAGCTCCGGCGCGGCGATCTCTTCATCCGCCTGCTGTGGGCGCGACCGGCGGGGCCGGGACCGTTTCCGGCCGTGCTCGTGCATCCCGAGGCGGGCAAGACCGCCGCCGACATGCGCGGCGTGGCGATCGACCTGGCGCAAAACGGATACGTGGCGGCGGCCGCCGATTACAGGCGTTTGACGGAGGGCGAACCGCGCGCGACGCTGTTTCCCTTCAGGGAGGAATCCGAGCTCCTGATCGCCTATAAGGAATTGCGGAACCGCAAGGAAGTGGACGGGCGGAGGATCGGGGCCCTCGGCTTTTCGCAGGGCGCGGTCTTCAGCCTGCTGATCGCCGCGGAGGTCGGCGCCGGAATAGACGCGGTGGTCGCCTATTACCCGGTCGTGGATTTCAGCGGCTGGACCGATCCCGCACGCGCGGGCAATGTTTTCGTACGGGCTCTCCGCGATCGCATCCGCGCGCAATCCGGGGCGAAAACGGACGAGGAGTTCGCCGCCGCCATGCGCCGCGCCTCGCCCCTGGTCAGGGCGGAATCGATCACGGCGCCGGTCCTCCTCATCCACGGCGCTCGGGACACGACCTCTCCGGTCGAACAATCCGTCCTCATGCACGAGCGGCTCCGGGAGTTGGGCCGGAAGACCGGGCTCCTCGTTATCCCGGGAGCGATCCACGCCTTCAATTTCCGCAACGCCGAACAGGCCGCCGTCGCCTGGCGGGCGACGCTGCGCTGGTTTCATGAGAATCTTTTTGAGAAGGAGAAATAAGGAAGCCGGGAAAGAAACAGGAAATGTCGATTAAGAAGGTCCGGTAATGTTGTCCGATACGAATGCTTTTTATTCCCCTTCACCGCCGTAAACGCGAAACGACGGCTGTCGGGGCTGGAAGTCAAATCGCTGAGAGCGACGGACCCGGTGTCGTCGGCAATTTTTCCATCCAATACGGCAACGACCGCTTTTCCGTCGGCGGTCCGCTGGGCCCAGGCGATATGCTTCTCATCCCGGCTGAGGGCGCGAACTATGCCATCAGGCTTTCGTTTCGTTCACGCTGACGGGGGAGAGCCAGGGGTTGACCGCGTAAAGCTTGAGCGGTTGTTTTTTGCCCTTGAGCGTCGCTTTCCCCAGCAACTGGATGGAGAACTCGTTCCCCAGCCGGGCGCGCGCCGCCTCGGAAACGATGATCCGGCCGGCCGCGGTGCGGGTATATTGTTCGAGTTTGGAGGCCGTCTCGACCGTATCGCCGACGGCGGTGAAGTCCGAGCGCCGCTCGCCGCCGATGACGCCCGCAATGACGTCGCCCGTGTGGATGCCGATGCCGAGTTTGATCGGAGCGAGACCGCGGTGGCGGCGGAGTGTATTGAAACTTTCCACTTTCCGGATCATCTCGACCGCGGCGCGTACGGCGTTCGCCTCCGGCTCCAGGGTTTTGAGGGGCGTTCCGAACACGGCCTTGAGGCCGTCGCCGGTCATGAAATTGATCGCGCCTTCACGGGCGAACACCGCCCCGATCATGTCGCCGAGAAGCGAGTTGAGCAGGGCGACGGATTCCTCCGGCTTCATGGCGTCGGCCAGGGCGCTGAAACCCTCGATCACGGCGGAGAGAACGGTGGCGCGGCAGCGGACGCCCGTCTCCGGGATGTCCTGACCGCGCGCGAAAAGCTCGCGGTCGATCGTCTCCGGCAGGAAGCGGGCGAGCCGCTCACGGGACTTGCTCTTCAGCATGAATTGACGGAACCGGACGGCAAGGAGCAGGGCCAGCCCGACGTCGCTCAAAAACATTCCGGAAAAGAGGATGAGATACTGGATTTTTTCGCCGAAGAGAGGCGGATCGCGCAGGAGCGTCAGGAGGAACGGGTTCAGAAACGGAAGGACGGCGTAGATGATGACGAACAGGATCCCGGCGTAGAGGACGGCCCACGCGTGGTACCGGAACAGGGCGATGAACAGGTAGGAGGCCGCCGCGAACATGAAGCAGGCGGTATAGATCAGGGCGATGGAGACGAGGTCGAAGTCCGGAGAAAATCCGCGCATGAAACCGAGTCCCGTATGCGCCAGATAGGCGATCACCGCGACGTCGGCCGTCACGTGAAGGTATTTCATCGCCCGGGGATAGCGGCCGGTGCGGAGGGTTCTTTTGGCGGCGATCAGGCTGAATACCAGCAGGAAAATGCAGAGCGACCCGATGGCCGCGACCGGGAGGATAAGCTCGAGAGTTTTGGCCCTGTTTATAAAGGCCTGCCTGACGGCGAGAGCCCCGAACCAGCCGAAGGCGAGAAAGCGGACGATGCTGATGATTCGCTCGGACAGGCTTTCCTCCGCCAAAAACAGTCTTTTGACCTCGGAACGCTCTTTCTTGGTGATGAATTGTGACATGGCCCGTTTTTCCCCTTTGTACAATCATCGGAATAATCCCGCCGCCGGTCGAGCGATTTTGATCGACACTTTTCGGCCTTCACTAACCAACGAAGGACACGCTTCGGCTCGGCGGAGGAAACGAATGACAACCCCTGGATTATGGCCGCCTCGCTCAGGGCGGGCTCCGGCAACGAATATCGTCCTTCGTCGTGCCCTTTCCGGCGGCAAATGAAAGTCCCTTGCACAAGGCCGGGCGACGACCTATACTCGCCGCATCCAGAAGCGCGAACAATGGGAAGATCGAGAAAGGGAGGAATCGCCTGTGTTTGGATTGAAAAATGTGTCGCTTTGGCTTTTTTTCCTCTATATTTCGATCGAGGCGGGGATCGTCGTCTTGTTCATTTTCAACCGCCGGCGCTTCAAGGAATTTTTCAAACCCGCCGTTATCATCGCCGTGATCGGCTTCGTCCTCTATGCCCCGTGCCAGGTCCTCATGGCATACCAAATGGACGTGGGGAAGATCTTCGAATCATTCACGATGCCGGGCATGCCCAGGCAGGTTTATACCGCCGGCGAGATATCCGTGTTCCGGGGAGTGCTCGCCGCCGTCTCCGTGATCATGAGCGGCATGTATTTCGGTCTCGTCATGCTCGCCTGCGTCGCCGCGGCCGGCGAGTGGGGCAGGCTCCGTCCCCGGCCGTTCCCCCTTCTCATGCGGACCGGTGAGAAGGTGTGGCTGAAGAACCTGGCGGCGGCCGGCATCGGAGTGGCCGGAGCGGCGGTGAGCCTCGTCCTGGTCCGGGTGCTGCACGTGGGCGCGAGCGACGTCCTGAAGGAGCTCTTCCCCGAGTCGACCGCCTCCGTGGTGCCGCCCGGAGTGGAGATTCCCCTCACGCTCGCGTTCGTCGTGAGCGCGGCCCTCGCCGAGGAGATCATTTTCCGCGGCGCGATCCTCGGGTTCCTCTTCCGCGTCAGCCGGTCGAACACCGCCGCCATTCTCGCCTCGATCTTCTCCGTTTCCCTCGCCTGGGCCCTCCTGCATTACCCCAACACGGATTCGCCCGCCTTCAAGATCGCGCAGGTCTTCGTCCTCGGGGTGATCCTCGCCGAGGTGACCAGGCGCTGGTCGCTCGAATCGGCGGTGGTTTTGCATGCCACCTTCAATGCCGCTTCGCTGGTGGTTGCGTATCTGCCCATCGGCTGACGCCGGGTCGTTAGTGAGCCCCGCTGAGGCGCTTCATGCGCCGAGGCTGGGGCGAGGCTCCTCGCGGAGTTTATGCATTGCATGCTGCTGGCATCGGATTCACAATTCCTCTTCAGCTCATCAGCTTTCGCTGTAATGTGAGGTTTTATTTGTGTTCGCGAGAAGTTTTTCCCTTCGCAGAGGGCGGGACGCCTCCACCAGCGGTGGAGCCGAGGGGGGGGGGGGGGGGGGGGGGGGGGGGGGGGGGGGGGGGGGGGGGGGGGGG
>CAZKOS010000241.1:2893-4266 GCA_964554445.1 uncultured Spirochaetaceae bacterium | reverse complement strand
TTCTCCCTGTTTCTCGCGTTGCGAGGGCGCCAAACGGCGGCCAGTTTCATCATCGTCGCCCTGGCGTTCGCCGTCATCGCGTTCAACATTTACGACGGAGAGGGATTGAGCGATCCGGCGGCCTTGGCTTTCCCCTCGGTCATCATTTTCGGCGGGCTGCTGCTCGGCAGGAAAGCGGTCGTCTTCATCATCGGCGCCGTGCTGGCGGACCTGACGGCGCAGATCGTCATTCAAACGGCGGGACTCGTCAACTACCGCCTGGTGCCGAGCCTGAGCGAAACCGTCACCGTGGTTCTGATCGTGTGCGCCACCGCGTGCCTGGCCTACGCGATCATCGGCAATTTCGAATCGCTCGTCGGCCGGATCCACGGGCAGTCGCTCGATCTCGAGAAGGAGCTGGACGCCAGGCGGGTCGCCGAATCGGCGCTCCGCGACTCCGAGGTACGGTATCGAACGATTTTTCACAGCGTCAACGACGCCGTGATCGTCTATGACGACGCGTCGGGAAAGATTATCGATGTCAACGGGCGCCTGCCGGAAATGTTCGGATATTCCCGTGAAGAAGCGCTCACGCTGACGATACAAGACCTGCAGCTCGCGCTCGGGCCCCGCCGCGTGGATGCGGAGGAATCGTCGCTCGGCGATGGACTCACCGAATTCGAGTGCCGGGCCCGCCACAGGGACGGCCGGGCGTTCTGGGCGGAAATTCAGACGCGGCCCATCCGCCTGCAGGGGGTGGAGCGCCGGCTTGTCCTCGTCCGCGACATCGACGAGCGGAAAAAGGCGGAGGAGCGTCTCCTCTTCGCCCAGAAACTCGAAATGCTCGGGATGCTGTCGAGCGGGATCGTGCACGATTTCAACAACATCCTGGTCAGCCTGCAGGGCTCGCTGAAGTCGGCCAAGCGCGAGCGTGAAACGGGCGAGGGCTTTCAGGGACCCGAAGCCACTCTTTTCCTCGACGCGGTCGAGGGCGCGGTCGGAAGGATGAAAAAGGCGACGCGCGATCTCCTGACGCTCGCCCGGCGGGACGAGACGCACCCGTGCCTTTCGGACCTGAACCGGGTGAGCGAGAACGTGGCCGCGGTGTGCGTCAGAAGTTTCGAGCCGGCCGTCAAGATCTCCACCTTCACGCCGAGCGAGCCGACGCTGGCCCGCGTCGATTCGGACAGGATCGAGCAGGCGCTCCTGAATCTCTGCCTCAACGCCCGCCACGCGCTCACGTCCATGCGCCGCGCGAACGAAAAACAGGGCGGGGAAATATCGATCCGCGTCGACGGCTTCCTTCCCGACGACGATTTCCTGAGCCGGCATCCGGAATGCCGGAGCGTGCCGTACTGGCGGATCGCGGTCGAGGACGACGGCGTGGGGATGAG
>CAZKOS010000241.1:0-2793 GCA_964554445.1 uncultured Spirochaetaceae bacterium | reverse complement strand
GTGACCGTGAAGCGCACCCCGTCGGGCGACAGGTTTTCCGCCCGGATCCGTCCGTCGTGGCGGCGGACGATTTCCCGGGAGATGGAAAGTCCCAACCCCGTGCCGCCGTCGTCGCGCGTTCGGGACGGGTCGCTGCGGTAGAAGCGCTCGAAGATGCGTTCCAGGTCCGCGGCGGGAATCGTCGAGCCCGAGTTTTCTATCGCGACGACGACCGCCGGACCCTGACGGGACGCCGCGACCGTGACGCTTCCCCCGGCATTCACGTGCCGGACCGCGTTCGACACGATATTGGAAAACACCTGGAGCAGCCGGTCGGGATCGGCCTTGACCGGGGGCAGCCCGGGCTCGATATCCATTCGAACCTCGATGCGCTTGGCTGAGAGCGGCGCGCGGTGAAGGGCGATGGCGCGCTCCAGGAGAGGAGGAAGGGGACACTCGATCCGGCGCAGGGACTCTTTGCCGGCATCGGCGCTGTTCTGCGCGTCCAGCTGGCGGACGAGAAGCTCGAGCCGGGTGATCTCCTCGTTCAGGGAGAGGAGGTTGGCCCGGTCGACGGGATACACGCCCTCGAGCATCATCTCGAGGTTCGCCTTGAGGAGGCTTACCGGGGTGCGGAGCTCGTGCGCCGCGTCCTCCACCATTTTCCGGCGGAGGAGCTCGTTTTCCTCGAGAGAGGCGGCCATGCCGTTGAAGTTGCCCGCCAGCTCGCCGATCTCGTCACGCCGGACGACGGTGACGCGGTGTCCGAAGTCGCCGGCCGCGATGCGCTCCGTTGCGCGCGCCAGGGATTTGAGGGGCGAGGTGATCTGCAGGACAATGGCGGCGCCGGCGGCGACCGCCAGCAGGGCGGCGGCCAGGCTGGAGAGCAGCACGGCGAGGCCGGCCGAGTTGAGAAAATCAAGCTCAAGGCCGCGCAGGCGGGGATCGATCATGGTCCCGACGGCGGCGTAGGCCACGACGCCGACGTTCGACCGTACCGGGACGCCGCGCTCGATCACCTCCGCCACCGGCGGAGCGCCGCTTCCGCCCGAATCGAAGAGCACGGCGCCGTGCGGATCGACGACGACCACCCGGGCGGGAGGACGGGAGGGGGGGCGTGAGTCGGGACGCCTCATGCCCATCATGCCGCCGCTTCGACCCTGGCCGGGACCGCGGCGCATCATCGGCATGTCCGGGAACCCCGGCGAGAATCCGTCGAAGGCGCCCTCCAGGGTCCCGGAACGGTCGTAATAATCGCCGAGGAACGAAGCCAGGGTACGGGCGCGATCCACGTCCGACGCCAGGACGAAGGCCTGCATCCGGTTGCGGAGCACGGCGCCGATGGCGAGCGCGGCCGCGATCGATCCCGCCAGAATGACGAGGGCGAACGAACCCGCCAGCTTCAAACGAAGGCTCACAGCTCGTCCTCCTCGAGGAGTCGGTAGCCGACGCCGCGCACGGTGGCGATGTAGGAAGGCGCCTTCGCGGGCGCTCCGATCACGCGCCTCAGGTTCTTGACGTGCGCGTCCACCGTTCGCTCGTACGTTTCGGCGCTCCGGTCGCCCTCGCCCTCGAGCAGTTCCTCGCGCGAAAAGACGCGGCCGGGGGAGAGGAGAAACCGGCGCAGCAGATCGAACTGGAACGGGGTCAAGGCGAGCCGCACGTCGCCGCGCCTGACGCTGCGCCGGGAGAGGTCCACTTCCAGGTCGGCGTAGCGGATGATGCCCTCCTGCGAAGGCTCCCGGGAAGGTCGGGCGCGGCGCAGCACGGCGCGAATGCGGGCCTCGAGCTCGCGGACGCTGAAAGGCTTGGTCAGGTAATCGTCGGCGCCGATCTCGAGGCCCATCAGCTTGTCCCCCTCGCCGGAACGGGCGGTGAGCATGATGATGGGAAGGTCGGAGGCGGCGCGAATGCGCCGGGCCAGGCTCAGACCGTCGATTCCCGGTATCATGATATCGAGGACGGCGAGGTCGAACGCGGTCCGGCCGGTCCTGGCGAGCGCGTCCGTCCCGTCGAAGGCGCTCGTCACCGAGTAACCGAGCGCGGTCAGGTAATCGGCGATCATTTTGTTCAGTTTCTTCTCGTCCTCAACGACGAGCACTCGCGTTTTCATGTCACCTCGTTTGTGCCCCGGAGAGCGGATGTCAGGTCCGGCTTCGGGAAGCTTTCGATTCCACAATAATATAATATCGATTGCCTGGGCAACCGGCGGCCCGGCGACGAAAAAAAAGGCCGCCCTTGAAGGCGGCCTTTCGACTGGATCGCGGACGGGAACGGTTCGGGAGTCCGCGGTTACCACCAACCGCCCATCATGCCGCCGCGACCGTACCCGCGGCCTCCGCCCATCATCGGACCGTAACCGGGGCAGCCGTAGTCGTCGTCGTCGTCCGCTCCGCGCCCGCCGCGGGGACCGCGCGGGCCGTTTCCCCTTCCGGCGAAGACGTACGTCTTCCCGCCGATTTCTGCCTGGGAGACCCTGAGAAAGACGGCTTTTTCGTCCGCCCAGCGGGGACCCGGCACCACATACCCGGTCACGCTGATCGTGTCGCCGCTCTTGAGCGGAACTTCCGCGGTCGAGGAGCGGGGATAGAGAAGGTTGTAGGTCTTGCCCCCGCTCGCGAGCGTGGCCCAACCCTTGTCGGAGATCGTCACCTTCCCGGTGACCTTGAGCGGCTCGGTCGAATAGTTCGGGGCGCCCTGGGCGTACAGCGACGCCCCGGCGAGAAATAAAACAAACGCGGCGAGAAAAATCCGTTTCATTGAAAACCTCCTGTTAAAGTGTTTTTCTCGTACGCGGATATAGTACAAGCGAAA
>CAZKOS010000240.1:0-4275 GCA_964554445.1 uncultured Spirochaetaceae bacterium | reverse complement strand
TGCTCCGCGACCCATCCCCACCGGCTCGCCGGTAAAGGCGGGCTTTCCGATGACAAAACCTACTTTGTAAGTTATAGTATTCCCCGCCGACATGAAAACACCGAACAAAGCGACGCCGACCCGCCTCATCGCCGCGATCGTTCTCGGGGCCGTCGTCCTCCCCGCCTGCGGTCCGACCAAAGACGAAGCCGGCGGCGGAAGCGTCTTTTACAGCGGCCGCGACCTGGCCGGAAACGAAATCGTCCTGCCCCGCCGCCCGCGGAGAATCGTGAGCCTCGCCCCGAGCAACACGGAGATCGTGTTCGCCCTCGGCGCGGGGGCCTCGCTCGTGGGCGTGTCGGCCTACTCGGATTACCCGCCCGAGGCGGCCCGCCTGCCGCGCGTTTCGGACCTCACGCGCGCCAACCTGGAGCGCGTCGCCGCCCTCGCCCCCGACCTGGTCCTGGCCGGAAACAAGATCGACGCGGACACCCTCTCGCTCCTCGAACGCATGCGCGCGGCCGCGGCCGTGACCGAGGGGACGAGCTTCGAATCCGCGTACGCCTCCATCCGCATGATCGGCGCGATGACGGGGAAGACGGCCGAGGCGGAGGCGCTCGTCGCGCACATGCGGGCCGAGGTGGAGTCGATCGCCGAGCGCGCGAAAAACGCGCCCAAGCCGCTCTGTTATTACATTGTCTCTTTCGGGGCCGGCGGCGACTGGACCGCCGGGCCGGGCAGCTTCATCGACGAAATGATTTCACTCGCGGGCGGGCGCAACGCCGGCGCCGCGCTGGGACGGCCCTGGGGGATCTTCCAGCTCGAAAAGCTCGTCGCCCTCGACCCCGCGGTGATCATCGCCGGCACAAGCTCGGGGCCGCTCGGCCGGCTTCCCGGCGAGCCCGGCTACTCGTCCCTGACCGCCGTGAAGAAAGGGCGCGTGGCGATCGTGGACGACGACCTGGTGACCAGACCCGGGCCGCGGCTCGCGGAAGGGCTCCTGGAGATCGCGCGGGCCGTGCACCCTGAAATCTTCGGCCCGCTCTCCCGGACTTCCGCGCTCGGGCGGAGGCCGGCTCAAGGGAGCGCACCGTGAGCGAAAGAAGGATTCCCGCGGGCCTCCTTGTCCCGGCCCTCGCGCTCGCCCTCCTGGCGGCCATGCTCGGAAGCGTCTTTTGGGGACGGAGCCTGTCCTTTTCGGACGTGATGGCCTTTTTCCTGACGCGCGTCCCCTCCATCGGGGACGCCCTCTCGATCGCGCCGCCCGGGCGGGTCGCGCTGAACGTCCTCGACCTGGCCCTGCCCCGCATCCTCGTGGCCGCGATCACGGGCGCGGGTCTCGCCTGGTCGGGCGCGCTCTTCCAGGCGCTCTTCCGCAACCCGCTCGCCGACCCGTACTTCCTGGGCGTCTCGGCGGGCGCGTCGTTCGGGAGCACGCTCGTCGTCGTCCTGGCCGGGCCGGTTGCGGCCGCCCTCCTGGGCTTGAGCCTGTCGTCGCTCTCCGCCTTCGCCTCCGCCCTGGCCGCGGTGACGGCGGTCTACTTCATCGCCCGGCAGCGGGGGCGGCTGCCGGTCGTCAACCTCGTGCTCGCGGGGGTGGCCGTGAGCGCCGTGCTCACCGCCCTGGTCTCGGCGCTCATGCTCTTCGGCAGCGAGCGGTTCGAGCGGATCATCTTCGCCACCATGGGAAGCTTCGCGCGCGCCACCTGGGAAAAGGCCGCCCTCGCCTGGCCGCTCCTTCTCCTCGCCATGGCGGCGAGCTTTCTCTTTTCCCGCGATCTGAACCTCATCCTCCTGGGCGAGGAGCGCGCCTTCGGCCTGGGGGTGGAGGTGGAGCGGCGCAAGCGCCTGCTCCTGGGCCTCGCCACCCTGATCGGCGCGGCGACGGTGGCGGTGAGCGGCATCATCTGGTTCGTGGGACTGATCGTGCCGCACCTGGCGCGCCTCGTCACCGGTCCGGACAACCGGCGGCTCCTCCCGGTCTCGGCCCTCGCCGGGGCCGTCCTCCTCACCCTCGCCGACGCGCTCTCGCGCACGATCGTTCCGCCCTACGACGTCCCGATCGGCATCCTGACCGCCCTTCTCGGCGCGCCGTTCTTCATCTACCTGCTCGTCCGGAGCAAGAAGGTCGCAAACGCCGGGAGGAGCCTGTGACGGACGGGATCCGCGGCAAAATCGAGGCGGTCTCCCTCTCCTACCGGTACGGCGGGGAGGACCGCGCCCCGGTGCTCGACGCGGTCACCTTCTCCTGCCCGACCGGGGGTTTTCTCGCCCTGCTCGGCCCCAATGGCTCGGGCAAGACCACGCTCCTCCGCCTGCTCTCCGGCTGGCTCAAACCGAGGCGGAACGCCGTCTTCCTGGACGGACGGGATCTTCTCTCCTACAGCCGCGCCGAGGTCGCGCGCCGGCTGGCCACCGTCGCCCAGAACGCCCAGCCCGAGGCCGCCTTTACGGTGGAGGAGATCGTGCTCATGGGCCGCGCCCCGCACCTGGCCTTCCTTGAGCGCGAGGGAAGCGCCGACCGGGCGAGGGTCGACGAGGCGCTCGCGCTCACGGACACCGTCCACCTGCGGCGCCGCGACGTGACCGCCCTGTCCGGCGGCGAGCTGCGGCGCGTCATGCTCGCCCAGGCCCTGGCCCAGGACGCGGGCCTCCTCCTCCTCGACGAGCCGACCGCCCACCTCGACCTCTCCCACCAGCACGACATCCTCGCCCTCCTCAAGAAGATGCAGCGCGAAAAGGGACTCACCGTCGTCGCCGCCCTCCACGACCTCAATTCCGCCGCCCGCTACGCGGACCGCGTCATCCTCCTCGACCGCGGCCGCCTCGCCGCCGAGGGCGCGCCCGCCGAGGTGATCACCCGGGAGACCGTCAAGCGAGTCTACGGCGCCGACGTGCTCGTGATCCCGCACCCGGTGACGGGGGCGCCGGTCGTGATCGAGGAATGATGGCGCGAAGAAGAGGGAAGGCATGTATGGCGCGAAGAGGGGGGGAAGACATGTATGGCGCGAATGAGCGCGAATGAAGAGAGAGGGCTGAGGGAAAAAGTCAGACTGAGCCCTTCGGCTTCGCTCAGGACAGGCCTGTCGAAGGCTGAGGGACGAGTTTGTCGTGGGAATTATCCCCGCACCGGTTTAGCCTGAAATAACAAAAAAAATGTCTCCACTTGATTATTTTGGCACCACCATGGTATAACTCCCTACCCTCATCGACCCCGCCGGTCCGAGAAGGGAGTCTCATATGCAAAACGATAATTTCTTCCAAGACAACGGCTTTTAGACCAACCTCCAAACGCAGGAAAGGCTTCCCCTCAGAAACGCACGTCAAACACGGCGTGCGCGTTGTCCGCGGCTTTCAAGGAACTGCATGAAAAGCTCGGGAGGAACGACCCGTGTCCTTGCGGCAGCGGGAAGCGCTTTCAGGAACTGCTGCCTGGCGACGGGCAGGTACGACGGCGTGAACAAGGATGAGTATTACAGGTAACAAAAGACGGCCGGCGGGGCTTCTTAAAACCGGGTGATCTCCTCTTTCTCCCCCGACCCCTTGAACCGGGTGCGGATTCCGGTACAATCGGTCCATGATCAAATTCCTCCTCTTCGACCTGGGACAGACCCTCGTCCACTACTACACGAAAAAGGATTTCGAGGCGATGCGGCCCGGCATCCTGGACTCGCTCATGACCGCTCTCGGCGACCGCCTCACCAGGTCCGCGGACGAATGCCGCAGCGCCATGCTCGAACAAGGCCGGGAGAACGAAGACCTTTCCGTACGGCCGCTCGCGCGGCGGCTGGCGTTCGTCCTGGGCGTACCAGAGGGCGAGGTGGTCCGGCTCGGTCTGCTCGACCTCTTCATGACGCCGCTCCTCGCCACTTCGTCGCTGTATGAGGACACCCGCCCGGTACTCGAGGAAGTGAGCCGGACGCATACGCTCGCCCTGGTTTCCAATATGCCGTGGGGCTGCCCGCCCTCGTACTTCAGGGACGACATCAGGCGCTACGACCTGATCCGGTTTTTCACACGCCTCGTTTTCTGCACGGACGTGGGCTTCCGTAAACCGCACCCGGCCGTTTTCCATTATGCGCTCCGGCTCCTCGGGGCGCGGCCGGAGGAGGCCGTCATGATCGGCGACCGGCCGGACTGGGACGTGGAGGGCGCGCGGCGCTGCGGCCTGCACGCCGTACTGATCGACCGGGAGGGGGAACACCAGGACGGCCCCGGCGTCATCCGCAATCTGCGCGCGTTGCCGGCCGCGCTCACCGAACTCAGGTGACCGCCAAAAAGAGAATGATTGTAGAG
>CAZKOS010000239.1:0-4280 GCA_964554445.1 uncultured Spirochaetaceae bacterium | reverse complement strand
GCGCTGCGGAGGGGGGAATGGTAATCGATTTCGATCCGTGTCACCACCGCGTCTATGCCCTCCGTGTGAAGCTTTGAAAAATCGAGGCCCAACTCGCGCATGAATTGATGCCTGGCGTGCTCGAGATAATTGAGATAGACGGAGTTGTTGACGATGCCTTCGAGATCGAGCTCGTAGTCGCGGACCGACATTTCAAGCTCGAAGTGAAAATCGGTTTTATCCATGAATTCCTCCGCGACCGGTTATGACGATGGCGCCGGTCGATGCCCGTATTGTAGCTTCGGACCGGTATTGGTCAAGGGCGAATGACACGGAGGATATGTGGCTTTTCACTCATTTTTGAAAAATTTGACTTTTAAGGGTGACTACATTAAAATTTTGCTATATTTTTATTCCCCCAAACAGAGCGACGGTCGGGCGGGTAGAGGACGATGGAGCGGGAAAAGAGTGTCATTATTGAAGAACGGGGCAGAATCGGTGGATAAGGATAAAATGAAAATCTTGATCGTCGAAGACGAGAACATCGTCGCCAAAGACATCAAAGGCAGCCTCAAGGGCTTCGGCTACGACGTGGTGGACATCGTCGGGACCGGCGAGGAGGCCATCCGCCGGGCGGAGGATCTGAAGCCCGACCTCGTGCTCATGGACATCATGCTCAAGGGCAAGATGAACGGCATCGACGTCGCGCGGCACATCCGCGAGCACGTCCACATTCCCGTCGTCTTTCTCACCGCCTACGCGGACGAAGACACCCTGCACAGCGCCAAGCTGTCCGAGCCGTTCGGCTACATCATCAAGCCGTTCGAGGACGCGGAGCTGCACTCGACCATTCAGATGGCCGTCTACCGGTACGAAATGGAGCGGCGCCTCAAGGAGCGCGAGCAATGGCTCACGACCATCCTGCGGAGCATCAGCGACGCGGTGATCGTGACGGACGACTCGGGCAAGGTCACGTTCATGAACCCCGTGGCGGAAACCCTGACCGCCTATGAACAGACCGAGGCCCTGGGGAGGAACGTCTTCGACATCTACCGGATCATCGACGACAAGAATTTCGGCACGACCGACCAGATGATCCAGGACCGGATCAAGACCGAAATGTTCATCCAGCGCGCCAACCAGCTGCTCGTGTCCAAGAACAACGACATCGTCCCGGTCGACACGACCCAGACGAACCTGGTCGACACCCGCGACCGCGTCTCGGGCTCGGTGGTGGTCATCCGCGACATCACCAAAAAGCTGGAGGCCGAGGCGAAGACGGTCGAAACGCTCGAGAAGCTGCGCATGGCGATGGGGGGCATGATCCAGGCGATGGCCTACACGGTGGAAAAGCGCGATCCGTACACCGCCGGCCACCAGCGCCGGGTGGCCGACCTGGCCCGCACCATCGGCACGGAAATGAAGCTCGCCGAGGACCGGGTGGACGGCATCCGGCTGGCGGGGGTGATCCACGACGTGGGCAAGATCGCCATCCCGTCGGAAATATTGAGCAAGCCCGGCAAGCTCACCGACCTCGAGTACAACCTGGTCAAGAAGCACCCGGAAGTGGGGTACGACATCCTCAGAAACATCGATTTCCCGTGGCCGATCGCCGATATCGTCATGCAGCACCACGAGCGGATGGACGGCTCCGGCTACCCGCGGGGAATCGAGGCGGACGATATCATGCTCGAGGCCAGGATCATCGCCGTCGCCGACGTGGTGGAGGCGATGGCCTCCCACCGGCCGTACCGCGCCGCGCTGGGCGTCGATAAGGCCCTCGCCGAAATCGAGACGGAAAAAGGAAAAAAATACGATCCGGACGTCGCCGAGGTCTGCCTCGAGCTCTTCAAAACGAAAAAATTCGATTTCCGCTGATACTTTTCTCTCCTCCCTGGTTTGTCTTGTTGTCCGCCGCCGTCGCGCCTGACGCCGTGCGCGAGGATTCTCCGGACGCGGGCGTTTGCCGCAGAGCGTGTGATCGCCTTGTCCCGCGCCGTCCAAAATGTTATCGTCACCTTTTGCCGCGTCGTCCCTGGAGAGCCAACCCACCCCGGAGGAAAAGGTGAATCCCCATCGAGGCCCGCTTTTTACCCAGTTGCTTCCATTTCCTTCGCCCTCCGATCCCGTCGAGGACGGCTCCGAGCTCTGGCTGCGCTACCGCCTGACGGCCGACGCCGCAAGGCTGGCCGAGTACCGGAACGCCCTGACCGCGATCGCGGTGGGGAATCGCGCGTCCTCGCCCACGCTCGCGGCCGCGGGTGTGGAGCTGGCCCGCGGGCTGGCCGGGCTCTTGGGGAAGGAAGTTCCGTTCCTGGACGCCGGATCGGCCGCGCCCGGGGCCGGGACCGTGGCCGCGGGCACGCCCGAAAGCTCGCCGGCGGTGAGAAGGCTCGGGCTCGAAAAAAAACTCGCGTCCCTGGGTCGGGAAGGTTTTCTCATCGTCTCCGCCGAAAGCGACGGCCGTCCGCTGATCGTCATCGCCTCCCCGGGCGAGACCGGCGTCCTCTACGGGACCTTTGCGTTTCTGCGGCTCCTCCAGACCGGGCGCCCGCTTTCCGGGCTCGACGTCGCGGAAAAACCGCGCATCGGCCTGCGCATGCTCGACCACTGGGAAGAGACCCGCTGCTACGCGGGCGGCAATGTCTGGCGGTGGGACGAGTTGCCCGACCGCGTGGACCCGAGGTACGAGGTCTACGCGCGGGCCTGCGCCTCTGTCGGCCTGAACGGCGCGGCGCTCAACAACGTCAATGCCGACCGGAAATTCCTGACCCCCGCCTACCTCCGGAAGGAAAAGGCCCTGGCCGACCTTTTCCGCCCGTACGGCATCCGCGTCTTCTTGTCCGCCAACTTCTCGGCGCCGGTCACCGTCGGCGGATTGCCGACCGCCGATCCCGCCGACCCGGCGGTCCTCGAATGGTGGAAGGCGAAGGTCGACGAGATCTACTCCTCGATTCCCGACTTCGGCGGATTCGTCGTCAAGGCCAACTCCGAGGGCGAGCCGGGGCCGAAGGATTACGGGTGCAATCACGCCGCGGGCGCGAACCTCCTGGCCCGCGCCCTCGCGCCGCGCGGCGGCATCGTCCTCTGGCGCGCCTTCGTCTACGATCCGGAGGTGGATCCGGACCGGTTGAAGCGGGCCTGCAAGGAATTCGTTCCCCGCGACGGGGCGTTCGAGCCGAACGTGGTGGTCCAGGTGAAGAACGGGCCGCTCGATTACCAGCCGCGGGAGCCGTTCAATCCGCTTTTCGGGAAGATGCCGCGGACCCCCCTCGCGCTCGAGGTTCAGCTAACGCAGGAATACACCGGGCAGGACGTTCAGCTCGTCTATCTCGCTCCCCTGTGGAAGGAAGTCCTCGACGCGGACACGGGAGGCGGCTTTAACGTCTCGGCCGTCGTCGACGGGACGGCCCACGGTTACGAGCGGACCGTCATCGCCGGGGTGGCCAATACCGGGAGCGACCGCAACTGGACCGGGCAGGACTTCGCCCAGGCCAACTGGTACGCCTTCGGCCGGCTGGCGTGGGACTACACGCTTTCGGCGCAGGCCGTGGCCGAAGAGTGGACACGGATGACCTGGGGCAATGACGGGCGGCTGGTCGGTACGATCACGGCCATGATGGCCGGTTCGCGCGAGGCCTGCGTCGACTACATGGACCCGCTCGGCCTGGGCCACCTCATGGCCCGCGACCATCACTACGGCCCGCAGCCGGACGACACCGTGCCCGGGCACGAGGACTGGAGCCCGACCTATTTTCACCGCGCCGACGCCGCGGGTCTGGGGTACGACCGGAGCGCGCGGGGCTCGAATTTCGTCGGCCAGTACTTCCCGGCGGTCGGCGGTGTCTTCGACGACGTCGACGCCTGTCCCGAGAACCTGCTCTGCTGGTTTCACCACGTGCCGTGGGACCGGAAGATGAAGTCCGGCCGGACCTTCTGGGAAGAGCTCTGTTTCCGCTACAACCGGGGCGTAGCGTACGTCAGCGCCATGCGCGCGCAGTGGGATTCGTTGAAAGGACTCGTGGACGAAAAGCGGTTTGCCGCGGTGGCGGCCAAGCTCCGGCAGCACGAGGCCGACGCGGGCACTTACCGCGACGCGTGCCTGAGATATTTTCAGACGTTCAGCCGGAGACCGATACCGGAACGGGCGCCTTGAGCCGCGCCGCAAGCGGATCTGAACTGATTATTATCGGAGGAACTGAAGAAGTTGGTTCAGTCGTGTAAATCGATGAGGGGAACGGATCCCTTGAAGCGCCCGTCTTCGTATTTATCGATGACGATGGCGTCACCCTCGCGCCTGA
>CAZKOS010000238.1:0-4288 GCA_964554445.1 uncultured Spirochaetaceae bacterium | reverse complement strand
AGATAGTGTATAACGTCGGTTCCGGAAATAGAAAACCATTTGCTATTGAGTATAACACGGCGGCGGGTGAATCGGTCGTACAATACCCTGTTATTTGGCCGCCGGCACTTGCCAAGTGAGGGTATCAAAAAGCTCCAGGAAAAAAATCTGGCCTTCCGGGTTGAAGTGAATCATGACTTTATGGGCGCTGTTTTGGAAAACATAGATCGGCTCGTCGATTTGATAGCTATTCGACACCCAGTACCAATCGAGTTCCCGGGGGTTGAGTTTTCGGACGGTAATCTCACCATCGCAAAAAAGGAGGTTCCGTATGAAAATATAGATTCTGGGCAGTGATTCCGCCTTAATCGCGTATTCCACAAGGACATCCTGTTTATGGAAGAAAATCAGCGATCCGTTGATTTTCGTGTGTTCGAGTTCCTTGAGGATCCCGCCCTTTTTGAGTATTGCGGACAGATACGGGCCGCAAATGATCACTTTATTGTCCTGCACTTTTCCCAATTTGATGGGAGGTTTCAAATTGTTGAAAAACTCGTTGACTCTTCTTTGATTTTCCTTGAGTGGAATTTCTCGATACTTCACATCGGCGGGGACAACCGTTTTCGCGGAAAAGTCCAACTTATACGGCTGCGGCGGAAGGTTATCCCTGGCGAACAACTCCTTGATTTCCGCAATCCCCGATTTCGTGATTTCGAAGGGTAAATAGGTGCTGTCTTCAGCCCCGACCAACAGATCAAAATCCAAATATCCCCTCGCTGCCTTCGGCTTTTCCGTGGCGCAGGAAAAAAATGCGATAAAAAGCGCGGCGGCGATGCCGGCGCCGATCGTCCTTTTCATACACAACTCCTCCGGCCCGTCCGCTCCATTCGAAACGGGCGCAGGCCTCACCGGAATCGACTATTCACTTGAAAGAGTATGACCGATTATTTTCAATTTAGCAATCAATGCGCTCAAGGAAAAGCGGGCGGGCCGAACGGGCCGTCTTAAGAAAACGTTCTCCGGTCTCGCTACTCCGCGAACAACGGCAGTCGGATCTCGAAGGCCGCCCCTCCCGACTCCCGGTTCCGCGCGAGGACCGTGCCGTCATACCCCTGGACGATGACTTTGACGATCGAGAGCCCCAGTCCGGTATGCAGCGAATTGTCCGGGGCGCCGGGGCGGAAGGTGAAAAACCGTCCGAAGATCTTTTCGCGGTGCTCCTCGGGGATCCCCGGTCCCTCGTCCGCGACGGTGAGGACGGCGTGGCCGTCGGCGACCGACAGGTCGACGTCGATCCGTCCCCGCTCGGGAGAGAATCCGCAGGCGTTGTCGAGAATGTTTTCGAGCACCTGGGCGAGCCGTTCCTCCCGTCCCGCCACCGAGACCGCCTTCTCCGGGGGCCGGTACCGGAACGCGAGGGTTTTTTCGCGGAGGGCGGCCCCGGCCACGATATGCTCGACGAGCGGATCGAGCCTCACCTTCTCGCGGGGCTCCATGGCGAGTCCCACGTCGAGGCGGCTGATCTCCCGCGCGCCCGAGAGGAGGCGCTCCACCCGCGCCACGTCCCGGATCGCCATCTCCAGGAATTTCGCCCGCTCCCGTTTCTCGCCGGCCTCCAGCGCGATCTCGGCCGCGGAGCGAATCGAGGCGAGCGGGTTCTTGAACTCGTGGGACAGGTCGGCCGCGAACGATTCGATGAACTGCATGTGCGCCTCGAGGCGCTCGGTGAGGGCGTGCAGGGCGCGCCCGAGGTCGCCGATCTCGTCGAGACGCCGGGTCGGCCGGAAGGGGCGCAGGAGCCGGCCCCGCTTGTCGAGCACCGCCTCCGCCTCATTGCGCAGGCGGCGCAGGGGCCGCCCGATGGTGCTCGAGAGAAACAGGCTCAACACCACCGCGAAGACCATGCAGAAGAGGAACACCTTGAGGGTGCCCATGCGCACCTCGTACAGGTCGAGGAGGAGGCGATAGGTCGATTGGCTCACCAGCACGACGCCCATCACCTTTCCCGCGCTGCGCACCGGGATGGCCGAATAGATGATGATCGACTGGCGCTGTTCCCCAATCGAATAGCGCGTGGTGGCCCCGTAGCGGCCGTCGAGCGCGGCCTTGATTTCCGGACCCATGAGCGGCTTGTCCTTGGAGTAATAATCGGCGCTCGCCAGATCGGGCTTGGGCATGCCGGTGGCCTCGCGGAAGAGGCGCGCTATCCCGGTGAACAGGCCGTACAGCCAATCCCCCGAAGGCTCGATCGCGTCCGACGACCGGCTGCTTTCCGTCCGGTCCGCGTCGCCGTTGTGCGCCGCCGTCTCCGCCGTTCCCGGCGAATCCGAATCCCGGTTGTCGCCGGACGGCAGCACGCTCGAATCGGCCAGCAACCGGCCTTCCCGGTCCACGACCCGCAGCCGCGCGATGGTGCGGCCCTGGAGCCGCGTGAGGAGAGCCGTCGCCTTGCCCTGGGTGAGGGGTCCCTGCTCCGCCAGCGCGGCGGAGAGGAGCCGGCCCTGCTGGACCATCGACTCCTCCTGGGAGGCGAGAAGCTGTTTCTCGTACGTGTCGAGGAAGAGGAAGCCGGCCCAGGGCAGAATGACGAGCAGGACATTGAAGGCGAGAAGCCTGACGGAAATGCGGGTCAGGAAGGTTTTCAAGCGGGAAAAAACTCTCTTCATCGGTTCGAGTCCGTTCCGGCCGCCGCCGAGGGAAGGCGCGGTTCCGGCGCAAACGACGCCCGGTTCATTCGGCCTTGAATCGGTACCCCAGGCCGTAGACGGTCTCGATGAGGCTGAAATCCGGATCGGCCTGCAGGAATTTCTTGCGCAGCCGCTTGATGTGACTGTCGATGGTGCGGTCGCTCACGAAGGTATTGTCGGGATACGCTTCCTCCATCAGTTTTTCCCGCGTCTTGACGATCCCCGGCTGCCGTCCGAGCGAGAGGAGGAGCATGAACTCGGTGATGGTCAGCGGCAATTTCAGGCTTTTCCACTTGGCGGTGTATCGCTTGAGGTCGAGCTCCAGGTCGAACACCGTGAGCGCCTCGCCCTCCGCCTGGCCGCCGGCCGGATGGTTGATCCGGCGGAAAAGCACCTTGACGCGCGTCATGAGCTCGCGCATGGAGAATGGTTTGCACAGGTAATCGTCCGCGCCCATCTCCAGTCCCAGCACCCGGTCGAATTCCTCGTCCTTCGAGGTGAGGAAGATGATGGGAAGCCCGTCCTTGAGCCCGCGCAGCTTGCGGCAAAGCTCCAGCCCGTCCATCATGGGCATGAGGATGTCCAGAATGACGAGATCCGGAAGCTTTTTCTGGAAACTGTCCCAGGCTTCCTGACCGTTGGAATAGGCGAGCGGCCGAAAGCCTTCCTTTTTAAGGGCGTAGGAGACCGTCTCCTGAATATTTTTCTCATCGTCGACGATGGCCACGAACGGTGACGCGCCGTTATTCATGGCCGCCAGTGTAGCACATTTGGAAACCGTTCTCCAAGGGGGTCCGCTGAAAGACGACAATTCTCAATGCAGGCCCGGATTCGGGAGAGGACACGGAGAACACGGAGAAAAGAGGAGCGCACGGAGGAGGAAGATATACTCAATCGTTTTTGATTTATCATACCGAAATTCGCATAAATCTCGATATGACAAAGAATTATAATTGGAAATACCTGACAAAGCGCAGCGTTGCGGGAATAAATTAGTTTACTTTATTTTTCCACATTTTCTCTTCAACCTTCTCCGTGGTCTCCGTTTCCTCTGTGCCCTCCGTGTCCCTTCTTAATTTCAGTTTGTACCCCAAGGATGGCTGTTTTCACCCTTTCGGTTCGCCCAATTCTCCTTATTTTCGCCACAATTCCGAAATATTTTTGACATCAAAAATGTTCACGTTTATGACTTTCCGAGGAGGAAGTCGCTATGATGAAAACGGTGCTGGTCGTCGCATTGTCTCTGGCGGTCGTGTCCGCCTTCGGCCCGGCGGGTTTGTTCGCGGAAGAAAAAGCGGGCGCCGGCGCGCCCAAGCCCGACGCCGCGGCACTGGTTTCAAGCGCTCCCCCGGCCGTCGCCGCCGCGGCGCAGCCATCCGCCGCCGCGCAGGCGGTCAGTGACAATCCCTTCGCACCGGAAAAAATCATCATCGGCCTGGGCCTCTTCGCCGTTATCGCCCTGGCGGTCTTCAGGTGGGGAAAAGCCTCGGAACAGAAACGCCAAGGCAAAGACGAGGCCGCCCCGGGATCTCCCTCCGCCTGACTTCATTTCCGAGATTATAACATCAATTTCCACCTGGACTTCTATCTATACAACAATCAACGAAGAGAAGGACACGAAG
>CAZKOS010000237.1:0-4321 GCA_964554445.1 uncultured Spirochaetaceae bacterium | reverse complement strand
TGGGCGCTGGTGACGGGGGCGTCGGCGGGGATCGGCGAGGCGTTCGCGCGGCGGCTGGCCGAAGAAGGCCTCGGCCTCATCCTCGTGGCCAGGCGGATCGATCGTTTACAGGCCTTGAAAACGGAGCTTGAGAAAGCGCACGGGATCGAGGTGCTGCCCGTGGAGCTCGATCTTACCGCGGCCGATTTTCTGCCGCGGCTGTTGTCCGCCGTCGGCGACCGGCCGGTGGGCGTGCTCGTCAACAATGCCGGTTTCGGCGTCAACGGCCCCTTTTTACGGAACGACCCGGCCCGGGAAAGCGAGATGGTCATGCTCAACTGCCTGGCGCCGCTCACCCTCACCCACCACTTCGCGCCGCTCATGGCGGGGCGCGGGAAAGGCGCCGTCATCGTCTTGAGCTCCATCGCCGCCAACCAGCCGTCGCCGCACAACGTGACGTACGCGGCCACGAAGGCCTTCGACCTGTTCCTGGGGGAGGGCCTCGCCTACGAGCTCAGGAAGAGCGGCGTCGACGTGCTCACGGTCATGCCCGGCGCCACCCGGACCGAATTCCAGGAAGTCGGGAATTATGCGGCCGGCGGCGGCCTGCGCACGCCGCGGGACGTCGTGCGCACGGCCTTCCGGTCCCTGGGAAGGCGCATGTCCGTGAGCGACGGGTTCGGCAACAAGCTCATGACTTTTTTGGCCCGGCGCATGCCCAGGAAATGGGTGCTCGCGGCGGCGGCGGCGTATATCAACCGGTTTTCGAAGGACAAGTGAGAAGGGAACCACCGATAACACTGATGAGGAAGGGAAGAAGGGAGAAGTTCAATAAGGAAGCCGGGAAACCAGGAGAAGAGGACATGAATGAGAAAAGAAAAAAAGGGAAAAAACGTTCCCCGAGCGCATTTCGCAACGCAGTTTCGAGCGAGTCGAGGGGAACGGCGACAAGACGGTTGTAAGGAGTACGCACTCGATCATCTTTTCTTCGCACACTTTTTTCGCCCTTCTGCCTTCCTGGTTTTCTTGTTAGCTCCTCCTCCTTTCCTCATCCGTGTCATCAGTTCTTATCTGTGTTATCAGTGGTTCCCTTTCAGGCCGACGGCTTCATGAGTTGACGAGGCCCCGGGTTTTTGCTAGATTCAAGTGTGTGTAATCAAACAACCAGTCCCTCATGCCCGTGCCGTTTGAAGCATTATTGCGGCGTGGCCGGAATCTCCTCCCTGAAGGAAGCCAACCTGCCGCAGAAGCTTTTCTACGCGCTGTTCTCCCTCCAGCACCGGGGGCAGGAATCGGCCGGAATCACCTATAACCGCGGGGACGAGCTCGTGACCTACAAGGACCTGGGGATGGTGTCCCAGGTGCTCACTCATTACCTGGCGGAGGAGCACCTCTCCACCGTGGCGCTCGGCCACGTCCGCTATTCGACCCAGGGCGCCAACCGCATCGAGAACGCCCAGCCGTTTTCCATCCGCAGCAACAAGGGACAGATCTCGTTCGCCCACAACGGGAACATCTCCAACTCCGACGAGCTCCGGGAGAGCCTGTTCGCCCAGGGCTCCATCTTTTCCGGCACCTCCGACACCGAGCTCATTCTCCACCTTCTCTCCCGTTCGGGAAAAGGGCAGTTCGAGGAAAACCTCCTCGACACCCTTCCCCGGCTGCAGGGGGCGTTTTCCGGGCTGTTCATTTTCGGCAAGAAACTGTACGCGGTCCGCGACCCCTTCGGTTTCCGGCCCCTCGTCATGGGCAAGACCAATGACCTGACGATGTTCGCCTCCGAAACCTGCGCCCTGGACACGCTCGGGATCAACGTCGCCGAGGAAGTGGAGCCGGGCGAAATCATTACCGTGGAAAACGGCCGCATCGATCACATCGATTTCGGAAAACAGAAAAAGAAGAGCCAGTGCATCTTCGAGCTCATCTACTTCGCCCGTCCGGACTCGACCGTCTTCGGCTACTCGGTGCACATGCTGCGCAAGAAGATGGGCGCCGCCCTGGCCGCGGTGGATTCGGCCGACGGGGACATCGTCATTTCCGTGCCGGACTCGGGCAACTCGGCCGCGCTCGGGTATGCGGTGACCTCGGGCCTGCCCTTCGAGCACGGCCTCACGCGCAACCACTATTCGGGACGCACCTTCATCGAGCCGACGCCAGAAATGCGCGAGTTCGGCGTGCGCCTGAAGCTCCACCCCATCAAGCGCGCCATCAAGGGCAAGCGCGTCGTCATCATCGACGATTCCATGGTCCGGGGCACCACCTCCCGGATCCTCATCCGGCTGCTCAAGGAGGGGGGCGCCAAGGAAGTGCACCTGCGGCTCTCCTCGCCGGAGATCAAGCACCCGTGCTTTTTCGGCATCGACATTCCCACGTCCGAGGAGCTCATCTCCAACCGGATGACGCCCGCCCAGATCGCCTCCTTCATCGGCGCCGATTCGGTGGCCTTCCTGCCGATCGATTCGCTGCGCGCCTGCGTCGACAACCCCGACGACTTCTGCTACGCCTGTTTCACGGGCGAGTACCCGTTCACGGTCAAGGACCGGAGCGCGAGGAGAAAAAATTGACGGACGCCGTCGCCGCCGGCGGGGGGCCGCGCCGTGGCTAGACTCGCCGTCTTCGCCTCGGGGAGCGGCTCCAATTTCGAGGCCATCGCCCTGGCGCTGAAATCCACGAACCACTCGCTCGAGTTCCTCCTCTGCGACAGGAAAAAGGCCTTCGCCCTGGAACGGGCCCGGCGCCTCGGCGTGCCGGTCAAGCTGGTATCGTATAAAGACCGGACGAAGGAAGAGGCCGAAAGGGAGATGCTCGGGCATTGCACGGCGCACGGGGTGGACTGCATCGCCCTGGCCGGGTTCATGCGGCTCCTCACGCCTTATTTCCTGGACGCGTTCGGGAAAGACATCCTCAACCTCCACCCCGCCCTGCTTCCCAAATTTCCGGGCGTCGACGCCGTCCGGCGGAGCGTGGCAGCCGGGGAGAAGGAGCTGGGAATCTCGATCATCACGGTCGACCCCGGCTGCGACACGGGCCCGATTCTTTTCCAGGACTCGTTTCCGCGTCCGGAGCACGCGAGCCTCGAGGAGCTGACCGAACGCATCCACGCGCTCGAGCACCGGCACTACCCCCGGGTGGTGATCGAAACGCTCGACAAAATCGACGCCGCCGGAGGAACCGCATGACCGTCCTGATCCTGGGCTCGGGCGCCCGCGAGCACGCACTCGCCTGGCTCTTTTCCAAAAGCTCACGCGTGAAAAAAATCCATTCCGCCCCCGGCAACGCGGGCATGGCATCCCTGGGTCCGTGTCATCCCGAAGTCGATCCGAACAGGGGCGGGGCCGTCGTCGATCTGGCCCGGAAGATCGGGGCCGATCTCGTCTTCGTCGGGCCCGAGGCGCCGGCGGCCGCGGGCACCGTCGACGCGTTACAGGAGGCGGGCGTGCCGGTCATCGGCCCGAACCGGGCGAGCGCCCGTCTCGAGTCGAGCAAACTGTTCTCCAAGCGCTTTTTCGTCGCGCACGGCATCCCGACCGCGGAAGCCGTCGAGTTCGATTCCTATGACAGGTTCGAAGGCTATATCGATTCGCGCCCGGGAAAAAAACTCGTCATCAAGAAGAACGGCCTGGCCGCGGGCAAAGGCGTGCTCGAATCCTCGGATCGCGAGGAGCTCCTCTCCTTCGGCAAAAACGTGTTCCGGAACGATTCGCTCCTGGTGGAGGAATTCCTCACCGGCTGGGAGACGTCGATCTTCGCCCTCTGCGACGGGAACACCTACCGGGTGCTCCTGCCGACCACCGACCACAAAAAGGCCCATGACGGCGACCAAGGCCCGAACACGGGCGGCATGGGCGCGATCTGCCCCGTCCCGCGCGTGGACGAAGCGCTCGCGGAACGCATTGAGCGCGAGCTCGTCGCGCCCACCTTCCGCGGCCTCCGAAAGGACGGCCTGGCCTACAAGGGCGTCGTATACTTCGGGGTCATGGTCACGGATGAAGGACCGAAGATGCTCGAATACAACGTGCGCTTCGGCGATCCCGAGGCCCAGGTCCTTCTCCCGCTCATCAAGACCGATTTCGGCGAAATCGCCCAAGCGCTTTCCTCCGGCACCCTGGACAAGCTGGACATCACGTTCCACGACAAATCCGCCCTGGGAGTGGTCGTGGCGGCCCAGGGCTACCCCGACCAGTACGAAAAAGGCCTGCCCGTCGATCCGATCGAGCCGCCGCCCGAGGACGAGGCGGTGATATTCCACGCTTCGACTACGCTCAGCGCGGGCGCTGGAGTCGAAAACGTTCCCCGAGCGGAGTCGAGGGGCGCTTCGGCTACGCTCAGCGCGGGCGCTGGA
>CAZKOS010000236.1:0-4338 GCA_964554445.1 uncultured Spirochaetaceae bacterium | reverse complement strand
CGCTAAGAAAGTTTATACCCGAACTTCCGGATCATCTCCCGCCGCGCTTTGCGGTCGGCGTCGGTTTCCACGCCCTTGGGCGACGAGCCGTCCACCACGCCGACGATGCCGTTGCCGGCCTGCGTCCGCGCGACCAGAACCTGGAGCGGGTTGGCCGTGGCGCAGAAGATCCGGGCCACTTCCTGGCAATTTTTTATCGCGTTCAGGAGGTTGATGGGGAAGGCGTTCTTCACAATGAGATAGAACGAGTGGCCGGCTCCGACGGCGACGGCGGCCGCGGCGGCGGCATTTACCAGCTCCCCGTCATTGCCCTCGGTGCGCACCAGGCAGGGGCCGGAGGCCTCGCAGAAGGCGAGCCCGAACTTGATCCCCGGCACCGCGCCGACGGCGATCTCGGCCAGGTCCTCGGCGGTCTTGATGAAGTGCGCTTGTCCGACGATGATGTTGGCGTCGGCGGGAACGTTGATCGCGACGGAATTTATTTCCATCTTGAATCTCCTTTATCGACTGTCATTGTGGAGACGCACGGCCGTGCGTCTCTACAATCCGATTCGGCGGGGCCTTGATGAAGCTTGTCCGACGATGATGTCGGCGTCGGCGGCAACGGCGATGGATGTGATGTCAATAACGGCCCCCTTGCCGTCGGAATTCGATTCTAAACTTTTTGCGCCGCCCAGATCAACCAGCTGGGATAATGCGGCGTAGATTTTTTATAATCGCCGTAGACGTTCAGGATGCGAAACCCGGCCAGCTCCAAAAGGCACTCGGTTTCCCGTCGGAACGACATGCGTATCTGAAGAGGCCGCACCCGTTCGTCGATCTTGCGGTCGTCGCGGTATTCCTCGAATCGCCAGCGGTTCGTCATCACCTGCGTTTCCGGATCGTACACCCTGCTTTCGAATATCTTTTCGATGTTCCCGTCATTATTCGTATAAGCAACACGAAGGGAATATTCGTCGAGGCTGGAAGCCATCGCTTTTTCGAGAAAGCCGTGATGCGGGTAAAAGGTATTGAAGGAGAAAATTCCGCCCGGCGCGAGGTGCCGGCGGATGTTCGCCAGGCTACGCCGCTGGGCTTCGAAGGTCAGGAGATGGAGGAAGCCGGTTCTGGCGATGAAGGCGAGAGAGTTCTCCTTGACCGCATCGAAGTCCTCCATGCTTGCGCAGATGGAGCGAACGGAAAGGTTCTTCGCCGCCGCTTTCAGATTCAACGTGTCGATCATGGGGGGAGAAATGTCGATCGCCGTCACGGCGAATCCCTGCTCGGCCAGGGGAATCGCCGTGAGGCCGGTACCGCAGCCGATATCGAGCACGCCGCGGGAGCCGTGCGTCCGCGCCAGCTCCAGGTGAAAATCGATTGTCGCCCGGTCGCCGCAGGGATGGTCGGGCGTCATCATGGCGCTCACGTAATTGTCGTAATTTTGGGCGACATCCGGAAAGTCATGAAGGTCCATGATGTCCACCCTCGCTTTCGTCCAACTTGACCGTCGCTTTTCTATCTCTCTTTACTTCTTATCCGTGTTATCCGTAACAATTTTAAGTGAGCCTGCCCTGAGTGAGCGGATCAATGAGCGTGTAGACCGGGATGGCTTCCTCCGCGAGTCGAAGGGTGGTTCCCTCTCTTGGGGAAGTGGATCATTTCCGAAGAAGATCCAGATCGATCTCGGCCGCCACGCAGGGCGTCTGTACGCCCCAGGCCTCGAGGACCTGCGGGTGGATTTCACCCATCACGCCGACGCGTTTCTTGTTCACGCTGATCGCGGCCGAGCGGCCCCTGATGAAGCGCGGGTCGTCGAGCGGCTCGAGGACGTACTCCCGCGACAGGTAGTACATGAGTCCGGAGAGGTCGGCGCTCACGGCGTTGAAGTCGACCGCCCGGTCCGCGACGAAGAGCGAGAGGAACACGCGCGTGGTCGAGCCGTAATTCTCCGAATCGTCCCGGCGCGCGATGCGGCCCGCCTCGAAAAACTTGTGCGGGTAGACGGCGTTGGCCGAGCCCGCCTCGGTGGCGAGGAGGCTGGGGAGGATCGAATCGCGCACCACCGCGTAGCTTTCCGTCATGGGGTTTGAGATTTCGAGCACGTCCGAGCCGTCGGACTTCATTTTGTCGACGATGTCGGCCCGGGAGCCCAGGTAGTTGTAGATCATTTCCTGGTAGCCGAGGCCCACCGCGATCTCGCGGGCGCGGCGGGTGAACTCCTCGCGCGGCGAGAGCCGGCCGATGGTGAAGGCCTCCGGGTAGATGGGGGCGAAGGAGGAGAGGCCGCGGCCCATCATGATCTCCTCGACGACGTCCACCGGGTGCATGAAGTCGTTGCGGAAGGGGGGCGGGGTGAGGACGAGGACGTCCGCCGGTTTCGAATCGCCGGCGGGATGCCCCTTGGCTCCGCCCGCGACGGGCTTCTCCGATCCGTGCGTCACGGGATTGCCCATGCGTTTGAGGCAGGCGGTCGCCTCGG
This sequence comes from uncultured Spirochaetaceae bacterium, assembly GCA_964554445.1. Taxonomy (GTDB): domain Bacteria; phylum Spirochaetota; class Spirochaetia; order SZUA-6; family RPPD01; genus JAFGSW01. The sequence goes on along the minus strand of CAZKOS010000236.1, from coordinate 1,880 downwards.
CGGCGGTGATTTTTTCGCCCAACAGGCGGTGCGCCTCGGAGAGGCGGACGGTCACCGGCTTCTGGAAGTAGAAGGGCGTGACCACGGTCGTCCCGTGCGGCGTCTCGTACGGATATTCGACCGCCACCGGCTCGATGTCCCAGCCCGAGTCCGCCAGGTTGCAGGCCACGATCGAGCAGGCGAGGAGGAGGGTGTCGCTATCCGTGCCGGTGAGCTCGATGAAGAGGCTCTCGTCGCCCGCCTCGACCGCGCCGAGCCTGGCGGAATTGATGATCGGAGGCAGGCTCAAGGCTTCGCCGTTCGCGTCCTTGAGATAGGGGAAGCGCTTGAAGCCCGAGATGATCGGGCCGAACTCCACGCCCTTCGGGTGCTTGGCGAGGATGTCGCGGAGGGAAAGCTCCTCCTCCAGGCCGAGCGGGATGAAGCGCGTCTTGTCCGGGTCGGCGGCGACGTAGCTCACCGGATAGGCGATGATGTCCGACCGGTAGACGCCCATGGCGATGCCCTTGCGCTTCTGGCCGTAATTGCCGCAGAGTTTCTCCTGCGCCTGGATGAGATCGACGAGGCCCGGGTCGTCGATCTTTTTGCCGGAAGCGACGAAGGCGGCGATGTAGGGCCGTACGTTCTTGAGTTTCTCGTCGACGACGACCTTCTTGACGGCGGCTTTCTTCTTGCCGCCGGCCGCGCCGAAAAACGCGTACGACGGCTGCTCGCCGGTCAGGTAGGTGCGCACGGCCCGGGCGAGGCCGACGCTCGACCACAGGTCGGGGCGGTTCGTATCGTTGAGCTCGATCTTGAGGACGCCGTGTTCTTCGTCCACCTCGTTGAGCTCGCCCTTGGCGCTCTCGAGCACGTCGATGAGCTTGTCGTTCGTGAGCTTCTTTCCGATCTGCTTGAAAAACACGTCGCGGTTGACTTCAATCTTCGGCACGATTCAGCTCCTTCTCATGAGGCGCACGTCCTCGAGGTCGGCGGAGAACAGGCGGCGCAGGTCTTTCAGGCCGAGCGCCATGAGCGCCATGCGGTCGATGCCCATCCCCCAGGCGAGGACCGGCACCTTGATCCCGAGCGGCTCGGTCACCTCCGGCCGGAAGATCCCGGACCCGCCGAGCTCGAACCAGCCGAGCACGGGGTGCTTGATGTGGACTTCCACCGACGGCTCGGTGAACGGGAAGTAGCCGGGGACGTACTTCACTTCCGTGGCGCCGGCCACCTCGGTGGCGAACATCTTGAGGAGTCCGAGGAGCGTGCGCAGGTTGACGCCCTCCTCCACGATGATCCCCTCGGTCTGGTAGAAATCCGACAGGTGGGTGGCGTCCACCTTGTCGTACCGGAAACAGCGCACCGTGCCGAAGTACTTGCCGGGAATCTTGGCGTAGGTGAGGGCCTGGGCTGAGAGCCCGGTGCCCTGGCTGCGGAGGATGAGCCGGCGGGTGAAGTCACGGTCGAAGGGGTAGCGCCAGCCGAGGCTCCCCGTCTCCCAGCCGTTCTCGTGGGCGGCGGCGACGCGGGAGAGGTACGGCTCGTCGATTTTCTTGGCATGGCTCGGGTTCTTCAGGTAATAGACGTCGTGGATGTCGCGCGCCGGGTGGGTCTGCGGCATGAAGAGCGCGTCGCAGTTCCAGAACTCGGTCTCCACGAGCGGGCCGTCGTACTCCTCGAACCCGAACGAGACGAGCTTGTCCTTGAGCTTGTCGAGGAACTCCACGTAGGCGTTCTTGCGGCCGGGAATGACGCGGGCCGGCGGCGCGCCGACGTTGAAGGAGCGGAAGCCGCGGTTCTTCCACTCGCCGCTTTTCAGGATTTCCGGAGTGAGCGCGCCGATCTCGTCGCCGGTGACGCCGCGCGCCCGCAGGGCGGAGCGGATCCCGGCCGCCTCC